>DAHXND010000216.1 GCA_027366675.1 Acidimicrobiales bacterium
GAGCCAGCCCCGCCGACCGGCTTCCGGAGGGCACGATAGAGGACTGGCCGGATATCGCCGTCAGGGGGGTCATGCTCGATCTATCGCGCGACAAGGTGCCTACGATGGAGACTCTGCATGGGCTGCTGGACCGGCTTGCAGCATGGCGATGTAATCACGTCGAGCTCTACATGGAGCACACGTTCGCTTATCCAGGGCATCGGACGGTGTGGGAGGAGGCGAGCCCGCTCGACGCGGACGACATAGGTGACCTTGGCCGCCATTGTGCAGAGCTGCATATAGATCTGGTAGCGAACCAGAACACCCTCGGGCATATGGAGAGATGGCTGTGCCATGAGCGCTACCGTAAGCTCGCGCTCGCCCCGGGGGGATTCAGGGACTTCTTCGGATTGCCGCGCTCCCCGAGCACTCTCGACCCGCGCAACGAAGATGCGTTCGCACTCGTCTCCGAGTTGCTCTCCGAGCTGGCGGGACACTTCGACGCACCGCTCGTGAACATCGGGTTGGACGAACCATGGGAGCTGCAGGCTGGCGATCCTGCAGAGTGGCTGCGGTGGCTTTCCCGTCTCCGAGGTATCGATTCCCTCTCTGGCAGGAGGCTTCTCGTGTGGGGTGACGTGCTGGCATTGCACCCGGAGCTCATTCCCAAGCTTGCGGATGGAGTGGTGGTGGGCGAGTGGGGATACGAGCACAACCATCCCTGGGAAGAGCGCCTGGGACGGCTGAGTGAGGCGGGTCAGGCGTCCTGGGTATGCGTGGGCACGTCGTCGTGGCTGTCTGTCCTCGGAAGGTCTGCGAACATGATGGGCAACTGCGCCTCTGGAGCCAGAGCGGCGATCGAGCACGGATGCGAGGGATATCTGGCGACGGAGTGGGGAGACTGCGGGTACCTGCAGCCACTTGCCGTAGCGGAGCCGGGCCTGGCCTTCGCCATGGCGTGCGCCTGGTGCGTAGAGACGAACGCCGGGTTCGACGTGCAGTCGCTGGCGCGAGCTCTGGATTGCCAGGTGTTCCTCGATGAGGCGAACCGTATGGGGAGCGCGATCCTGGGTCTCGGCAACCTGTATCGGGAGCTGCCACTGGAGCTTCCGAACATGAGCGGGCTCGTGATGAACTGCTACTACCCGCAGCTTGCCTCGGGTGTTGGCCTTACCTCGGGGATGACGCCCGAGCACCTGGCTCGCATCGCAGAGACCCTGGCCGCCGAGGCTCGGTCATTCGCGGGAGGCAGGTCCAGTAGGGCAGATGGTGGTGTACTGCTCTCCGAGGTTGCCTATGCGACAGAATTGGTTGCCCTGCTCGTGGCGGACCACCAGGAGCGACTGAAGGGGGATGGCCAGCTAGGGTCGGTGACCCCGCCCGCCAGGACCCTGCTGCGGGATCGTCTGGACGGCATTATGGTAGAGCACGAGAGAGCGTGGCATGCGAGGAATCGGCGGGGAGGCTTCGACGCCAGCCGCGCTTGGCTGGCGCACCTCCAGTCATGCTACGAGAGCGGTTATGCAGATCCCGAGTGGAATGGCCCCCTCGCCGCTCGCTTCTTCCGCGATCATCCACTGCCGTGAGACGCGCGGTTCCGGGGCCGCCTGGTCGCTCCGTGCCGCTGCCGAGCACCTGGCCGCTGCCACTGGCTGGATGCAGCGCAGGGGCCAGCGGGGATCACCCTGCTGTTCTTCACGCCCTGGAGCTCCTCGCTCTGCTGGGTGCGAACGTCGGGGACTGTCCTTCTGGGCGGGGCGATGGCCTTAGCCTTACCGTTTCGGGTGAGCGCGTTGAGCTGGCCGTCTCGGGTGAGCGCTTCGAGCTGGCAGCCAGACCTCAGGATCTATCCTCGCCGGCAGCCGCGATCTCGGAGCGAGATATGGGTATCCCGCTTGCCGGCGTAGGTATGGCGATTCGCCTCTTGGCACGGGCACTCGGCCGGGAGGTGGACATGGATGCTGGTCAGATACTTGCTCGTGGCAGGCT
>DAHXND010000112.1 GCA_027366675.1 Acidimicrobiales bacterium
GATGCGCGAGGTCTTCATAGCAGGCACCGGTATGAGCCACTTCGGAAAGTTCCCGGACTCAACCATCCGTTCCCTTAGCGAGCAAGCCGTAGGGGAAGCCATGTCAGATGCGAAGATAACTGCTTCTGATGTCGATATTGCGTATTTCGGCAATGGCGCAGCAGGCATCATTACAGGGCAGGAAATGATAAGAGGACAGGTGGCATTACGAACGAGCAACCTGCTCGGGACACCTATTGTCAATGTGGAAAACGCATGCGCGTCGAGCTCGACAGCTTTCTACCTCGCGCGCATGGCAGTGGCTTCCGGCGAAGCTGAGGTGGCGCTTGCCGTTGGAGCCGAGAAGCTTTCCCACCCCGACAAAGCTAAATCATTCGGGGCCCTCGGTGCAGCGGTCGACCTGCTCATGGTCCAGGACCTGATGGCTGCTCTCAAGAGCTCATCACCGAAGGATCACGACGGCCAGTCTCGCAGCTCCGAGAAGAACGAGGGCAAGGGCCACTCACCATTTATGGATATCTATGCTGCGTGGGCCGAAGAGTACATGAGGTTGAGCGGCGCCACGCAAGAAGACTTCGCTCGCGTAGTGGTTAAAGCTCGTCACAACGCTTCTCTGAACCCGAAGGCACAGTTTCGTGACGAAGTCACGATTGATGATGTCTTGGCGAGCCGTGCAATCGCAGGCCCACTCACTTTGTTCATGTGTGCTCCCATCGGAGATGGCGCTGCGGCAATCGTAGTGGCCTCCGAGGAATGGATCAGGCGCCATGATCTGAATCCGGTTCGGATCCGCTCTTGCGTTCTTCTGTCTGGACGTGAGCGTAAGATAGACGAGCCTGGGGTAGCCGCACGGGCCGCCCATCTGGCTTTCGAGTCTGCTGGCATCGGCCCCTCTGACATCGATGTCGTGGAGCTGCATGATGCAGCTGCTCCTGCTGAGCTCGCAACGATGGAAGAGATCGGGCTGTGTGCAACCGGTGAAGCGCCGAAGCTGCTGGGCGCCGGGGAAACGGGGATAGGGGGTCGCTTGCCAGTTAACCCAAGTGGTGGATTGCTATGCCGCGGCCATCCGATTGGAGCTACGGGCTGCGCTCAGCTTGTAGAGCTCGCCGACCAGCTTCGAGGCCGTTGCGGCGCACGTCAGGTTGACGGTGCGAGAATCGCGCTGGCAGAGAACGGAGGCGGCTTCCTTGGAACTGATGCCGCCGCAATGGTAGTTACCATACTCGAGCGCTAGCTACGTACCTATCGCCTAGACCCTCGCGTTTTACCCCTGGGATGGGTTGGGCGGCTGGCGGTGGACCAGCAGTGGACATACTGTTCATCTCTGGCACCCAATACTCAGCTCTGGCACCTAATACGAACAGGAGAAGACAGGAATGGAATTCAAACGAGTTGTTGGCACACGCAGATCCATACGCTGGTTCAAGCCATGGAGGCCCGTAGACCGTTCGAAGATCCAAACCATCCTCGAGGCAGCGAATCGGGCATCTCGCTCGATGAATGCTGACTATCCCAGAGCGCTGGTCGTATACCGGGATGATCTGCCGGACGAAGTACGTGAAGCGCTCCGCAACCCGACCACTTCAGTTGACCTCGACCTCGCGCCCGTGTTCATATTCTGGTACTTCGACCTCAACTACCCCAGCGGAACCCAGGATCGACTGAAGGAGTTGGTAGCGCAGAATGCATTGCCGGCAGCTCATGGATGGTCTGACGCCTACGTGGAAGAGTTCCTATGGCCTCAGGTCCTGGCCCCCATAGCCAAAGATCCGAATGCTCTGGTATTCATGGGTGCTACCGAGACTGGTATCGCGATTTGCAACGCACTGAATGCTGCCGTAGATGAAGGGCTGGGAACATGTCTCCATGCCTTCACGGCACCAGACAAGGTAAAGGCTATCTTCGGTGTCCCGGACACCTGGATCCCTGTCTGGCTGCAGCTGGTAGGGTACCCGATGGAGGAGCCCGAGGCCGGAGGCCAGCGGCCACGACAGCCTCTTGGCGCGCTATTCTTCGAGGGTAATTGCAATACACCATGGGAAGACGACCCGGCTACTACGAGCCGCCTGCGCTCAGAAGGCCTGATCCAGGAACCAGGTCCCCTCCCCTGGAGAGAGAAGGAAGTCCAGATGATAGCGCGGATGTTTGGTCTTCCGGAAGGGTCGGCGCGCCAGGAGGACATTCCCGCTCATGCGGCACCAGGCACTCCGGCATCGCTCACACGGTGGCTGAGTGCGCTCGGCGCAAACGACCCGGCTCGAGCGGGAGAAGCCGAGGCTCTGACGGGAACGCTTGAATCATTCATCGCGTTCGCTGGTGCGGAGGGACCGGACGAATTGGTGGAGCGATGTGTGAGGACCACGAAGCAGGGAGATCTCGCCCTCAGCGCAAAGGGCCGTCGGGAGATCGACCAGCAGATCGACGCCTGGGCCGCGGAGCGAGGACTTCGAGGTCGAGATGCCATCGTAGCGGGAAATCGCATCCGGGAATTCCTCATACACAACGGCGTCTTCATGCAAGGGCGGGTGGCCTTCCCCTGACATCCACCGGATCCCTATAGCTGGTAGGCGGGCAAGCACGCCGGCCCATCTACCAGAAAGCAGCGGATGAGTGGCTGGTGCCTTCGCGTCAGCGCAATGCTGCCTCACGAACCGTTACCTACCATGTGTAGTAAAACGCTACACTTGAGTCGTGTCGTCGGGACATCGCGTCTGGGACTCACCGAGCTCAGATAGCCCCTTTACGGATCACCATCCAGGCAACGGCAGCAGCCAGCCCGGCAAGGAGGCCAGCCATCTGGGCAACTGCACCGACCAGCCCGGCGACGGTGACGGTCATTCGTCGGAGGAGTCCATTACCGATCATGAGGTAGAGTCCCGTTCCACTGTGCACCTGGACGAGCCCTGGAGAGATCCACTCTGGCTGCACGAGTTCGTCGAATCCGCGCCCGATGGAATACTCATCGTCGCAGGCGACGGCAGGATAAGGTACGCCAACCGCCAGGCAGGCGAGATATTCGGCTACAAGCCGTGCACCATGGTCAACATGATGGTCGAAGAGCTTGTTCCCGAGCCGCAACGCTCGTCCCACAAGCGCCTACGTGTATCTTACCTCGCCGACACCCGACCCCGCCCGATGGGCACAGGACTGGAGCTATGGGGCCTCAGAGGGGACGGGGCAGAAGTTGGTCTCGATATCAGTCTTAGCCCAATAACACTCGGAGGCGAACCATACGTAATAGCCTTCGTTCGCGAGGTGAGCGAGCTCAGGCTCGCCCGTGACAGGGAACGTATCGCCCGTGACCTCCACGACACTGTGATCCAGCGCCTGTTCGCTACGGGAATGGGACTGCAAGCCGCTGCCACCAGGGTGAATGACCCCATGACGCGCGGCCGCATCGAAAGAGCAATAGACGATTTGGACGAGGTCGTAAGAAGCCTGAGAAGCACGATCTTCGCTCTCCAGGCCGGAGCCGGGTTAACCCTGCGCAAGCAGATCCTCGATCTTGCGGCAAAAGCTGCCGAAGCTCTTGGGTTCATGCCGCATGTTCATTTCCACGGGCCCGTAGACACAGGCGTTCCAGATCGCGTGGTGGCGGAGCTCATTCCCTCGCTGAGCGAAGCGCTCAGCAACGTCGCAAAACATGCGAATGCCACGTGGACCCTGGTAAGGCTCGAGGTGGCCGGGGAAGTCACGCTAACGGTCTCTGACAACGGCAAAGGCATAGACGGCGCTGCATTGGAACGGGCTACAACAGGATATGGACTCAGAAATCTCAGCGCAAGGGCACGAACACTCAAGGGAGAATGCACAATCGGCCACCGACCAGAGGGCGGAGCGATACTGGTCTGGCATGTGCCTATCGACTGAGAATCACCACGTGGCGCGTCCTGATCTCTGCACTCCCGCCACCGGCACCAACGAACCGTGTTCCCTGGCATGACTTATGCCAGAGGGTTGCCAACTGCTAACGGTTCACCGCATCACCACCGAGCGCCTCGTTGTGCATTCTCAGCCTTTAGCGGCGAGTCTGCCAGGCGCGCCGCGAAGACAGCTGCCTCCGTCCGCCGCCGCATACCCAGCTTCGTCAACACATTCGACACGTAGTTCTTCACCGTCTTCTCCGTAACGCCCATCTCCTCGCCTATCTGGCGGTTCGTGAGGCCCCCGGCCAGCAGCTCCAGGACGCTCCGCTCTCGAGGCGTCAGGCTGGCAAGCCGGGAATCCTCCTGCGCCCCTGACCTGAGCCGGCTCACGACGCGCTGAACCAGCTGCTGGTCGAGTAACGACTCGCCTGCTGCTGCCCTCCGCACGGCATTTACCAGGTCGTTTCCCCGGATCTGCTTCAGCACGTAACCCGCGGCACCCGCAACGACGGCCGCCAGCAACGCCTCGTCGTCGGCGAAGCTGGTAAGGATCAAGCACGCCACCTCCGGCAGGCTTGATCTAATCTCACGACACACCTCTACCCCGTCGCCGTCAGGGAGTTGAACATCCAGCACAGCTACATCAGGTCGAACCGCCGGTATGCGCTCCAACGCCTCGCCAGCGCTCCCGGCGTCACCTACGACTACGATGTCTCCGTCGGCTTCGAGTAGCAGCCGGAGGCCATCACGAACAACCTGGTGATCGTCCAAAAGAAAGACGCTTATGCTCACCAACGACCTCCTGGGTGCTAGTAGCCTTACCTTACCATCCGTAGACGATTGTAGGTGTATCTGAGTCTCATCTTGCTCCATGGAAGCTTCTGCGACCAGAGGCTTTGGTCCCTGCGCACTGCGGCCATGACTCGTTGCCGGTGTGCAGGAGGCCCTTCGGCGCTGCAGCGAACTGCTGGAGGAGCATCCGCGAATCCCGCCCGGCGAGGACAGAGGGCGGCACTCCAGGGGGAAGGCCCCAGAAGGATGGCGAGAGCACCCGAGTCGAATGACCCAGGCCCGGGAAATCTCAGATGCACCAGCATTTCGGGACCTTCGACTCTGGCATGAAAGCTATGAGCGCCGCATGATGGATAAACGGGAATCAGGTGTGGCAGGGGGAGAGATCAGTCCTATGGCCACACCTGGATGCAGGGATGAGTTAGGAGGCCATTGGCTTGATCCGGCAGCTTCACTTCGATGTCGGGCAGCGCCCGTTTCTGGTGCTATTCGAACTTACGAAAGCATGCAGTCTGGCTTGCCGGCACTGCAGAGCTGAAGCAGGGCCACAGCGTGAGCCCGACGAGCTCTCTACGAGAGAGGTGACCACAGTGCTGGACGATCTGGCAGGACTGGGCCCACCTCGTCCCATCGTGGTCCTGACGGGCGGAGATCCATTAGAGCGGGATGACATATTGACGATCGTGAGGCACGGGGCGAGTCGCGGCCTTCGGATGGCCGTCTCGCCTGCAGCTACACCGAGAACTGCGGCTAGATTGGCTTCCCTGCGCGAGGCAGGAGCGGTAGCTGTCTCCCTGTCGCTCGACGGAGCGACCATGGAGTCCCATGACGCTTTCCGCAGGACCCCAGGTTCCTTCGAGTGGACACTGACTGCCTGCCGAGCAGCGAAGGCTGCCGGGGTGCATCTCCAGGTGAACACTACCCTTTGCCGTGACAACCTAACTGAGCTGACGGGTATATCCGAGCTGGTTTCTTCGATGGCCGTAGGGCTCTGGAGCGTATTCTTCATGGTGCCCGTTGGACGCGGGCGGGACATTGCCGCACTTTCCGCCAACGATACCGAGCGAACGTTGGGAGCGCTCCGAGATCTGGGAAGGAACATTCCCCTCAAGACGACGGAGGCTCCACAGTTCCGGCGTCTTCTGATCCAGGGCTCCGCACTACGCCAACCAGACGTCAAGCGGCCACCCCTTGCCGTTAGTGACGCCCGAGGAGTGGTATTCATCTCCCGGCGTGGCGATGTCCAACCGAGCGGCTTCCTGCCGATCATCGTTGGCAACGTTCGGGAACGGCCGCTCACTGACATATATGCTTCCTCCCCTCTCTTGCGTGCCATACGGGATCCCGAGCGGCTCCGGGGGCGGTGCGGCCGCTGCGAATTCCGTTCCCTGTGTGGTGGCTCACGAGCGCAAGCCTTCGCGCGTAGCGGAGATCCACTCGGCGAAGATCCGACGTGCCCCTACGTGCCAGATACTGGCGACCACGCGCTAGTCGGGAACTGCTGAGCTTCCGATGCCGACATCGCCTGCACTCCTGGAACCTGGCGCCCTGGTCTCTTCAAGTGGGGATCCTATGGTCGCGGTCACCGGGCTTCGCAAGACGTTCGGGAAGGTGGTAGCTGTTGACGGGATCGACCTGGAAGTTCCGCAGGGCAGCGTCCTAAGCCTGCTCGGACCTAACGGGGCAGGGAAAACCACCACGGTGCGCATCCTTGCAACGCTGGTCAAGCCCGATTCGGGCAGCGTCAAGATCGCGGGCTTCGACGCCATCCGGCAGGCAAAGTCCCTCCGAAGGGCCATAGGACTTGCCGGGCAGGAGGTAGCACTCGATGCCCACCTGACCGGACGAGAGAATCTCGTAATGGTTGGGCGACTGTACCACCTACCCTCGTCATCAGCTCGCCAGCGAGCTGATGACCTATTGGAGCGCTTTGATCTCTCTTGGGCAGCAAATCGTTCTACCAAGACATACTCTGGCGGGATGCGCCGGCGCCTGGACTTGGCATCAAGTCTGATCGGCCGGCCACGAGTCCTTTTCCTGGATGAACCGACTACGGGCCTCGACCCTCGCGCGCGTGAGGGACTGTGGGAGGTAATCGAGGGCCTGGTAGAAGAAGGGGTCACGCTCCTGCTCACAACCCAATACCTCGAGGAAGCTGACCGGCTGTCGGATTCGATCGCCGTCATCGATCATGGAAGGGTAATAGCCTCGGGGAGCCCTGACGACCTCAAGCGCTCCCTCGGAGAGGAAGTGCTCGAGGTGACGCTCCGACACCGAACCGATATTCCTGCCGCGCAGAAAGCGCTTTCGCAGCTAAATCCAGGGGCTCTTCAGATCGACCCATCCGTGGCACGGCTCAGGATGGACATTCCAGGAGGAACTTCCACCCTGGTGGAGGCGATCCGCCGTCTGGATGTAGAGCACATCGAACTGAGCGATGTGGTCCTGCATAAGCCGACTCTAGATGATGTGTTCCTCAAGCTCACAGGTGCCCCCGCAGCTACCGGCGGGGGCGATGCCTACGAGTGCGATGAAGGCGAGAGGAGCCCTGGCAACACCACCCGCACTAGCGAAGGTGCACCTCCAAACGCAGCAGGCAGCGGCCCGACCGGCAGGATCTTGCGAATAGGGTGGATGGTAGACTATATCGTTATCTGCAAGCGGAACCTTCTTCGCTACTTGCGCCTGCCGAACCTGCTCGCAACCTCGACAATCGAACCCATAATGCTCGTGCTTCTGTTCATATACGTATTCGGCGGGGTGATGAAGCTGGAGGTTCACAACTATGTGGACTTTCTGATGCCCGGCATCTTCGTCCAGGCGGTCCTGTTCGGATCCACCCAGACAGGTATCGGTCTTGCTCAGGACCTCACCACGGGGATTGTCCAACGGTTCCGATCGCTACCTATCGCCCGTTCAGCCGTCCTGGCAGGTCGCACCCTGTCAGACGTCGTTCGCAATGTCGGAGTCGTGCTCCTCGTGACGGGCGTCGGGCTACTACTGGGATTTCGAATCCACGAGGGACCCCTCTCTGTAGCAGCGGCACTCGGGATCCTCGTGCTCTTTGGACTGGCATTCTCCTGGGTATCAGCCGTGATCGGGCTCATCGCCGGTGACGTGGAGTCGAGCCAGGCAGCCAGCTTCGTGTGGGTCCTGCCGCTCACCTTCGTGAGCTCAGCGTTCTTGCCTATCAGCTTCCTGCCGGGATGGCTCCAGGCATTTGCCAAGGCCGACCCGGTAACGCATACGGTGGACGTCCTGCGCGCCCTTATCTCAGGCGGGCCAGTGGCGGGACAGCTCTGGGAAACCCTTGCCTGGCTCTCGGGAATCGTGGCCGTCAGCGTGCCAATCGCGGTCCTGCGTTACCGAAAAGCAGTGTGACAACCTATCGTTCAGATCGCTGGTCGTTCAGATCGCTGGCAGCCCGGGATCTCCCGCACCGGTAGCTCGGAGCCTGATGCGAAGATCGCCAGAACAGGCGTCGCTACGAGAGCAGCAACCTCCCCACGTCCGATGCAATCAGCCCGTGACCGCCGTATAGGGGATAGTCTCCGAAGACGGTGGGGCAGTCACGTGCACCGCCTCACCCCACCTGGAGAAGCCCTCGGTGACAGATCCGGCGGAGCTCTTCGAGGTCTCCCTGACCGGCAGCGAGTTGGCAATGGTCAGGCTGCTCGTGAGCTTCGGTGAAGACTTTGTGGCAGGCGAGGACCACTCCAGAACATCCTCCCTGGAGCCGTTGACCACATTGCTTATAGCCTTGGTGGACTTAGCTGCGGGGAGCTGGCCGGCTATTCCCCCGACTGTGACTGAGTCCTTGAGGGAGCTGTACGGGCTCGAACTCGAGCTGATCAGGAGCCAGCGAGCTCCCACCTTCGCTGCTTCCTTGGTGGTAAGACCCACGAGCTGCGTTAGTCCCAACGAGCTACCCGCGAGATAGGCGTCCGAGGGAGTGAGCTTCACAGCCAGGGTAGCTTTCCCCTGGGTTACCCTTTCTTCCCCACTCGCGATCCCGAAGTCGCCAACGACGCTCTCTATAGACGAGCTGACAGCCTGCTTCGCTGTCACTACGAAATGCACGCTGGTCTGCTTGCCCAGGCTCGCCTTCAGCGCAGCCAGGACAGGCGCTGACGGCAGGCTCTTGGCCGAGGACACGCTGGTGCTGCCACAGGCCGCCGCCAACAGACCCACAGATATCAGTGCGATCGATAAAGCTTTCCTGGGAATCCTACGCGTCAGGCCAACTGTCACAGAGCAACCCTAATCCCTGCCCGAACCTGTCGCTGGGCGGCCCAGAACCATCAGCTACTGGACGCGAGGCACCAGGCTAACGTTCCCGCCAGGTAGGCCCGAGCCTTGTACCACGCTGCCTGGCGTGGTATAGTGTCGTCACGAGGCGACTGGGGCCATCGTGCTGTGTGGCCAGGTGACTCGCAGCCTGCGGGCAGGAACGCCGTAGGTAGCCACCTCGGGAACGAAGGTGATGCACGGCTAGGGGAAGGGGGCATCTGTTGCATCAGCAACGCCAGCTCGCGATAAGAGCGTTCGTCGCCATCTCTGCGGTAGCTCTTCTGAGCTCAGCCTGTGTACTGCCGTCTCCGACCGCCCCAGCGCCAGCTGGCACCAGCACCAGCACGACGGCAAGCACGACTCCCCACTATCCTATCGGGAACGTCTACAACGGTTACGAGGAAGAGCTCGTTGCCCCGCAGTCCACGCCGCCCGGCGCAGACATCTGGTCTTGCAAGCCATCAGCGGCACATCCCTATCCCGTAGTACTCGTCCACGGAACCTTCGCGAACATGGCCTTCAGCTGGCAGACCCTTTCCCCAGAGCTGGCAGACGCCGGATACTGCGTGTACGCACTGAACTATGGCGCCACCAGCTCCACCTTCGGGCGGTTCTACGGGCTCGCTCCTATCGCCCAGTCGGCAGCACAGCTGGGCCAGTTCGTGACGAAGGTGCTGGCGGCGACGGGCGCCAAGAAGGTGGACATCGTGGGACACTCCCAGGGCGGCATGATGCCCAGGTACTATATAGATTTCCTGGGAGGCGCCACGAAGGTCCATATCCTGATCGGTCTGGCACCCTCTAACCATGGGACCACGGTAGACGGCTTACTGAGCATCGCAGACCTCTTCCAGCGCTACGGGCTCCTGAACTTCTCTGCCCTCGGGTGCACCGCCTGCACGGAGCAGGAAGCTGGGTCCGCCTTCCTGAAGACGCTGAACGCGGGAGGCGGCATCGTGCCAAGTGTCACCTACGCGGTGATAGAGTCTAAGTACGATGAGGTGGTGACACCCTATACCTCTGCGTTCCTTCCAAGCGCGCCGAACGTCTGGAACATAACTCTCCAGAACTACTGTGCCACCGACTACACGGAGCACCTGGGCATCATCTATGACCCCGTAGCCATGCAGCTCATAATGAACATCCTGGGCCCTGACTCCCGTAGCTATCGCCCGAAATGCACGATCGTCCCGCCGATCTTCAGCTAGCACGTACCGATCTTCATCTGCCTCGTCTCGGTACAAGCGTCACCACGGCAAGGCAGGCTATCCCTTCACCACCCCCGAGAGGACCCATACCCTCGGGGGTGGTGGCCTTCACGGATACGGGGCCGCGTGCAGCCTCCGTCAGGCGCTCGGCCATCTCCGGCATGTAGGAGGCGAGGCGGGGGCGCTGTGCTATCACGGTACAGTCGCCATTGGCCAGGACGAATCCCTCTCCGGCAACGAGCTCGACCACGTGCCTGAGCAGCACCATGCTGTCTACGCCTTTCCATGCCGGATCGGTATCGGGGAAATGCCTTCCGAGGTCTCCCAGGCGGGCCGCACCTAATAGCGCGTCAGCGAGAGCGTGAACGACAACGTCGGCATCACTGTGGCCGACCAGGCCGAAGCCCGAAGCCACCTCCACGCCACCAAGAACGAGCGGGCGCCTGGCATCGCTGGAGAGTCGATGGATATCCACACCCAGCCCAGTACGCACCAGGGCCAGGAGCTCGTCATCCGCACCATTGCGTACAGGAGCATCAGCCACCATACGCTCAGAACTCCCTGAAGCCCCCAGTGCAACAGGGGCAGGGGCTCGTGCCGGGTGACCTCCCGTGGAAGCAACCCGCATTCCAAGTAGCGCACTCGCCAGCTCCAGGTCTCGGGCGTCTGTGATCTTCAGATTCTCCGGGCGGCCTTCCACCACTACCACCGAGGCTCCCATTGCCTCGCAGAGCGCCGCGTCATCGGTGGCATCGGGTCCACTCTGGTGAGCGTTTCGCAGGACCGAGGTCCGGAACGCCTGCGGTGTCTGCGCCAGTCCGAGCTTCGACCTGTCAAGCGTGCGCACCACACGACCTCCATCTACCTCCTTCACGGTGTCGCTCGGCGCCAGCAGGGGGACGGCTGCACCGGCGCCGGCTTCGACTGCCCGTACTACGGAGTGGAACAGGGCAGCGTCCGCCAGGGGCCGGGCTGCGTCGTGGATCACTACGATCTGAACATCGTCTGGAACCAGCTCGAGACCAGCCCTCACCGAAGCGGAGCGCGTGGCTCCACCACTGACGACCCCACGTACCAGCGGGTCCCGCAATAGCTCCCGCACCCGAGCGCCGAGAGAGGCAGGCTCCCCTGCCTCGATCCCGGAGATAACGTCACCAGGAAGCACCAGGACTACGGCCTCGGCTACGGATGCCGCGGCAGCTACCGACCAGTCGAGCACGGTGCGACCCCCGAGCTGAGCGAACTGCTTCATGGCCCCGAAACGCTCGCCCCTCCCCCCGGCTACGACGACGGCCCATACATTCAGGCTGCCCTCATTGGATTCCTCGCTGGTGATCGACCGCCCTGGGGATGGCTGCCCACCGCCGGAGCAGCCGTCCTGTGATCCACCAGGGGTAGCTGATGTCAGGGAAGCACCTCGTCGAGCTTCTTCTCCGCTGCCTCCTCGTCGACACCTATGGCAAACGTGAGCTCGGATACCAGGATCTGACGGGCACGCGCGAGCATTCGCTTCTCACCTGCCGAGAGCCCCTTATCCTTATCGCGTATAGATAGATTACGCACTACCTCTGCCACCTGGTAGATGTCCCCAGACTTCAGCTTCTCGACGTGGTTCTTGTAACGGCGAGACCAGTTGGTCGGCATGCGTGCTTCCTTCTTGCGAAGGACAGCGAATACCTCCTCGACCTCCTCGTCGTTTATTACTTCGCGCAGTCCCACTTCATCCGTGTTCTCGCATGGCACCATGAGGGTGAGGTCACCATAAGCCAGCCGCAGAACCAGGTACTCCCGCACCTGGCCGAATGCCTCCCGCTGCTCTCGCCTCTCGACGATCGCGGCTCCATGGTGTGGATAGACGACCTTGTCACCGACGTCAAACGTCAAACCTGGCTTCGTACCGTCCACTTGGCTAGGAACCTCCTGCGTCTTGGCTGGCATCACCTATCCCCAGCTCTCTCCATATCAAGTGTACCTGTCCAGGATGCTCACCTCGGTCAGCCGTGCCAAGCCATCCTTGACCGACCTTGCCCGCGACGTGCCCACGCCTCCCACCTTCTCCAGATCACCAGTAGTGGCACGCATGATTCCCTGCAGGGTACCAAACCTGTCGACGATCCGCTCGATAAGAGGCTCCGGGAACCTCGGTACCCTGTGAAGCATCCGGTACCCCCGGGGTTCGATCGGCTGATCGAGATCTGACGGCAGTCCGAGCGTCTTGGCAAGAACTCGTAGATCCAACAGGTCTTCAGGCGCCAGCGCGCCGAGGTCCTGGCACACCTTGTCAGTGTCCTCGTCGCCAGCCCGATAATCTCGTATTAGCAGCCGGCGATCGATGTCCACACCGTCCAAGAGCTCACCAAGCTGCAAGCGCAGGAGACGGCCATCATCGCCCAGCTCGGCCAGGTAGTCCTCCACCTCTTCTGCGATCCTGCCAACCATCTCCACCGGCTGGATGGTCCCCGCCACATCTCGGATCGTGACGCTGTCTTCCACTTCGAGACCCGACAGGCTTGCCATGGCGAGGTCCATACGATGCTTGAAGCGCTCGACCGCCTGCATGGCCTGAGAGGCCCTGTCGATAAGCCAGGATGTCGAATGCAGAACGTGTTTACTGGTATGGCGATACACAGTTACGATCGACATGGCAGCGGAGACCGATATCGTAGGGACGTCGATGGACCGCGCCACCCGCTCTGCAGTGCGGTGCCTGGTCCCTGTCTCGGTCGTCGCCACGCGCTGATCAGGCATGAGATGAACGTTCGCGCGGGCGATACGGCTGGCGTCGCGCGTCAGCACGATCGCACCGTCCATCTTGGCCAGCTCCGACATACGCTGGGGCGTGAACTCGGAATCGAGCAGGAAACCGCCAGTGCAGATCGATAGCACATGGGGGCCGTCGCCCACCACTACCAGCGCCCCGCGCTTAGCAAGAAGTATGCGGTCTATGCCGTCCCGCAGCATCTTCCCCGGTGCCAGTAGCTCGAGTGCTTCGGTCATGGCGGGGCTGCGATTCGGCGCCACGATCCACCAGCCTAACCGCCCAGGCCCGAAGAGGCCAGCGCCTCCTCCAGAACCCTAACCCCTCTGAGCTGGAGTGGTCCCCTCCGGCTGGCACCGTTCAAAGCCATCTGTGCACCTGTACTGAACCCAGTTCCGCCAACTCCGAGCCCGGCGGCACCGGAGATCTCCAGGCTGCGCTCGGGGAGCACGACCTCGCTGAAGCCAAGGCGAGCTGCCTCGTCCAGCCGCTCGGTCAGAGGTGTCACCTGGCGAAGCTCGCCACCCAGTCCCAACTCTCCGAACGCAACCAGATGCGCTGGTAAAGGCCGCCGGTAAAGGGCAGAGACCACTGCCATGACGATTGCAAGATCCGCAGCAGGCTCGCCGGCATCCATGCCACCAGCGACCGACACATAGCAGTCATGGGCGGCGAGAGAGATGCCAGCCCGCTGCTCCAGCACAGCGAGCAGCATGGCAAGGCGAGCAGAATCCACCCCCTGGGCAGAGCGACGGGGAGAGCCCTGGGCCGCAGGTGTGACCAGGGCCTGCATCTCCACGAGCACGACCCTCTTGCCCTGCAATACTGGCAAGACGATGCTTCCTGGCATTCCCTCCTGGCGATCCCCGAGGAGCAGCTGCCCTGGATCTTCCACCTCGCGAAGTCCCTCGGTCCCTATCTCGAACAGACCCAGCTCCCCTGTAGCGGCGAAGCGATGCTTCAACGCTCTGAGGAAGCGGAGGCTGTGATGACGATCTCCCTCGAACGACAGCACGGTGTCCACCAAGTGCTCCAGGGTACGCGGCCCTGCCAGGCTCCCTTCCTTCGTGACATGACCGATCAGTAGGACCGCTATGCCGAGACCCTTGGCCAGGTCGGCTAGTATCGAGGCCGACGCGCGCACTTGCCCGACGCTCCCAGGCGCGGCACCGACCCTCGGATCTGCCACAGTCTGTATCGAATCGACGACGACCAGCGCCGGCGGGTACTCCATGGCCGAGACGGAGGCACACAGTGCCAGCACATCTCCTCCCTCGCTCAGAAGCAAGCGGTCGCTCAGCCGTCCGAGGCGCCTGGCACGCCTGGCCACCTGCGCCAATGGCTCCTCAGCGCTGTGCATGACCACGAGGTGCCCTGACAGCGCCATGGAGCTCGCTACCTGGTGGGCCAGTGTGGACTTCCCGACACCAGGCTCTCCCCCGAGCAGGGTCACCGAACCGGGTACGAACCCACCACCAAGCACCCTGTCCACCTCATCGTGACCTGTTCCGATAGCCACCATGGCGCTATCGGGCACTGCTGTTATCGCGAGCAGGTCCAATGGGGCTCCGTAGCCGAGCCAAGCACCAGGCGAGCCCTGTCCAAGACGAGCCGAGCGGCTCTCGCCAGCCCCCACCTGCAGTGGTATCCGGGGGAGGGGAACCGCTCCCATAGTGTCCCACCTGGAACAGGAAAGGCATCGACCCACCCATTGAGCGGACGTCCATCCGCACGCCCCACAGCGGTACGAACCCAGACGGTCCTTCACACTTGCCATAGCGAGACCGTACGCCATGCCTGGGACACCGTTCCCGGTGAGCAGCGACGGGAGTTGGCAGCCACGACGAGCGCGAACTCACCAGCGCCGCCGCGCGCGCCAAGACACGAGCTGGCCGGACGGAAGAACCTCAGGGGGTAGGTGCTGCTGGACCCGCGCTCGTCGCGGGCTCCGGCGTGGGCAGTGTTTGCGCCATCACCTCAGGAGGTAGGTGCTGCTGGACCCGCGCTCGTCGCGAGCTCCGGCGTGGGCGGATCGAAGCCTTCGACCGTGTGGAAAACGATCTCGCCATCCTCCGCATCGACAACGACGGTCTCACCCACTCGGAACTCCTTCCAGAGAATCCGCTCGGACACCGGGTCCTCGATGAGCTGCTGGATCGCCCTGCGCAACGGCCTGGCACCGAGGCGCCGGTCATAGCCCTTGTCGGCTACGAGAGCCCGGGCAGCCGGCGTCAACACGAGACCTATTCCCTGGCCCTCGAGCTGGTTGGCGACACGGCGCATCATTAGATCGACGATCTCGCTCACCTCCTCCCTCGAGAGCTCATGGAACACGATCACCTCGTCGACACGGTTCAGGAACTCCGGCTTGAAGTGCTGCTTCAATGCGTCGTTCAGCCGCTCCTTCATACGCTCGTACGTAACAGCCTCATCTGACTTGGCGAAGCCCATCGACGCCTTGCCCAGCTCCGCGGTGCCCAGGTTTGACGTCATGATGAGAACGGTGTTCTTGAAATCGACAGTGCGGCCCTGGGCATCGGTTAGACGCCCGTCCTCGAGGATCTGGAGCAGAGCGTTGAAAACATCCGGGTGCGCCTTCTCGATCTCGTCGAACAACACGACAGAGAACGGCTTGCGACGCACAGCCTCTGTGAGCTGCCCGCCCTCGTCGTAGCCTACGTATCCCGGGGGAGATCCGACCAGGCGGCTCACTGCATGCTTCTCCATGTACTCGCTCATGTCCAACTGGATCAGAGCATCCTCGTCGTCGAAAAGGAACTCGGCCAGAGCCTTCGCCAGCTCTGTCTTGCCAACCCCGGTCGGGCCGAGGAAGATGAACGACCCCGATGGACGCTTCGGGTCCTTCAGACCAGCACGCGTCCTGCGAATCGCCCGCGACAAAGCATTTATCGCCGGCTCCTGGCCAACGACTCGCTTATGGAGCTCTTCCTCCATTCTCAGCAGCTTGGCGGTCTCTTCCTCCGTGAGCTTGTACACGGGAATACCCGTCCAGTTCGCCAGAACGTCAGCTATGACTTCCTCGTCAACTATGTCGTAGAGATCTACACCTTCGGCACGCCACTGCGACTCCATGGCTGCCTTCTTGTCCATGCGCTCCTTCTCCTGCTCGGTCAGGGCTTTCGCACGATCGAAGTCATTCCTCTCTATCGCGCTCTCCTTGTCCTTCCGGATCTTCTCGAGCTCCTGCTCCAGCTTCCGGTACTCAGGCGGACTGCCCATCCGCCTTATTCGCAGGCGGCTCCCCGCTTCGTCGATCAGGTCGATGGCCTTGTCAGGCAGGAAGCGCTCGGATATGTACCTGTCCGCCAGGTTCGCTGCTGCCACCAGGGCCTGATCCGTGATGGTCACCGAGTGGTGAGCCTCGTAGCGGTCACGCAGTCCTTTCAGGATCTCTATGGTGTGTGCCAGCGAGGGCTCTTCGACCTTTATCGGTTGGAAGCGGCGCTCCAGAGCTGCGTCCTTCTCCAGGTGCTTCCTGTACTCGTCCAGGGTCGTTGCCCCTATGGTCTGCAGCTCTCCTCGCGCGAGCATGGGCTTCAGGATCGAAGCGGCATCTATGGCCCCCTCTGCAGCGCCAGCACCCACGAGGGTGTGAAGCTCATCTATGAACAAGATGATGTCGCCCCGCGTGCGGATCTCCTTCAGTACCTTCTTCAGGCGCTCCTCGAAATCGCCACGGTAGCGGCTCCCGGCGACGAGCGCACCGAGATCCAGCGTATAGAGCTGCTTTGCACGAAGGGTATCCGGCACATCGTCCGCCACGATACGCTGGGAGAGACCTTCGACTATGGCGGTCTTGCCAACGCCAGGCTCCCCTATGAGAACCGGATTGTTCTTCGTCCGGCGAGACAAGACCTGCATCACGCGCTCGATCTCCCGCTCACGACCGATCACGGGATCGAGCTTACGGTTGCGCGCCAAGGCGGTGAGGTTCCTGCCGAACTGGTCGAGCACCGGTGAGCCACTCGGAGCATCCCCTCCGCTCGCTCCCTGGCCGACCCCGACAGCCTCCTTGCCCTGGTAGCCGGACAGCAGCTGGATGACCTGCTGGCGCACACGTGGGAGATCTGCGCCCAGGCTAACCAGCACCTGGGCCGCCACGCCCTCACCCTCGCGGACCAAGCCGAGCAGCATGTGCTCTGTCCCTATGTAGCTGTGGCCGAGCTGCAGCGCCTCCCTCAGAGAGAGCTCCAGCACCCTTTTCGCTCGCGGCGTGAAAGGAGGCGAGCCAGGAGGAGCAGACGACGCTGGTCCTATGGTCTCCTCGACCTTCTCGCGCACCGCCTCCAGCGATATCCCGAGCGCCTCCAGGGCCTTCGCCGCCACACCCTCACCCTCATGTATGAGGCCCAGCAGTATATGCTCGGTCCCGATGAAGCTGTGGTTCAGCAGGCGCGCCTCCTCCTGTGCCAGGACCAGGACTCGCCGGGCTCTGTCAGTGAAGCGTTCGAACACTGCCCCATCTCCTTCGATGCTCTCGGTAACTCTGTCGGTACTAGGTTCCCTGCCCAGCCTGGTCACCCAGGTTCGGCCTCCCTGCGTCCCGAAGCCCTACGCCTGGAGAACTTCTTCCCTGGCTTATCTTCGGTAAGGCAACCGGTTCGCTTGAGAGGTGCCTCTTACTTACTCTCCCAGTGTACCTGCAAGATGGGACGAAGTGAGCACCACTCCCACCTGCTGCCAAGAACAGGCGGCAGGCGGGCTGGGAAGCGAGGCCCTGATCCCCAGCCACCGTCACAACATACCCAGCCACTGCCACGCCATCCCGAGCCTCGCCAGCGCTGAGTCGCCAGCGTCTCACCCTTCGCCTAACGTCTATAGGGTGAACCCCGTAGACCTGCTGGATCTTCCCGGCCTGGCAGAGAGCCTCGCCATCATGGAGGACCGCCTCGACGAAGCGGTCAGGGTGGGGGACCCTTTCCTGGACCAGGTGACCACACACCTGATAGCGGCAGGAGGCAAGCGCCTGCGTCCCGCCCTGGCACTTGCGGCAGCCAGCGCGGGCGCTGGTCCCGCCGGGAACCTCGATCCCTCCAGCACCCGGGGAGCTGATCAGATCCAGGGCGCGGTAGCTGTAGAGCTGGTCCACCTGGCCTCTCTTTACCACGACGACGTCATGGACGAGGCCGTCGTGCGCAGGAACGTAGCGAGTGTCAACGCTCGCTGGGGAAATCTGGTGGCAATAGTTGCCGGCGACTTCCTGCTCGCACGCTCTGCCGAGCTCGCTGCAGCCCTTGGAGCAGAGATTGCCGGGCTGCTGGCAGCCACCCTGGGAGCGCTTTGCCAGGGACAGATACAGGAGGTCCAGACCGCTTTCCAGGCCTCCCGAACGAAAAAGCAGTACCGGGCGGCCATCGAGGGAAAGACCGCCGCCCTGATGGGAACCTCGTGCCGGATCGGCGCCCTGACCGGCGGCGTATCCAGCACCGACATAGATGCGCTGACCAGCTACGGCAGGGAGTTCGGGATGGCCTTCCAGGTGAGGGACGACATCTTGGACGTCACATCTGGCGAGTCCGAGCTCGGCAAGCCTGCAGG
The DNA here is from genome assembly GCA_027366675.1 of Acidimicrobiales bacterium. Taxonomy (GTDB): domain Bacteria; phylum Actinomycetota; class Acidimicrobiia; order Acidimicrobiales; family JAMCQF01; genus DAHXND01. Next base: position 18,477 of record DAHXND010000112.1, read on the forward strand.
CCAAGACCTGGCGGAGGGCATCTACACCCTGCCGGTGCTTTACGCTCTGGCCGACCCCGAGGTCGCTCCCGAGCTGTCAGCCCTGTTGGGACAGCCACTCGCAGAGCCCGAGCGGGACAAGGCCCGGGCCGCGATTCAGGCTTCCAGCGGGATCAGGGAAGCAGTCCGAGAGTGCAGGCAGTACGCGCGCCGTGCCAGCTCCATCGCCTCCCGCCTGGAGGCCCGGCCACTCGGCGAAGCACTGGATCGCCTGGCCATCTGGCTCACAGAGTCACTCCCCGAAGTCTAGGCATGGTGCCGTAGACACCTTCATGAGCACCCGCCACGCCACGTCACCAGGTGGCAGGCCGGGCCTCTCAAGCGCCGGACCAGCAGACACCTTCATAAGCACGCGCCACGCCAGATCAGTCCCCCACGTCCTCAGACGACACGACATCCTGTGCCGGCATGCCAGCGGATGGCCTGAGCGTCGGGAAGAGGACGACCTCCCGTATGTTCGACACCCCGGCCAGTATCATGGCCAGACGATCTATCCCGATCCCGAGCCCCGCCGTTGGTGGCAACCCATGCTCCAGTGCCCTTAGGTACTCCTCGTCGACCGCCATGGCCTCCTCGTCCCCGGATAGGCGCTCCGCGAGCTGAGCCTCGAAGCGCTCTCTCTGATCGTCAGGATCGACCAGCTCCGAGAAGGCGTTCGCCAGCTCGCGGCCCGCGACCACGGCCTCGAAGCGCTCGACGTAGCCAGAGCGACTCCTGTGCGCCCTGGCCAGGGGAGACACCTCCAGGGGGTAATCACATACGAAGACAGGACCCCAAAGCCCCGGCTCCACCAGCTTCTCGTAGCATTCAAGCAGTATCTTACCAGGACCCCATGACCCCAGGACCTCTATCCCGTTGCGCGATGCCATGAGGCTTAGCGCATCGCGACCGACCTCCAGACTGGCATCCTCCCCTACCCGCTCGGACACCAGGTCCACCATCGTTGCACGACGCCATGGCGGCGACAGGTCCAGCTCCCGCCCATCGTAGGCAATGGTCGCTGTCCCCCTGATCGACACAGCCAAGTAGGAGACCAGATCCTCCGTCAATGCCATGGCCTCATGGTAATCCGCATATGCTTCGTAGAGCTCCAGGATCGTGAACTCAGGGTTATGCCGCGGCGAGATTCCTTCATTACGAAATACTCTGCCTATCTCGTAGACTTTCTCGAACCCCCCTACTACGAGTCGCTTCAGGAACAGCTCCGGGGCTATGCGCAGGTAGAAGTCCTGATCGAGAGCGTTGTGATGGGTCCTGAAGGGTCGCGCCAGAGCCCCTCCCGCGACAGCGTGCAGCACCGGGGTCTCGACCTCCATGAATCCCCTCTCCTCGAGCCAGGATCTGATGAGACTTATCATCTTGCTACGCAGCACGAACACGGACCGCGTAGACGGGTTCGCCCACAGATCGGCCTCGCGCTGGCGATAACGCGTCTCTACATCGCTGATACCCCGCCACTTGTCACCGAAGCCTCTCCTCGCACGGGCCAGCAACACCCAAGAGGAGACCAACACGGATAGCTCGCCGCGCTTCGTGCGCACGATCTCACCAGTAGCGCCCACCCAGTCCCCCAGACTAAGCCTCGCCAGAGATGCGAGCTCCGGTGTGCGATCGCTTGTCGCGAACAGCTGTATCGTGCCCGTCGAGTCTCTGAGGGTGGCAAACAGCAACCGCCCCTGACGGCGGATCAGCATCAGGCGGCCGGCAACCGACACCTCCTCCCCCGTCCCCTCCCCGGCCGCAACCTGCTCGTAACCTGCGGCAAGCTCGGAGGCAGTGGCAGTTCGCGCGAAAGAATATGGCACCGCGGGTCCAGAGGGGAGCCCCGTGTCCGTCACGCTGCTCCTGCATTCAGCTCGTAGATGAGGTGCAGCCCGTGAAGCGTAAGCCATGGATCCACCCAGTCCACGCGCCTCGACGAGGGAGCTATAACCGGGGCGAGCCCACCTGTGGCAACCACCGTGGAGCCTCCGAGCTCCTCCTCGATCCGGCAGGCGAGCCCGTCCACCTGGGCGGCGAAGCCGAACACCGTCCCGGACTGCAACGACTCCGCGGTGGAGCGGCCGATTGCACGCTCTGGCGACACCAGATCCACCCTGCGGAGCGCGGCAGCATGCACGAAGAGGGCGTCCATGCTGATCTCGACGCCAGGAACTATGGCGCCACCCAGGTACTCCCCCTTCGCCGTGATCGCGTCGAAGGTCGTTGCGGTGCCGAGATCCACCACTATGACAGGTCCCCCATAGCGATCGAAGGCTCCGGCGGCGTTGGCCACCCTGTCGGCACCCACCTCCTTCGGGTTGTCGTAGGCGATCTCTATCCCACTGGGGACCCCTGGCCCCAGCACCACGAACGGCATCGAGAACCGTTGGCTCGCCAGCTCTCTGAGCGCTGCTGTAGCCACTGGAACCGACGAGGTCACTGCGACCCCACTCACGTCCCGTTCGAGACTGTAGCCATCGAGCTGCAGGAGACCGGCTATCACCAACGCGTAGTCGTGAGCAGTCCTATCCCCGACAGTTGCGATCCTCCAGTGAGATATGAGACCTGGCGGCTCAGGTGCTATCGTACTCCGATGCATCTGGCCGCCTACGCCAGAGAGGCTACCTCCGGGAAGGCTCTGCGGTGCGAGCTCATCAGCGCTCGACCCGGGCGTAGCCTCCTCCCTCTCGAACAGCCCTATCACCGTGTTCGTATTCCCGACATCTATCGCCAGCAGAGCCCTACCAGCGGCAGAGCTATCCATAGGATCCCTGGCCTTACCCACATCCATCACCGACCTTCTCCATCGCCAATGCCGCCATCTGCCGGTACCTGAGACGCCATCTCTGATCGTGCTACAATATCTTCCAGATCCAAGCCAATATCCAATGCGGGGGCGGAATGCGTAATCGCCCCTACAGAGATTATATCGACGCCTGTAGCAGCATAGTCTGCGACGTTTTCGAGGGTTATCCCGCCCGATACCTCGAGCAGCACCGAGCGCCGCCCGGCTCTCTCCTGAAAGCCCGACCGGAGAGCAGCCAATCGCCCGTCGACTTGGGCCACGCACAGGGCAACCGTGGCGGGATCCATGTTGTCGAGCATCACCACAGTTGCCCCGGCATCCACAGCTTCGAGGACTTGGTCGACCCTGTCGCACTCGACCTCGACCATCCTGCCGGGCCACGCGTCCCGCGCTCGGACAACCGCCTCGGTAATCGTGATGCCAACAAGGTGGTTGTCCTTTATCAGTACCGCTTCCGCCAGATTGCCCCGATGGTTCCTGCCGCCTCCAGCACGCACGGCTGCTTTCTCGATCGACCGCAAGCCAGGTGTCGTTTTACGAGTATCCATTATAATGACGCTTCCCGAGACCGCCCGGGCCGCTTCCACGAACCGCCTCGTGGCGGAGGCCACCCCCGAGAGGTGACAGAGGAAGTTCAGTGCTGTCCGCTCACCCGTGAGGACCGAGGTCAAGGGCCCCTCCAGGAACGCCACGGCGGTGCCACTTTCCAACATATCGCCGTCACCGCGAACCCAACTGAGCTGCACCCGCGGGTCGACCTGCCGGTAGGACTCCGATGCCAGCGCAGCCCCTGCCAGAACGCCTGCCCTGCGAGAGACGATGGCTCCGCGTGCCCACAGATCCCGGCTCAAGAGGGCCGCCGACAGATCACCCAGCGGGCTCAGGTCCTCTTCGAGCGCCAGGCTCACGGCGCGCCTGATGGTACCCGGAGGAACGCAACCTGGCCACGAAGGCTGCCCTGGATGCCCCTCCCTCTCACCCGGGCGACGCTCTCTGGGCGAGGCAGCGCTCACCCTTCCGCCCCTGGTACTTTACGCTGGACAATCCGACATAACCAGCGTGGATCGATGTCCGGATGATCGACACGGGCGTGCGCACCACGCGTCTCCTCGCGCCGCCACGCAGCTCCCAGCACGGCTGTCGCGGCGGTTGCGAGATTGCGAAGCTCGTACCAGGCGTGCTCGCAGCCTGGTTCCGGCTCGCGGGCCATGAAGCCTGCAGTGCAGCGGATCAGCTCACTCGCGCTCTCCTCCAGCGATGCGGCACTTCGCAGCACACCAGCACCGGATGTCATGGCTCGCTGCAACGACAGTCGATCCTCGGCGATCTCTTTCCCAGGGATCTCTTTCCCACCGGAACGCCCTCTCGAGGCCGGGACCTGCTCTCGGCCTAGCCGGTCGGCTGACTCTCCTCCCACGATCTGTCCCAACTCTCCGATCACAGGGGACCCCCCGCCCGCCTCGAGGTGGCAACTACCTATCTTGTCAAGATCTGATGTCCCTTCGGAAGGACCTGCCACCAGTGCCCGCATGGCGCCGCTCGCAGACGGCCCCTCCCTACCAGCGGCTATCGCGTCGGACAGGCGCGCCGCGAAGACCATCCCCTCCAGCAGCGAGTTCGACGCGAGCCGGTTCGCCCCATGCACTCCGGTACAGGCAACTTCCCCAGCAGCCCAGAGCCCTGGCAGAAAGGTAGCCCCGTCGCAGTCCGTAACCACCCCTCCGGACACGTAATGCGCTGCAGGAGCTATCGGCAGCCAGTCGCGTGCGGCATCGAGCCCCGCATCCGCCAGCGAGGAGGCGAGAGTCGGGAAGCGACGATCGAAATGATCGAGACCCGTCGCGTCCAGCCAGACATGGTCTGATCCCTCTTCGGTTATCTTGTTCGCTATAGCGCGGCTCACTACGTCACGTGGAGCGAGCTCGTCCACGAACCGGTCTCCAGATGCGTCTCGTATCACTGCACCGTGACCGCGCAATGCCTCGGAGAGAAGGGGCCTGGGCATGGCCGGATGGTGCAGCGCTGTGGGATGGAATTGCACGAACTCGACATCGGCTACCGGAACACCTGCCCTCAGTGCCATGGCGACCCCATCCCCTGTGGCTTCAGCCGGGTTGGTGGTCACAGCGAACAACTGACCCTGCCCACCGGTAGAGAGGATCACGTGCTCCGCCCGGACCTCTGTCCGAGCTCCATCTGGACCGGACGCCATCACCCCACGGCAGCGGCCTCCCTCGATAATCAGGTCAACAGCGAACCAGCCTTCGAGAAGCGCCGCCGCACTGGAGCGAACGGCTTCCACCAGTGCACGCTCTATCTCTGCGCCGGTCGCAGCACCCCGTGCGTGCAGCACCCTGGCGGTCGAATGCCCACCCTCCCGGGCGAGCTCGAAGCGCCCCCCCGGGAGGCGATCGAAAGTTGCTCCCAGCGATATCAGCTCGTACACACGATCCGGACCCTCGTCCACCAGGATCCGCACTGCTTCCACATCGCATAAGCCAGCCCCGGCGGCGAGAGTATCGGCCACGTGAAGATCCGTCGAGTCCTCGTCGCTGCTGAGCACGGCAGCGACCCCGCCCTGCGCCCAGCGGGTAGTGGACTGCGCGAGATCTGCTTTCGTCAGTACCCCGACGTGCCAGTCCTGCCGTCCGGCAAGTCGGACTGCCGCAGACAGCCCCGCGACCCCACTGCCGACCACGAGCACATCGAGCCTGGGTATGTCAGCCACGAACCATCCTGAAGAACGCGAAGCTTCCAGCTCGGGCACGCAGGCCAGAGCCCTGTCCCTCATGAGCAAGCATGGTGCAGTCGCGCTCCTCCATCTCGGCATCCCAAGAATGCAGCCTGTGAGCTGGACACGCCGTGCACAGGGCTATTCACAAGAGTCTACCAACCCTCCTCACCTCGCCAACTAGGTGCCAGGCCGGGTCTCCGGTTGGCTCCGGGCCGGCATTCGCGCTAGCTGCCTGGACCCAGGCAGGTAGCAGATCGGCGGGCAGGCTTCTCAGGTCCACCAGCTCGAGCAGCGGAACCATGACGAAGCCGCGCTCCCACATGCGAGGGTGAGGGATCTGGAGATCAGGCTCGTCGATGCGCTGGTCCCCGAACAGGAGTATGTCGATATCCAGGGTTCGAGGGCCAAAGCGAACCGTGCGTACCCGTCCCGCCTCGAGCTCGAGCTCCTGGGCCAGCTGCAGCAGCTCGTAAGGCCGGAGAGCAGTGTGAATCTCGGCGACACAGTTCAGGTAGGCAGGCTGCCCGGCAGGTCCCCCCACGGGCTCGGTCTCGTAAAGCCCGGACACTGCGGTCATGCCTGGCAGCATTCCGATGGCCCGGCGCAGAGCCGCTGCCCTGTCGCCCAGGTTCGCACCGAGCCCGAGATATGCCCGAACCGACCCTGCGGCTCCGGTGCAGATCAACGGCGGCGCTCACGTGTAAGCGTAACCCCTACCGAGGCCACGTCGAAGGGGAGCGGCGGCCGGAGCTTGCGAACGGTAACTGTTGACACCTCCACGCCGGGCTCCCCGAGCAGGCGCGTCGCCACGGCCGCAGCCAGGGTCTCCAGTAGCTGGAACGACGTCCCCTGGACGACAGAGACCGCGAGCCCTATCACCTGACCGTAATCGACGGTATCGACGAGCTGGTCTGTGGCGATCGCCGCAGCGAAGCTACCTTCCAGGTCCAGATCCAGCTCGAATGGCTGAGCGGCCTCCCGCTCCCCGGGTTCGACGCCATGAACGGCCATAACCCTCAGCCCTCGTATCTCTATCCTGTCCAAAGCAGATCGCTCTACCCGGGCCCTTCGGCCCTCAGCTGCGAGTTGGTCGGCTACGAGACAACAATGGCTCCACCGCCGCTACCACGGCACGACCCCCGGCTCCGATCTGGCGGCGGGAGAGCTGCTCCATGGCCGCTATCGCCTGCGGTCCCGACGGCACGCGTGCCGACCAGCAGAGGTAGGCAGCAGCCACCCCCATAAGGCGATCACCCAGCTCCTCCTGGTGCAACAGCACCCGACCGCCCTCTGCCAGCATATGGTCCAGGTCGCCGAAGAGCTCCTCGAGGTAGGGCCCGGGATCGGTACTGGCTCCCAATGGCCTGTGAAGCCAGGGGAGCTGCTGCTGATCGTAGGCATGCAGGTTATGAGGGGAGACGAGCAGGGAGACCACCGCGGTAAACCCCTGAACCTTCAGCCAGATAATCTCCTCCTGCCGGCGCACCGGCCGGTGAGTGCGCGCATATCCGCCGGGCCTCTCGCTTATAGCCAGACGATCTCGTATCACCCAGGTGAAATACCTGGGAGGAATGCCTGCTGCCCACTTGCCCTTGGTGGATGAGCTCACTATCTCCCTCCTGCCAGACCCGACGGAGCAGCCTGGACTGCGGCTCCAGACGGCACGGACGACCCGATCCGGAGCGCCTGGACTGTCGCTTCCACATCGTGAACACGTACCATGCTGGCTCCCTGGTGCACGCTCCACACCGCCATAGCCACGGATGTCTCCATGCGCTCCGATGGCGGGCTGGGAGTGCCATCCCGCAGCGGAGCCACGCGCCCGAGGAATGACTTCCTACTCGTACCGACGAGCAACGAGGAACCGGCAGGCGCCATCTTGTCCAGGTGAGCAAGGAGCTCAAGGTTATGCAAAGCTGTCTTGCCGAATCCGATCCCCGGATCCACCCAGATCTCGGGCACGCCGAGCTCCAGGCCAAGGGCCGCGCGCTCTTCCAGGTAGTCCCTAACCTCTTCCACCACGTCATCGTACCTAGGTGAGAGCTGCATGTCTGCCGGGGTGCCTCTCATATGCATGGCAACCCAGCCGACCCCGTGTGAGGCGGCGACCTGCGCCAGGTCTCCAGACGCGGTTATGTCATTTATAAGCGTGGCCCCCGAGTGAACTGCCTCGACCGCCACGGCCGCCTTCCGGGTATCTATGGAGACGCGCACGATAGGGGCAAGCGCCTCCACGACCGGGAGGACCCTGCGCAGCTCCTCGGCCTCGGGCACCGTGGAGGAGTAGGGGCGGCTGGACTCTCCCCCTACGTCCACCACGTCTGCACCTTCGGCGACTAGATCTTGCCCGTGAGCGATTGCCCGGTCGTGATCGAAATACCGCCCTCCGTCGAAGAAAGAATCAGGAGTGACATTGCATACCCCCATGACGAGCACAGCGCGGGGCCGCCCGGTTCGGTCAGCCCACAGGGTGCTCATCGTCCATGCACGAACTGCATGCCCTCTGCCCGCGTAGCCGGATCGGTACGGAACAGACCACGGACCGATGACGTGACAGTGAGCGTGCCAGGCTTGTGCACACCCCTCATCGACATGCACAAGTGCTCAGCCTCGAGAATCACGAGAGCGCCTCGAGGCGCCAGGGCACGCTCCAGCGCGTCGGCCACCTGTGTCGTCAGCCGCTCCTGGACCTGAAGCTGCCTCGCGTAACCATCCACGAGCCTGGCCAGCTTGGACAGACCTGTAATACGACCATCCTCGTTCGGTATGTATGCGAGGTGAGCGTGCCCGATGAACGGCAGCATGTGATGCTCGCACAGGGACGCGAACGGTATGTCACGCACCATGACCATCTCGTCGTGCCCAGCAGAGAATGTCGTCTCGAGATGATGATCCGGATCCTCGTAGAAACCAGCGAGCAGCTCCCGGTACATGGCCGCCACACGCGATGGGGTATCCAGCAGACCGTCCCTATCTGGATCTTCGCCCAGGGCCGCCAGCAGCTCGCGGATAGCGCGCGCCGCGCGCTCCAGGTCGGGGATGCCCCCCGACCGAGGCCGCTCCCTATCCGACGCCGAGCGCAGGCCTGCCCTTGCCTCGGGCAGGGCTTCAGTCATAGGCACCGCGGTAGGAATGGATATCGCGCAGGTTCCGGAACCGCTCGCCTACGTCGAGGCCGTAGCCGATCACGAACTGGGGATCGATGGCAAAGCCCGTATAGCGAATCGCGAGGTCAGCACGCTGCTGACCTTTCTTCACCACCAGAGCGCATATCTCCAGGCTGAGCGGGTGGCGCGTCAGCAGGCTGCGCCGCAGGTACGAGAGCGTGAGACCCGAGTCCACTATGTCCTCGACCACTATCACATGACGACCGGTAAGCTCCTGGTCCAGATCCTTCACGATCCGGACCACGCCACTTGTCTTGGTCGCGCTCCCGTAAGACGCTACGGCCATGAAGTCCAGCTCGACCTGGAGACGGATCGCCCGAGCAAGGTCGCTGGCGAAAACGAATGCGCCCTTCAGCACCCCGACGAGCAACGGGGGCCGTCCCGCATAATCTCTGGTGATCTCTGATCCGAGCTCCTCGACTCTCGTGGCTATGGCCCGCTCGGGGAGCACGACCTCACCGACAGCGGGATCCTCCGGGGAGCCGTATGCGCCATCGACCATCGAGTGGTCCCCGAGGAATCCAGGAGCGTCCACCGCTCGAGCCAGGCGTCCGGACATCGTACCCGATGGTAGCGCCTCCCGGCGCCATTACGAATTCTCAAGCGATCGAGCCCCGCACGTCACTTCCCTTCGGGGGCGAGAAGCACCAGGCGCCCTCGGTGGCGGGAGACGCGAGTCCCACCCGCCAGCTCAGTGGCCCTAACGTAGCCCCGAGCCACTGCCAGAACACGCTCGACCGCCGCCTGGCTGGGAGGGTACGCCTCGGCTGCCTGGCCATCTGATGGCTGCCCGTACCCGCCCGGACCTTCAGGCTCTAGGTCCTCGCTCCATGCCCTGGCGTTCGTCTCCTCGCTCCATGCCCTGGCGTTCGTCTCCTGGATCCAGCGCCCGGCGCTCGTCTCCTGGATCCAGCGCCTGACTGCTCGCCGGGACACTACAGCAGGAGCATTGCGCAGGGCAGCAGAGTCGGTCGGATCCAATGCCGCCGCCAGGGAGTCCAGGAAATCGGCCTCGTCCCTCAGGAGTCCAGCCTGCCTGCAGAGAACCGGGACGATGTCCCTGCCCGAGAGCTTGTCCAGCAGGGGAAGCAGCTCGTTTCGCACCCGGTTGCGCCTGAACCGGGGCTCCTGGTTCATGGGATCATGGACGGGCGAAAGGCCCAGAGAGGCGCATAGGCCATGGGTGTCGCTTCGCCGGAGTGCAAGTATCGGGTGCTCGAAGCCCGGTCGCATTGCCGAGAGCCCGCGCGATCCTGCGCCCCTCAGGAGGTTCAGCAGCACAGTCTCGGCTTGGTCATCTGCGGTATGGCCTGTCGCGGCTCCCCTCGGCAGCGCAGCACGGCGAGCGTCGCGCGCACGCGCCTCCAGGTTCGGACCGGGAGGCACCGAGATCAGCCGCCGCTCGAAAGCTGCCCCGAAACGGGCTGCGGCCTGCTCCACGACGGCTTGGTCCACCATGGTGCCATCTCCCCTGAGGCCATGGTCAACATATATAGCCGTGACAATGCAACCGGCCGCCGTTGCGAGCGCGAGCAGTGCAAGCGAGTCCGGGCCACCTGAGACCGCGCAGCTCACAGGCGTCCCTGGCTCTGGAAAGGTGCATGCTTCGAGCAGGCCGCCAAGATCACTCACGGCTGCTGATCCCCCGATCCAACCCGTTTGATGAAGCGCCTCGGGTCACGGATCTCCTCCAACGACGGAAGCCACGCAGGTCCCTGCCAGACCTTGGCCACGAGGCTGTCACCTCCCGCCTCTTGCAAGGCTTTCACGAAACGCTCCCCAGCCGCGTACTGCCTGAGCTTTGCCTCCAGCCCGAGGGCCTGGCGCAGGAGCCGCTCCGGGAGTAGCCCCCTCTCTGCACGGCGCCGGTCGAGCACCGCAGCGAAGTGGCGGGCTTCCGGCAACCGTCCCAGCGAAGCCTTTTCCATCATCGCGTCCCCGTGACCTTCCAGCAGGCTCATGAGTGCCTGCATCCTGGCGAGCAGCTCACGCTGGGCCGGCGTAGCGACGAGCCCCATAGCACCGATCTCCATCAACGGGTTACGCCCAGATCGCGTCTCACTCGCGAACCAGCGCAGGTTCTCGAGGAGCTGACCGGGGTCGGGGCGCACCAGCGTGAGCGCCTCTCTGACAAGCGACTGGAAGTAGTCACGAAGCCAGTGCACGCCCATGAACTGCGCGCGGTGGGTCAGCTCGTGGATCGCGAGCCAGAGGCGAAACGGCCGGCTGGGGAAGGCGTACCTACGCTCCAGATCTACGACATTCGGGCCAACGAAATATACCGTATCGGGATCACCCAGGACAGGCGCGAGACGATCAGGCGCGACCGTTCGGTCCGTACCGGCGTCCCGGCCTGACTCGACCGCTGCCGCCTCGTCGATCAGGAGGATATCGTACTGACCAAGCACGCGACCCGACATCCAGCCCAGGACCGTGCCCACCTGGGCGCCTGCAGCCAGCCTGCTGACCCGGAGCATGGCATCTGGGGTGAGCTCCCACGCAGCTCCGCTGCGCCTGGCCGGGGCCGGGACAATTCCGAGGAGCCGGTGCAGAGACGCTATGTTCGCCATGGCCCACCCTGCGCGACCTGTCACGAGTGCCCGAGCCGGGCCACCCGAGTGAGCGAGACCGGTTGCCTCTTCGACGAGCGACTCCGCGACCGGGACCAGCTCGGCGAAGTCGTCTTCCAAGCTGTCGTAGCGGTAGGACTGCTCTTCCCGCTCTTCCCGCTTGCTCCCCGCCCTGGTGGCAACACGCTCTGCCACGTGCCAGTCTATGAGCTCGTCCATGGATGCGGCTTCTCTGGCCATGAGCGCACGCTAGCCGTCGAGAGCCTGCACGGGAACGCGACACGCTCCTCCGCGAATCACCCAGGCTCACCCCGGGCTGGTCTGGGCGGATCCAAGCGGGCGACGCAGCACCGGGCCGGCTGGGTCCTTCTTGTTCGGGCCGGGTAGCTCAGCTGGCTAGCTCAGCCGGGCTCTCCGGATCGACCGGTCTGGCGGGTTCGGTCCGCGGGCTTCGCCGACTTGCCTGCTTCGTGCTGTATGGCGCGAGCAACACGCTCGCGCAGGGATTCGGGGACGCGGTCCTGGCAACGCCGCGCTATAACATGGCGCAGCTCCGCCTCGAAGTCGAAAGCGTTCAGGCAAGGCCGGCATTCGTCCAGGTGACGCCGGATCGCAGCCCGCCGATCCTCGGTCAGCTCGCCATCGAGGAAATGGTACAGGCGATGGACGGTCTCCCTGCAGCTATCCTCACAGGACGCTGACCCGTCCGGCCTGTCCGCATCACCCATGAAAGACCCCTATATAACCGGCTAGCTGCACCGATATCATCATAGAGTCCGAGACACCCGACCAGCGCGGCTAGGGCACGACGCGCTTTCACCACTCATGCTGCAGCTTTCACCACTCATGCTGCAGGGTTTCAACGCTTGGACTGCTCTCTCGCTCTACCGTCACCAGCCACCACTGGGCTCGACTGGGCCGGCGGCTGCGAGTGGCCTGTAGATGCCACCTGTGGCGGGACGATGCCATTGGCGACCGCGAACGCGAGAAGAGACCTCTGGAGCGATTTGCGGCCGCGGTGTATCCTGCTCATGACCGTACCGATGGGCACCTCGAGTATGTCACTGATCTCCTTGTAGGAGAACCCTTCCACGTCGGCCAGGAGCACGGCTATCCTGAACTGCTCGGGAAGCGACTCGAGAGCCTCCTTCACCTCCACATCTGTGATGCGGTCGAGAACCTCCTCCTCGGCGCTCCGACCCAGATGGGAGTCTGCCAGCTGAGAGATGTGCTTGTAAAGATATAGATCCTCCACGTCATCGACGTTCGACGGCTCCGGGTGCCGTTGGGCTTGGCGGTAGCGATTTATGTAGGTGTTCGTCAGGATCTTGTAGAGCCAGGCTCTTAGGTTCGTGCCCTCTTCGAACGTGTTGAAGGAGCGGAACGCCTTCAGGTAGGTCTCCTGAACCAGGTCCTCGGCATCTGCGGGGTTGCGCGTCATGCGCATGGCCGCGGAGTACAGAGCGGGCATGTGCTCCATGGCTGTATCGGCGAAGTGCGCTCGGTCGGCCATGACTGGACGATAGCTCGTCGCTACCCTGCGGGCACTTCTCGCTGATAGGAACAGTGCTTCAGTTCCCATCACACCGGCGAGCTCCACCGATCAGCCAACCAGGCCGAGTGCGTGAGCGGCCACGAGGGCCATACAGGCCGATCAGCCGACCAGGCCGAGTGCGTGAGCGGCCACGAGGGCAGCTATCTCCCCGCATGCGGTGCTGTCCTCCCTGGCCGGTGTCCCTATGACCACGAGCGGCGGAGCCACCCTCCGCCACGAGAGCCCGGTGGTTATCACCTCGATTGCCCGAAGCGCTCCCGCGACGTCCTCGTTACCGTGGACGTAGGCGGCGTAAGGCCGTCCCGCGGTCTCTGACAGGCAGGGGTAGTAGATCTGATCGAAGAAGTGCTTCAGGGCGCCTGATATATACCCTATGTTCGCTGGGGTTCCGAGCACGATACCGTCCGACTCGAGCACGTCCGTGACGTTAGCTCCAAGAGCTGGGCGCGACACGATCTCCACGCCTTCCAGGCCCGGCTGCGCCAGCCCGGAGATGGCTGCCTCGTGGAGGGTGTGAAGCGCAGGAGAGGTAGTGTGGTGAACGACCAGGATACGGGTCATGGCAACGCGATAATATTACTTTCGTGCTAAGAGTGGGAGACACCGTATCCGATTTCGCCCTACCCGACCAGTCCGGCTCGACACGCCAACTGAGCGAGTTCCTCGCCACAGGCCCGGTCGTCTTGTTCTTCTATCCAGCCGCTATGACGTTCGGCTGCACGAAGGAGAGCTGCCACTTCCGGGATCTTGGCAAGGAGTTCGCCGAGATAGGAGCGCACCGGATCGGCATAAGTGCCGATGCGGTAGATAAGCAGAAGCGATTCGCAGACAAGCACGGGTTCGACTATCCACTCCTCTCTGATACTGACCGCGTGGTCGCAGATCAGTTCGGCGTGACCAGTGGCTTCAAGCTAGGCCCCGTGCGGCGCGTCACCTTTGTCATAGGTACGGATGCGAAGGTTCTCGGAGTCATCGGGTCGGAGCTCCGCTTCGCCACCCATGGCGACCAGGCCCTGGACCTTCTGCGCAGGAAGGCAGAGAGCCCGGGAGGAGACTCGAGCTCCTGACCTGCGCATTACGATTTCCTCAGGTGCGCTGTCGGGTGTAGAGCGAGCTCAGCACGACGGCGGCGACCAGGCTCAACGTCGCGGCGAGCCCGTTCCGCCACGGCTGGATCGAGGCTCACAGTTACCTTGGCGACGGTCATACTTTTACGTCACCAGATGATCGCTACTCGTCTTCGAAGCCCTGCTCGGTGAAGTGCAGGGTGCGGGCGTTCTCCGTGACCGTGCGGACGACCGCTTCGTCGAAGCCGTCAGCCGTATCGGCGGAGATCTCGACGGTGACCTCAACGGTGGCTGTGGAATCGGCCAGGTGCTGGACGACTTCCTGGACGACCCGGCCGAACTCGAGGCTGAGCCGCTCGGAGCGCAGCACGATGCTGCCGTGGAAGCGCCGTGGCTTCGATGGGCCAGCCGTCGCCGCTCCTACAGTGGTCGTTGGCGCCAGCATGGAGGTAGGCATGGCTCCTGTGGCGCCCCTCGCCGCGGCTTCGCCTGTGACCGCGGCCTCGCCCGTCGCCTGGTGATCAGCTCGCAGCTGCGCCATGGCCACCTCCGGCCGCACGAGCAAGGTGGACGGCGACGTGCCGCTCGACCCTCCAGGTCCGACGACGAGGCCGACGTAGCGCCCGCTGGCACTGTCGTAGCCTTCGGCGAGCGCGAAGCCCTCTTCCGCCCACGCGAACCCGGCAGGGCCATCCTGGACGCTGCGCTGGAGAACCAAGCGGTCTCTCAGACGTGGCAGGTACGGATAACGAGCGAGCGCCTCCCACAGCGCACCGAGAGCGACGTGCCCGCTCTCCCACAGCGAGGCGAGCGGGCCGCTGAGCACGAGGGTGCGTAGCAGCGACGGGGCATAGACGATCGTGAGGTGACCCTTGTCGATGAGGCGTCGCGCCGTACGAGCGGCGAGGGCGCCCTGGCCTTCGATGCGGACCGGGTCGAAGACGATCGGCCCGGTCGGTTCGGGCTGCGTTGGCACGAGCGCCCAGGTGTAGGTGTCGGCCAGGCGGCGCTCGACGGTGCTCTCGGCCTCCTCCGCCTTGGTGGCCGCCTGGGCTGCCTGCTGGGCGCCGAGACCCAGTTCCTCGGACTCCGCGGCGATCGATCCCCAGGCGAGCGCCTCGGCCATCCCTTGCCGCAGGTCGTCGACCCGGCGGTGGTCCGCGGCGAGGAACACCACCATGTTGCGGAACAGCCGGGGTGCGCTGCCCCGGTGCTCGAGGATCTCTCTTGCCGCTCCGAGGGCGGGAGAGTCCTCGGTCTTCGCGACATGGGCCGCATGCGGTGGCAGCACGACGAGGCGGACCTGATCGTCGTCATCGACATCGGCTGAGGACTGCGGAGCGACGTGCACCCCGGCGAGCTCCCCCCGGTCACGCTGGCGGCGGATCCGCTCGCAGAGCGACGCGTCGACTTCGGCGATCCCGGTGGCCAGCCAGCGCTCCGCGCGGTCGCGGGCCATGCGGGCCACGCTCGGGCTGAGCCCGTACCAGTAGCGGTCGCGATCCACATAGAGGTAGGTGGCCTTATCCGAAAGGCGCGCGAGCGCGTCGGCGTAGGTCGCTACCGCCTCACCAGGCGCGGCACAGCCGAGACGCACCCGGGCTGCCTCGACACCGCGATGCGGCGAGTGCACCGTCGGCGCTGAGCCCAAGAACACCGCGCGGGCAACCTTGCACGTGGCGCCGTAGCGGCCGAGGTTCTGGTAGGTGGCATCGAGCTGGGAAGGAAGCGACGCGGCGCCATCGACGTCGGCGTCCATGACCGGCTTCCAGGAGTCCTCGAGGTTCCGGGCGAGCTCGGAGGCGACCGGAGCATCGTCCAGGGGGATAGTCCCGGGCACGATGAGCGGGGACTGGTCCCCGCCCCGCCACAGCGCGCCCACCACCTGGGCCATGAGCCGCAGCACGCCCCGGGTGCGCTGGAAGCGTTCCAGGGTGGACCAGTCCTCGTAGAGCCGGTCGAACAATTCGGGGTGGATCGGGTACGCGGCACGCAGCCGTCGCTCGTAGGCGGCCTCGCGGCACTCAGCGGGGAACTCGGCGGCCTGGGACTGGTACAGCTTGGCGAAGGCCTGCGCCGTCGCGTCTCGATAGACGAGGTTCTCGGCGTCGATGGACCGGAACAGGCGGCGGCGGACGATCTCGAAGCCTTCCTCGGCCGAGGCTGGTCGCCAGGAGGACCCCACCCGCCCGATCACGCTTCGCAGCCGGCGCAGCGCTTCGGCGCCACCGGGCCCGCCGATCTCGACGCTCGAACCGCCGCTCCCCGGGGCGCCGGAGGAGGGATCGGTCGAGACCGAGGCCGGCAGGCTCACGACGAGGAGCGCCTGGTCGGTCGCCCGCGCCGCCTCGGTGAGCGCCTGGGCGAAGCTGACGTGCGCTTCGAAGCTGCCGCCGGCTAGACGCTCGTCTGTGGCATACAGCTGGCGGGCGTAGGCCACCCACTCGTCGACGAGGACCAGGCACGGCGCGCACGCCTGGAACAGCTCCGCCAGCGCGCCCCCGGGGCTCGTGCCGGTCCGGTCGGCTTCGGCGACGAGCTCGTAGCCGTCCTTGCCGGCGAGCTGCCACGCAAGCTCCCCCCACAGGGTCGCCACCTCGGTCCCGTCCGACTTGACCGACACCTGCCCGGGAGGGATCCAGCCGCCCACGAGCGCGGCCCGTCGCACCTCCGGGAAGGCGTCGGTCCCGGCAGCGCCGACCAGCTCTTGGACCTCCTCCGGCAGGTCGGCTAGCGCCACGCCTGAGCACAGGTGCCACAGAGCGATCAGCGTGTGGGTCTTGCCACCACCAAAGGTGGTCTGCAGGTCGACCACCGGCACGCCACCGGTTCCCGCCAGGCGCCTGGTGGCCTCGGAGAGCAGCTGACGAAGCCCCTCGGTCAGGTACGTGCGGCGGAAGAACTCGACCGGATCGGCGTACTCCGCCCTGCCAGATCCTGCTGCCACCTGGTGGAGATCGGCAGCGAACTCGGCCAGCTCGTAGCGGCCCTGCGCGACGTCGTCATGGGGAACGATGACCTCGCGCCACGGGCGAAGCCCAGCCACCGCGCCGCTCGTCGCCGCCACCGGCGCGGCAGCCTTGCGAACGTCGGCCTCGTAGCGAAGTCGCATCAGCTCGGTCTTCGACCTGCCGACCGCCTCGGCTTCTTTCGCGTCGGCGGCAGCGAGCAGCCGCTCGATCGAATCGAGCGCCCGGTAGGTGTCGTCCGCGTTGAATGCATCGTTGTGGGCCCAGCGGTTCCGCACGTCACGCAGCTCGAAGACCAGGTTTCGGTCCGAGCGGGTGAGCCGGGTGCGAAACGCCGAGTCCCACGCCTCGGCCATCACCTTCAGCAGGAACGCCGGATCACGAAGCGACGCCAGCGCGGCGTTGCGCGGGCCGGAGTCGACGAAGCCCTCCAGCCAACCCTCACTGTGCACTGAAGCCATCTGGCGGTCGACGAACGGTGCGAGCCCCGTGGCCAGCACCTCGAAGGCCCGCCCGACGCGTTCGCGGTTACTGACCGCCATCTGGTTCCTCTCCCCCCAGGGCGCGGTGCGCGAGTGCAGTAACCTGTTCGGCGAGCTCGACCGCTCGCGTGGCGTCAGTGGTTGTGGCCTCGTCTAGGTCCTCGGGATAGCGGCCCTCGATCGCCCAGCGGGTGAGCTCCTCCAAGTCCACCTCGAAGAGCAGGCGGGCTCGCTCCTCGCTCGGGTCGACCCTAGCCATGGACGGCGACCCCTTCACGAAGCGCCACACGCACGACACCGGGCGCCCGCGAGCGCCCGTCCAGCTCGGTCGCGTCGGTGACCACGAGGTCGACCGGGACCGGCAGGTCACGAAGCGACCGCAGCATGGTGACCGCCGCGTCGTGGTGACGACCTTCGAGCTTCGATAGGACCACGAGCAGGTCGATGTCCGACTCGCGCCCGTCATCTCCTCGGGCCACCGAACCGAAGAGCACGACGCGCAACGGGTCGAACCGCTCGACCAGCCGGGCCACGACGTCGGGCACCCATTCGGCCAGCGTCCGGCCGTCGTAGATGGCCTTGCCGTCTCGCACCTCGTAGGCGACCGAGCTCATTGGCCAAGCTCCTGCTGGACCAGCGCTCGTGCTCGGGCACTGTGCACGAGACGCATCTGTTGCTCGACGAAGGGGCCGAGACCCTCGGCGAGCACCTCGAAGGCCCGACCGACCCGCTCCCGGTTACTGACGGCCACGTTCTGCTCCTAGCTCTCGTCGCACCTCGACCACGACCTGCTCGGCAAAGGCCGCCAGACTTTCTGCAAGCTCAGCGTTCGCCTCGGCGAGGTCATCCGCGTAGCGCCCGTCGACTGCCCACGGGTTGCACCACGCCAACAGCTGTCGGTCGAGCTCGACGAGGCGCCCCAGCCCGACGCACGAGTCGTGCAGGACAAGCAGGTTGTGGGTCTTCTGGAACGGCACGCCTGCGTCGATGAGCGTGGCTTTCAGGGCCTTCTCGACGACGAGATGGGAAAGAAAGCACACCATGCGACCGGGGGATTCGGGGTCCCGG
>DAHXND010000221.1 GCA_027366675.1 Acidimicrobiales bacterium
GAGGTGGCTGGCGCGCAGGTCCATGCTGTTGCCTGTGATGTGCGCCAGGAGAGTGATGTCGATGCCGTGGTGACGGGGTGTGTTGGCCTTTTTGGTAGCCTGGATATTTTGGTGAATAATGCTGGCATCACCCTTGATGCCACTATGCGGAAGATGACGCTCGAGGATTTCAGGGCTGTCATCGACGTGAATCTCGTCGGCTGCTGGCTCGGAACGCGACGTGCGGCTCTTTCAATGCGCGAACAGGGAAGCGGTTCGATCATCAACATGTCATCCATATCTGGGAAGGTAGGTTTCGTCGGGCAGACGAATTACAGCGCGGCGAAGGCAGGCATAGTGGGCCTAACGAAGGCAGCCGCCAAGGAGCTTGCCTATCTTGGGGTGCGTGTTAATGCCATCCAGCCTGGGCTCATCAGGACGGCGATGACCGAGGCAGTGAGAGCGGACATCTGGGAGAAGAAGATGGCAGAGATCCCGATGGCCCGTGCGGGTGAGCCGCGGGAGGTTGCCAACGTGGCTCTGTTCCTGGCGTCGGATCTCGCTAGTTACCTGACGGGGACGGTTATCGAGGTGACCGGTGGTCGTCATATTTGAGCTTGGAGCACTGGCGAGACTAGCCGGGGGCTGTGCCGGATAGGTGAGGAACGGTCGGATAGGTGAGTGAGGACGAGGCTTCCGGGATCCCGCGGCGCCTGGGCTCCTCAGCTATTCTCCCGATCCCAAAGCAGAGGAGCACGTCCTATCTGTGCCATGAGAGCCTCCTGCATTACAGAGCGAGGTGGCTCCTGGCCTGTGAACGCTTGGAAAGTCGGCATGGCCTGTTGGAATAGGTGCCCCGCTCCATCTACGACTAAAGCACCCGATGCCAACGCGCGCCTCTGCAGTGCTGTGTAACCCTCACGACGGTATACGAGGTCGTAGATAAGAGAATCCGGCGGTATTGTCATACGAGCTAGAGCATCCTCATTAGGGTCGTGCATGCCAAGCGGGGTTGCCTGGATTGCGACGCCAACTGTCCCGATGCTGTCGTCCAGCTGATCGAGGGATCTGGTGCTTATGGACACGCTGCTCCGGAGAGCCCCTCGGGCGGTGGCTGCCAGGGCTTCGGCTGCCTCGGGACGTCGGGCCGCGATGACGAGCTCACGCGGCGGTACTTGTGTGAGTGCCCAGAGCCCAGCGACCGCTGCTCCCCCGGCACCAGTCAAGAGGGCTAGGGATCTGGAGATGTGTTCGCCGTGCTCCCCCAGGAGGGCAGCGATTGCCAGGGCGTCTGTATTGCGTGCCTGAATGCGGCCGGAGGTGACTACGAGCAGGTTCGCAGCACCACACGCTCGGGCCGTGTCGTCTATATCGTCGGCAATGCTGACAGCCCAGAACTTGTGAGGCATCGTGATGTTCGCACCTATGGTGTCCGGCTTGTGAAGAGCGGCTTCGGCTAAGCCGAGGTCCTGAGCTTCTACGTCGAACAGGTCATAGGTGGCATCGATGCCCAAGGCACCGAAAGCTGCCCGGTAGATCGGCGGTGATAGGGAATGGCTTATGTCATGGCCGATGAGATAAGCAGTCCTCGTCACGGGGGAGCTCCTTCCCTGGTGCTTGGGTGAAGCACCCTTTGGATCCACTGGGCATTCCGGACCGCCTCCTAACGCTCCCGCTGGCCCTTCTGGAACGACTTCGTAGTTGTGCAGCTCGAGCTCGGTCTGATCGCATTATATGGGAGGTGATACGTATGACCGGAAGACTATCACTCGCTACCGCGCGTGGTCAACGCCCAGGACGAGCCAGAGCTCCAGCACGAGGCCAGGACGGGCCAGAGCTCCAGCACGAGGCCAGAGCTATTGAAGGTTCTAGGGAGAATACAGCTGGTTGACCAGACATACGTGACACCATATAATAGAACCATGTGCTGTAACCCGTCTCTTGGTTGCCCTAGCGCCTGCCTTAGCTGTCATTTCGTCTTATCGGGCGAACTGGCACCCCGCCCGAGGCGGGAATGGTGACGCCTTCCCCGCTCCTCTCCATGAAGGTGGAGAATGGGCTATCGATTCCTCTTAATGTGTCGCTGGTCCAGTATGCAGAGGCCCGCGGGCTCGACGGTGTCTGGGTTAGCGAGCTCAGAGCGAGGGATGCTTTCACCACGATGGCTGTCTATGCAGCTGCTTCTGAGCGCCTCACCATTGGTTCGTCCATCGTTCCGATATACACGCGTTCGCCAGTTAGCCTCGCGCTCGCAGCAGTTTCGCTCGAGGACATAGCACCTGGGCGTATCGTCTTAGGCCTGGGGACCAGCTCTGCCACCGTGATAGAGGATTGGCATGGGGCCACTCGTGCGAAACCCATCAGGGCAGTCGAGGAATACGTGACGGTTATACGCGAGATCCTCCGCGGGGACCGTGCAGACATGGATGGCGATGTTGTCCATGTTCGGGGATTCAGGTTGGAGTTCCCCGAGTTGGCAGCCCCTGGGTTACCTATCTATGTGGCGGCGCTCGGCGGGAAGATGCGAGAGAAGGCCGCAATGATTGCAGATGGGATCCTGCTCAATGTCGTGCCGATGTCCAGGATGGGCGAGATCTGCGAATCAGCGCGCCGCGCCGCTGGTGAAGCAGCGCGACCCCCTGGTTCTGTGCGTCTGGCGGCAGACTTACGTGTGGCGTTGCCCACCGCTACGCGTGGAGCTGAGGTTGTAAGGGAGCGCCAGCGGAAGTACCTTGCCTATTACGGCAATGTCGATGCCTATAATCATTTCTTCTCCGAGGTTGGCTACGAAGATGAGGCCGCTCGCATGAAAGAAGCCTGGGAGCGGAACGATCCAGATGCCGCCGTTCGCTCTGTCTCCGATGTTATGTTGGACGACATCATCGCCTCGGGTTCAGTAGACCACGCCAGGAATTGCGTGGAAAGATACCTTGCATCCGGAGTCGACGAGGTAATTCTCTATCCATGCTGGGAGCGAGGCGATGACATTGTTGAGGCGACGCAGCAGGTTATCGAGCTCGCCGCAGGTCTGGTCCCATCCGAGGATCCTCATAGGGAAGCAGGCGAGAGATGACGGCGGTATCTGGCCCCAGGGGCGTGGCAGCCCGCGACAAGGTCCGTTCGGCCCGTGAGGCGATAGAGCTCATAGCGGACGGTGCTACGGTAGCCATCGCGGGATCCGGGGGCGGCCTGCTTGAGCCTGATTTGCTGATCGAATCGCTACGCCAGAGATTCGACGAGACCGGTCATCCCAAAGATCTGACTGTCGTTCATTCCTATGGGATAGGTGATCGCGCGGAGCGCGGGCTGACTCCGCTTGCCCACCCGGGACTTGTCCGCAAAGCGATTGGTGGTCACTGGGGACAGACGCGGCCAATGGCGCAGTTGGCAGAAGACAATGCCATCGAGGCATACAATCTACCCCTAGGCATAATGACCCTCTTGCACAGAGAGTTGGCTGGTGGGCGGCCGGGCCTTATCACTGAAGTCGGACTCGGAACTTTCATTGATCCGAGGATCGAGGGCGGCAAGCTGAACAGCCGCACTACCGAGGACATAGTCGAGGTAATCACCCTGGGAGGCAAGGAGTATCTCTGGTACAAGCCATACCGCATAGACGTAGCACTCATTCGGGGTTCGGAGGGAGATCCTGATGGATATATCGGAATGTCCGAGGAGGGGTATTATCTAGATGTGCTGGCTCTCGCTGGCGCTGCCCATGCCTCCGGAGGCATGGTGATTGCACAGGTGAAGCACCTGGTGGAGCGGGCTTCGATTGCCCCGAAAGCTGCCAAGGTTCCTGGTCCCCTTGTTGACGTTGTGGTGGAGCACCCGGGTCAATGGCAGTCTTACGAGTCAGAGTTCAACCCGTTCTATGCCGGGCTCGAGCGGGCAGATCTGGTGGCTAGCACTAGATTCGCGCTGAGCGAGCGAAAAGTGATTGCCCGCCGTGCAGCGCTGTTCATGCGTCCGGGATCTGTTGCGAATCTTGGCGTCGGTGTTCCAGATGGAGTTGGCGCGATCCTTGCCGAGGAAGGATGCGATGATCTGGTCACCCTTACTCTCGAGCATGGGATCTTTGGGGGCGTGAGCGCCCAGGGGATTATCTTCGGAGCTGCCAGCAATCACCGCGCTGTAGTGGATGCCCCTGACATCATCGACTTCTATCACGCCGGGGGGCTGGACTATACGTTTCTTGGTTTCGCCGAGGTGGACAAGGCTGGCAATGTGAATGTGAGCAAGTTCAATGGCGTTGTAATGGGGAGCGGTGGTTTTACCGACATAGCTCAGTCCGCGCGGTCCGTTGTGTTCTGTGGAACACTTACTGCGGGCGGCCTTCGTACAAGCCTGCATCAGGGGAAGCTCAGCGTGGAGAGGGAAGGCAGTGTGTGCAAGCTGGTTCCGCAGGTTGGCCAGGTGACATTTAGCGGACGGGTTGCCCTGGACCGAGGGCACCAGGTTTCCCTGGTCACAGAGCGGGCTGTGTTCGAGCTGAACAGGGATGGGTGGTTGCTCACTGAGCTGGCACCTGGGATTGGTGTAGAGGAGGTGCGTAAGCTGGTCGGTTTCGATCTATCGGTCTCCAGGCATGCGAAAGAGATGGACGCCACGTTGTTCGATGAGGATCTTATTGGCCTGAGGGAACGCTGGCTGGGTGGTAGCGCAGCGAGCGGCTCGGTTGGAACCGCGGTCACGGCTTGACGGAAATGCCTTATGCGCGCCCCGGCTGGGCCGGGCTCGAGATTTCCAGGATATGCCTGGGTTGCATGAGCTACTGCAACCCCGGAAAGGGCGATAATCCCTGGGCGCTCGACGAGGAGGAGGCACATCCCGGTCCACGTCGGCGACGGCACTCTGGGCTGAGCATTCTGGGATGCATCCCGGAAGGTCCGTCATGTTGTACGGAGGGGATGATAACCTGAGAAGCATGGCAGGATATGGGCTGAGCTGGGAGGAGCGCTGCGAGTGCTCGGGCGCTGCGCGGCAAATAACCAGGTGCCACCTGTGACATCCCTGGATGCAGTCGCAGAACACGGCGGGCCTGCTAGGCGCACTGGGTTGATCACCGATACGTCATCCGCCGTCCCACTTTATTACCAGGTTCTGAGCGTTATCCGCCAGCGGATAGCGAACGGCAGCTACGAGGCCAATGGCAAGCTTCCCTCAGAGGACGAGCTCGCAGGCGAGTTCGGTGTCAGCCGTGCCACGATCCGCCAGGCTGTGGGCGAGCTCGTGCGTCTCGGTTTCGTTATCCGCCAGCAAGGCCGTGGGACCTTCGTGCTGCCGGCAGCGAGCCACGCCATGGGCCAGCGCTTTCAGGGATCCCTCAGGGATTTGATCTCAGAGACTGAGCGGACCCTGGTCACTACCGTAGAGCTGGTGCGGGATGCTCCCTTTCCTGCCCGGATAGCGGCTGCTCTCGAGATCGAGGATCTCAGAGGCACCGTGGTGCGCCGCCGTCGAACCATGGATGGGGAGGTATTCGCTTTCACTGTCAACTACCTGCCGCCCCGCGTGGCAGCTCTCGTGACGGACGACGAGCTTCACAAGACAGGTCTTATGACCCTGTTGGAGCGCAAAGGCGTCACGTTCGCTGGTGGCTACCAGTCCATCAGAGCTGAGCTGGCAGATCTGGAGGTCTCTCACTGGCTCGAGGTCGGGTTCGGCGCCGCTGTCCTCTTTGTGGAGCGCGTGCTCGTGGACTCAGACGGTGGGCCATGTGAGTTCGTCCAGTCGCACTACAGGGGAGATCGCTACGAGTTCACCGTGAACCTGGGCCACGCTGACTCGGGAGATGCCGATCTGCGCCGGCAGCTAGCTTGATAGCGGGCTAGCACGAGTAGGATCGTGACGTGCGCGGTCTTGGTGAAGGCAGCGGTCCCGGCCAAGGCACGGGAGCGGTGGAGGGGGATCGCGATCTCGAGGATCGCGTAGGCGATAGCTCCATTCCCGGCAGCCAGGATCCCGGTATCCACATATCGGGCCCCCAGGTCCACGATGGCCAGAGCTCAGGTAGCCATGCCACTTTGGATTACAAGGCTCTCGACGTCTTGGACTGGAAGCTCCTGCACGAGATTACCGATGACGCGTTACGTCCTCTGGAGGATATGGCCCAGGATCTGGGTTGCGCTGTGTCGGAGGTGCGAGAAAGGCTTGGCCGGCTGAGGCAGCTTGGGATAGTGCGTGAGATACGTGCCCGTCTGGACCCCGCTGCCATGGGCTTCCCTGTCCTTGCCTACCTTATGGTGAGAATGGTCCAGAACGCGGACAATTACGATGTGGTGCGCGACATGTTCTCCGAGATAGACCAGGTAGAGGAGGCACATTCCCTGAGTGGGCAGTTCGACTGGCTGGTGAAGGTCCGCGCCAGGACCATGCAGGATCTTCGGCAGGTCATTACACGCCGCTTCTCGATTGTGCCAGGATTCGTTCGCGCTGAGACTCTGATGGTCCTTGACACGGCATGCGAGAGAGTGAACATAGAAGCCGCCTGCCATCCCCCAGATCCCAGATTGGCGAGCCCGGATCATGAGGCCGGCGCCCACTGATGAACATGTCCGCGGGATGGGATATGGCTTCGCCTGGTTACTGGCACGAGGACGAGGCGGGAGCCCAGATGAACGAGCGCCTTCTAGGCGGGTTCGCGTTACGCCCGATCGCGCTGGCGGGTTTCATGGGGGTGGGAAAGTCCAGTGTGGGCGCACTGCTTGCAGATGCGCTGGGCCTGAAGTTCTTCGACGTCGATCATGTGATCGAAGAGCGCTGCGCTATGAGTGTTCAGGATCTCTTTGCAGAACGGGGGGAGCCAGAGTTCAGGGCGCTAGAGCGTTCCACGGTCGGGGAGATCCTGGACAAGGGCCGAAGCGTCATAGCGTTGGGAGGAGGCGCCTTCGTCGATTCCGACACTCGCGAGATGCTGCTGAAGCGTTCCCTGGTCATACACCTCCACCTCCCCTGGCGAGAGATGCGTGGTGTTATCGAGTCGCTCGACCAGGGGCGTCCGGTGCTGCAGGGCAAGACCCTTGCTCAGATATACGATCTGTACCTGCAGCGGCTCCATGCCTACCGTGAGGCTCACTTCCGGGTCACGGTGCCGCGTACGTCGCCAGAGGAAGGGGCGCGCTCCGTTATGGAGATCCTGGAGCGCCTGCAGGAAAGCTCGGGGCATCCGCCAGGCAGTGATGGGAGCGTCGATGAAGGGATCGGAGGTGTGCCGTGAGCAGGTTCCTGGTTCTAAACGGCCCTAACCTGGACATGCTGGGGATGCGGAAGCCGGAAGTATACGGGAGGAAGACGTTAGCTGATATCGAGGCGCTGGTCAGGGATCGAGCCGGTGAGCTGGGAGTAGAGGTCGAGTTCGCTCAGTCCAATCACGAAGGCGAGCTGATCGACCGTATCCATGCAGCTCGAGGGGTGATGGACGGACTCGTCCTGAACGCCGGTGGGCTGGCTCACACCTCCGTTGTGCTTCGCGATGCCGTAGAGGCATCAGAGGTCCCAATGGTCGAGGTCCACCTCACGAATGTCCACGCGCGGGAGAGCTTTCGTCACCGCCTGCTTCTGGCGCCGATAGCGATTGGCGTGATTGCCGGTCTGGGCCCGATGGGATACGTGTTCGCTCTCGATGCCCTTGCAGAGAACGCTGGGCGTGACACCGTTCGTGATCAGGGCAGGTAGGGACTGTCTCAGCAAGATCGCGCCGAAAACCCCGGCCCTTCAGCGCCGAGAGAAGTCACCCCGAGTGGCTGTGCGAGGTACGCAGCAGGGTGCGAGCGACTACTCGGCGAAATGGCAGCTCCGATCCGAATGGCAGCGAGAGACTCGCGAGTAGCCGCCAGTTCAAAGCGCTCATGCGATCATGAAACCGGCAAGGAGCTCAGTTCTTACTAGCTCCCTGACGTGCTCGGCATCGCTCAGATCCCAGCGTCCCGGCGAAGCGATGAATGAGATAACCATACGGGCAAGGAACTCGGCGGCGAAGTCTGGTTCTACCGGGGGATGCTCTCCGAGGAGGCGCTCCAGATGGGGAGCGAGGAACGCTGCCACGAGTCCGGCCATCCGGTCGGCCTCTATGGTGAGCTGCGGAAGCAGGAGCTCTGGTTCAGTCGCCACTATCGTCTGAAGCACCTCGTGTTCGACGACGGCTTTATGCGCGAAGCGGATCCCTTCTACCATCATGGTCTCGATATCCTCGGCTTCGGCTACCACATCGTAGAGCCGGAGGAAGAACCTCGCTGTCTCCCACGTGATCGTGGCGCGGATCAGCTCGTCCCTGCCTCCCGGGAAGTACCTGTATATGGTCGCGCGGCTTAGTCCCGCTTCTCTGGCAGCGTCCTCCAAGGTGGTCTTCGCCAATCCGAAGCGAGCCACGCAGGCGTATGTGGCGGTGAGGATACGGGTGCGCCGGTCCGAGACTGCGGGCGTTTCCCTGGCACCTACGGGATAAGTCGTTCCTTCTGGTCCGCGCGGGCCGTCACGGTTCAGCGGCCCGGAGAGCGCGCCCCGCTCCGGTGAGCGAGAGCTCCGACCGGGTTCACCGGTCGCCGCACGTCTTCGAGCTGCCATTATCATGCACGCTAGTCACCGGAATGGCACCCTGGCTGGATGCCTCTGTCCCCGGTGGTCATTCTCATCTGGCCACCCAGGAACCTGACCTAGGACCCACGGGAGCCGGGAGCTGTTTCCGAGCTCATGAACCGGTTCCCGGCACATGAGCGGGCGGTGTCCCAGGACCGATGTAATCTGAGCTCATGGACACGCTCGGGATCATCCGGCAGATGGAGCAGGACGAAGGCCTGCGGGCGCAGCTTCGCGCCGTGCTGCTCGGGGACGAGCTTCTCGGGTTGCCGAAGCAGGTCGCCGAGATGGATCTGCGGCTCACGACCCGCTTGGATGCGCTTGCCGAGCGGGTGGGTGACCTGGAGGAACGTGTAGCCGAGATGGACCTGCGGCTCACGACCCGCTTGGATGCGCTCACGGCTCGCATGGACGAGCTCACGGTTCGCATGGATGCCCTTGCCGAGCGGGTGGGTGACCTGGAGGAACGTGTAGCCGAGATGGACCTGCGGCTCACGACCCGCTTGGATGCGCTCACGACCCGCTTGGATGCCCTTGCCGAGCGGGTGGGTGACCTGGAGGAACGTGTAGCCGAGATGGACCTGCGGCTCACGACCCGCTTGGATGCGCTTGCACGTGCGCAGCAGGAGACTAATAGAGCTCTTGGAGCCCTTTCGACCGTGATTGGGGGCGGCGTCGAGGAGGACGCCGTGGCAGGCGTTCAGATGGTAGCTCGGGAGCGGGGCTGGCGCCTGCTCGGGACTCCCCAGGCTGTGGATCTCGGGGACGACGAGGTCGATGTAGTGGGCACGGCTGAAGATTCAGACGGAAGCAGCGTTACGTTCGTCGTAGAAGCGAAGGTCCGTTTGCGCCCAGCCGACGTAGAACGCTTCTTCGCCTCGTTGCCGGCTCGCGTTGACCGTCTCGGGCTGTCTGGCACCATTCTCCCTTACTGCTACGGGATGCGACTGTACGCGGGAGCGAACGAGGCAGCAGAGGATCTGGGAGTCGGGTTGCTCACTTGGAGTGCTGAGCCGGTCGCCCCGCGTCCTTTTGCCGCCTAGCCTTTGCCGCCTGCCTCTTTGCAGTTCTGAGCGTGACTCGGGCCCCTGGGCGCCATTGACAGTGAGACAGATCATGGAGTATTGTGTTGCCTGTGAGTAACAGCTCGCAGGCTGTGCTGGATGGCGTTTCTGCAAGGGGGAAGAAGGATGCGGGGCGGGGAGTGGGTCGCCTTCCCGGGAAAGGTAACTGCCAGGCCGAAGGGGCGGGTGACCCTCGGCCACGGTCGTCCAGGGGCTCGGGCCAGCGCATAAGGATCGTCGACGCTGCTCTCGTGTGCGTTGGTGCTCAGGGCCTTGGTTCCACGACTGTCGATGACGTTGCTCGCCAGGCTGGAGTCAGCAGGGCTACGGTTTACCGCTTGTTCCCTGGGGGGAAGGATGAGTTGGTAGGTGCCTTGGTAGAGACCGAGGTGGCCCGTTTTCTCAGCTCTGTCGCGACTGCCATGGGCGAGAAGGACGACCTGGAGGACGCGGTGGTCGCGGGCATGCTGGAGGCGACGCGACGCCTCAGGGCCCATGCGGTCCTTAACCGACTTTTGGCTGAGGAGCCAGAGGTTGTCCTTCCTCACATAGCCTTTGGTCGGCTGGACAGGGTGCTGGTAGTGGTCGGGGAGCTGGTATCCCCATTCCTCCAGCGATTCCTCGATCACGAGACGGCGGCCCGCATAGGCGAGTGGGCGGCGCGGATCGTCATGGCCTACGTGGCATCCCCGAGTGCTTGGGTGGATCTCGGGGACCCTGGCTCTGCCAGGCGCCTCGTGCGGACATTCGTGCTTCCTGGAGTCGAAGCACTCAGGATCCCTATGCCGGGAGTCTCCGATCGGGAGCAATTGCCCGGTCATCAGGTGGCGCCGGGCGAGCCCACGGCCAACGGGGCCGATCCGAAGTCCAGATTGACCGAGGTGCGGGCACCCTACAAGCTTCCAGCTCACTAGACAGACACGAAGTTCGCATCGGGCCAAACCATGGCCCGCACGAGAAAGGAGAGCAAAGGACATGAGTTCAACTGAGGGGAAGGCTCGCAGCGCACCAGAGAGGCAGGAGGATGTGAATCGTCGACTGGGTAGGAGCGATGTGAACGACCTGGAGGCAATCGTATCGGTCGTGAACACCGATACCGATGAGGTCATCCATTCAGTACCATCTGAATACGATACGATTTTCACCTGGGACTACGAGAAGGCGGCACGCCCGAAGCTGGCCAAGCTCTACGAGAAGGCGAAGAATGCCCAGTGGAACGCTGAGACAGATCTTCCCTGGGAAACAGATGTTGACCAGGAGTCGCTCGTCATCGCGAACGCAGTAGCGAACGGGGGTTTCGGGATGGGGCTTGACTTCTCCGAGACTCCCCTTGCGAAGTGGAACGAGAAGGACTGGGTACGGTTAGGCGTGGAGAGCCAGAACTGGATGCTTTCCCAGTTCATGCACGGCGAGCAAGGCGCGCTTTTGTGCACGGCCCGGATCGTCGAGTCGGTTCCCTGGATCGATGCCAAGTACTACGCGTCCACCCAGGTGATGGACGAGGCCCGCCACGTCGAGGTATTCAATAAGTATCTGACTACGAAGCTGTCGGGCCATTATCCGGTGAACACGCACCTCCGCTTGCTCCTGGACGACATCCTGAAGGACAGTAGGTGGGACATGACCTATCTGGGCATGCAGATCATGGTGGAGGGGCTTGCACTGGCAGCATTCGGGTTCATGTTCCAGATGACTACCGAGCCCCTCCTTAAGCAGCTTCTTCGTTACGTCATGGCCGACGAGGCGCGCCACGTGGCCTTCGGGGTCCTCTCTCTGCAGGAGTTCTACCCGCAGCTCAGTGCCTCAGAGCTTCGTGAGCGCCAGGAGTTCGCCTACGAGGCCGCGGTGCGCATGCGGGATCGCTTCCTCCAGCAGGAGGTCTGGGAGCGTCTCGGCGTGGCGCCGAAGAAGATCCTCCCACTGCTCATGCAGGACCTGCCAGAGCGCAGGCAGTTCCAGTCTCTTCTCTTCTCGAAGATCGTTCCGAACTGCAAGAAGCTGGGGTTGCTCGATGCCGCTGATGGATGGCTCAGGGACCGTTTCACCGAGCTCGGCGTGATCCAGTTCGAGGACTGGGCCGATACCGGTGGCGAGTACGAATCGCTTGACGCGGTGAGTGCTGACAGAGAGGTGGCGAAGTCTGCCTGACCCACGAGGCAGCGCGTTAGGGTCGAGAGACCTGACGCGCGAGGCTGCGCGTGAGGGTTCAGGCAGCGGTGGCTCGGAGTTAGCTGGCTCTGTGGAGGAACGCCAGGTGAGCATCCCTCCACAGGCCCGGCGCGTGCTGGATAAAGAAACTGCTGCTACCGGGTAGAGCACGTTCGTGAGACTGGTGATTACGTACCTCCACGGTTGCGGTAGGTTGGGATCATGACATCTCCCGGACGCTTCGGCGGCGTGGTGACAGCTATGGCTACGCCGTTCGCCAGCGACGGTTCGCTCGATATCGATGGTTCGGTGAGCCTGGCCAGATGGCTGTGCAGCCAGGGGAGCGAGGCGCTGGTGCTCGCCGGCACCACGGGAGAAGGCCCGGTGCTCTCTGACGCGGAGAAGGTGGACCTGTGGCGCTCTGTGGCCCAGGCTGTCACGGTGCCTGTGATCGCGAATACCGGCACCTATGATACGAGCCACTCCATAGAGCTGACGAGGAAGGCTACTGCGGCGGGCGTGGCGGGGATGCTGGTAGTAACCCCGTATTACAATCGCCCATCCCAGGCCGGGATCGAGGCGCATTTCAGGGCAGTGGCGGCAGCTACCCCGCTTCCGGTGGTGATCTACGATATCCCGTTTCGGACTGGCCGGGCGGTAGCGATCGATACGATGCTGCGGCTCGCCTCGGATGTCCGGAACATCGTGGGTGTGAAGGATGCTACTGGCGATGTTCCTCGCGCTGCTCGCCTCATAGCTGAGGCGCCCGCGGGTTTCGAGTGCTACAGCGGGGAGGATGCTTTTACCCTGCCCCTTCTGGCGCTGGGAGCTGTAGGAGTTATCAGCGTGGCCTCTCACTGGGCAGGGCCGCAGCTATCAGACATGGTGGCAGCCTTCTTCGATGGGAAGCTGGAAGAGGCTAGATCACTGAACGGGGCACTCCTGGAGAGCTATAGCTTCGAGTCCACGGAGGCTGCACCGAATCCCGTTCCTACCAAGGCGATGCTGCAGGTCTTGGGGCAGCCCGGAGGTGTCTGTAGGCTTCCCATGGGTCCCCCGCCCGCGGGCTTGCTGGAGAGGGCAGCTGAGGTGCTCGCTGCCTTGGCCGGGGAAGGGGCTCGTTCAAGTGGCCCGCCGTAGCCGGTCCGGGAGCAGGCAGCCAGACCCGGGGATTCTGGCCTCTGGCAGGCCAGGCTCTGGCGAGGTGAGGGTCTCCTTCCTGGGCGGGTTGGGCGAGATCGGACGGAACGCTGCCACCATAGAGATAGCCGGCAGGGTCCTGCTCGTGGACTGCGGTCTTCTCTTCCCGAACGAGGAGATGCCTGGCGTGGATCTGGTGCTTCCAGACTTCCAGTCGGTGTGCGAGCGTTCAGGTGATCTGGAGGGCTGCGTGCTCACCCATGGCCACGAGGACCATACCGGCGCTCTCTCTTATCTACTGGAGATGCTCGACCGGCCGGATCCGCTTCCGGTGTGGGGATCTGCCTTCACCCTTGGCATTGCCAGGAACAGGATAGAGGAGGCAGGGCTTCTATCGCGAGTTACCTTCGTTCCCGTAGGCGATGGTGAGCGATGGCAGGCCGGTCCCTTTGATATCGAGACGATACCGGTGACGCACTCGGTTCCTCACGGTCATGCGCTAGCCTTTCACACACCTCAGGGACTGATACTACATACGGGTGACTTCAAGATCGACCAGTCCCCGGTCGATGGACGCCGCACCGACCTGGCTCGAATCGGGCAGCTTGCCAAGGATCCGGGCATCCGCCTGCTGCTCTCGGATTCGACAAATGCCGACGAGCCCGGGTTCACCGATACCGAGACATCGGTCGGTCCGGTGCTGAAGCGCCTCTTCGTCCAAGCGAGAGGTCAGAGGGTGATAGTGGCATGCTTCGCTAGCCACGTGCATCGTATCCAGCAGGTGGTGGATGCGGCGCTCGAAGAGGGGAGGGTAGTGGCTACCCTCGGGCGCTCCATGGCGAAGAACGTGTCACTTGCGCGCTCCCTTGGCCTACTCAGGATACCGGATGGGTCGATCGTGGACATAGAGACCATAGAATCGCGCGATCCGGGCCAAGTCTGCGTGCTGTCAACCGGGTCGCAGGGCGAGCCGATGTCGGCTCTTGTGCGTATGGCGGCTGGCGAGTCGAAGTGGCTCGAGGTAGGCGCGGGAGACGTCGTAGTTCTATCGTCTCATGCGATTCCCGGTAACGAATGGGCGGTGAGTACGCTGATAGACGATCTCTACCGCCGGGGAGCAGAGGTTGTCTACACCGAACGGGAGGCGGTCCACGTGAGTGGTCACGCCCGGCGTGGTGAGCTGGCACAGATGCTCGCTCTAGCGTCCCCTGAGTGGTGCGTGCCGATCCACGGTGAGTACCGGCATCTCGTTAACCACGCCCATCTGGCGGCTTCGATGGGGATAGCGAAGGATCATGTTCTGATATGTGAGGATGGGGACGTTCTTGCTCTGACTGGCAGTGGCATCGACCTCGTCGGATCCGTTCCTGCCGGGCATACGTTCGTAGATGGCGTCGTAGGCGACATCGGCCATGGCGTGCTCAGAGACCGCCGGCTTCTGGCTGAAGAGGGCGTGGTGGTCGTCATGGTCGGGATAGATACGCAGGAGGGGACCGTGGTGGTAGGCCCGGAGATAGTAACCAGGGGATGGGTGGGAGCCGAGGACGCCGCTGACCTCCTCGATGAGGCACGTGACCGGGCGAGCGCCGCTGTCGAGGAGGCCCTGGTCGCTGGTGTGAGGGACCCAGAGGCATTCCGTCGTCCCGTGCGCCAGGCTGTCGGTCGGCTGGTCGCGGAGCGCACGCGACGGCGGCCGATGATCGTCCCGGTGATCCTGGAGGCGTAGCGGACGACCTGAACCGGAGAGCGGGACCTTACGGGGGTCTCTGCCGCCGCTTATCCCCTGTCACTGGATATCCCCTGCTACTGGTGAGGCTGGTGTTAGCCTTGATGGTTGCTGTGGTTCTGACTCGCGACGAGGCACCAGGCAGGAACGCGCGCTCTTCCGGGCGCCATGGTTCGGCGCGGGCAAAGGCCCCTGGAACGCGGGCGCGTGGCCGGGCGGCTGGCGCCAGGGCAGCCAGAGGCAAGGCATCTTCACGCGCCAAGCTGAGCTCAAGCGGTGGTCTCGCTTCGTCGCCGGGCTGGGTATCGGCGCTATCGCGCGTGGAGAGGGACGTATGGGGGCTTGGCCTGGTGCTCCTCTCAGTTCTGGTGGCCATCGCCTGCTACTGGCACTCGCTTGGCCCTGTAGGGAGCGGTGTTCGGATCGCTCTGGGGGATAGCCTCGGGCTCTGCCGCTACTTCGTTGCCCCGGTTGGTGTGGTAGCTGGCGCAGGACTTCTCTTCCGTTGGCCGGGCAAGGACCGTCCCTGGTGGCGCCAAGGGGTGGGAGCTCTCGTTCTGCTGCTTGCCATATCGGGATTCGCGGACCTCGCTGCCGGAGCTCCGGGATTCTCGGTCGGACAGGATGCTCTGCAGCGCGCAGGCGGCGGTCTGGGGTTGGTAGCCGGGAGCCTCGTCTCCAGGGCCATAGGGGTGGCTGGTGCTGCCGTGGTGCTGGTGGCCGTGACCGTGTTGGCGATGGCGCTCTTTTCGGGCACGACAGTACGCTCTTTGCTCCAGGCATGTGGCAAAGCGGCCGTTTTCCTGGGGAGGGGTCTGTATTCTCTGTGGGAGACAGTGAGGGCACGTCACCAGGCGAGAGCTCACGAGGTAGCCGTCAGCCAAGCAGGCCCCCCGGGCACCGCTCCTATGGGGGGAACAGGTTCTCTGCTGGAGACTTCTCCTATGGGGGGCACCGCTCCCGGCGAAGCGGAGCCCCCCGGACTCACCGGCGCGACTGGAGGCCTGCCAGCCACAGGCATCGCTGGCGGGGGACTCCCCGAAGAAGCGGCACTGCCTGAAGCACCCTTCAGCGGGGCAACTCCCTCGAGGTCGGTACCTATGGCATCGACGTGCGCATGCATCCGGGCGGAGGGCTCGCGCTGCAGGGTCCGCCCAACGACTACAACGACATTGCCGAGGACTTTCAATACCAGTACATCGGCGAGCGCAACATCCT
>DAHXND010000013.1 GCA_027366675.1 Acidimicrobiales bacterium
GAGCGTCAGTATCTACCCGCGCCGGCAGGCAGATGCGACTGGCAGCGGAGGCCTACCGCAGGGAGCGCTATGCAGATGCCCTCCGCCTCGCGCGCCAGGTGCTCGCGGAGCTGCCCATCCCTGCAGCGTTCGAGCTTGCCGGGCTTTCCTCCTACCAGCTCGGGCGGTGGCGGGAGGCGATCCGGAATCTGGCCACCTATCACGAGCTAACTGGTGAGCTCGACCAGCATCCCGTGATGGCGGACTGTTACCGCGCACTGGGTCGCCATCGACGTGTCGAGCAGGTCTGCGCCGAGCTGCAGGCGACGGATCCGCCTCCTGACCTGGCAGTGGAGGGACGCCTGGTGCTGGCTGGCTCGCGGGCCGACCGTGGTGACGTCGCCGGAGCGATCGCCGCTCTTGGAAGGGTCAGGAGCGTGCCGAACCCAGCGGAGCGCCACTTACGCCTCTGGTACGTGCTGGCAGACTGCCACGAGCGGGCTGGTGACTTGCCTCAGGCCCGCGCTCTGTTCGCGAGGATCCTGCGTCACGACCCGGATGCCTGGGACGCGGCCGAGAGGCTGTCCTCGCTCTCATAGACTCGACCCCATGACTGACATAGCAGCTCTGCTCGGAGACGAGGCTGATTTCCTGCTCAGCCATGAGTGCAAGGGGATCTCCGCAGAGTCCCTGGTTCTCCCTGGGCCCGATTTCATAGACCGTGTGATGGTGGCGAGCGACCGCCCGCCGGCGGTTCTGAGGAACCTGGGGACCATGTTCTCCCACGGCAGGCTGGGCGGGACTGGCTACCTGTCGATCCTTCCCGTGGACCAGGGGGTCGAGCATTCCGGGGCGGCCAGCTTCGCCAAGAACCCCGCGTACTTCGATCCGTTGAACCTGTGCGAGCTGGCGGTTGCGGGAGGGTGCAATGCCATCGCCACCACTCTCGGGGTGCTTGGCATGGCATCTCGCAGGTACGCGCATCGCATCCCCTTCATCTTGAAGCTGAACCATAACGAGCTCCTGACGTATCCGGCCAAGTACGACCAGGTCATGTTTGCAGACGTGCAGCAGGCTTTCGACCTGGGGGCAGTTGGCGTCGGCGCCACTATCTACTTCGGATCCGAGGAGGCTACGCGCCAGATACAGGAGGTGAGCGATGCCTTTGCCGAGGCTCACCGGCTGGGAATGTTCACGGTGCTCTGGTGCTATCTGAGGAACAACGCTTTCAAGACGGAAGAGGCTGACTACCACGTGGCGGCTGACCTGACGGGACAGGCGAATCACCTCGGCGTCACCATAGAGGCGGACATAGTGAAGCAGAAGCAGCCAGAGGTGAACGGGGGGTACCTGGCTCTGCACTTCGGTCGGACCGATCCGCTGGTCTACGAGGAGCTGACAACGGACCACCCCGTGGACTGGACTCGCTGGCAGGTGGTGAACTGCTACTCGGGGCGCGTCGGCCTCATCAACTCCGGTGGTGAGTCGAAGGGAGGGGATGACTTCGCCCAGGTGGTACGCACGGCTGTCATCAACAAGCGTGCCGGTGGGATGGGCCTGATCGTGGGAAGGAAGTCATTCCAGCGGCCCACCTCCGAGGGCGTGAAGCTCATTCACGCGGTCCAGGACGTCTTCCTCGACAAGCCCGTGACGATCGCCTGACCCGACGTTCGCCTGACCCGACGATCGCCTGACCCAGAGCCCTGTCCTTCTGGCCCTCCATCCTGGAACGGTTACCACGGCTCTCACTGCCGCAGAACGTGACCCAGCTTCCTGTCCTTCTGGCCCTCCATCCTGGAACGGTTACAATCTGATTACACTATCCTGGCATCGTGGGCAGTAGCAGCGTCAGGAGGCAGTCGCAGCATCAGGAGGGAGAGCAGCCGTGGACAACTTGAGCGTGGGGACATCTTCGACGGATCGCGAGGCCCCGACCATCGCTGGATCTCGGGTTCTGGACCACGTTGTCATCCGCTTTGCCGGGGACTCCGGAGATGGCATGCAGCTCACCGGTGACCGCTTCACGAACGAGAGCGCTGTCCTCGGCAACGACCTCGCTACGCTTCCCGAGTACCCAGCCGAGATCCGGGCTCCCGCAGGCACCCTTCCCGGTGTGTCCTCTTTCCAGGTTCAGATCTCAGATCACGACATCCTTACCCCTGGCGATCACGCGAACGTTCTCGTGGCGATGAATCCTGCCGCACTACGGGCCAATCTCGCCGGCCTGCCGAGGGGCTCTGTCATCATCTTGAACCGCGACACCTTCGACGAGAGGAGCCTGGCCAAGGCTGGCTACCAGGCCGACCCCCGCTCTGATGGCTCGCTCGGTGCCTACAAGGTCTACGAGGTCCCGATGACGGCTCTCACCCAGGAGGCCTGCAAGCCGACCGGGGCGAAGCCCCGTGATGCGGAGCGCTCGAAGAACTTCTTCGCTCTCGGGCTTATCTCGTGGCTCTATACGCGCCCCATCGACGAGACGCTTGCCTGGATACAGAAGCGCTTCGGTGGCAGTCCTGTGGTTGGCGAGGCCAACCGGCTGGCTTTCATGGCCGGTTACCACTTCGGTGAGACAGCAGAGGTATTCGAATCGCCGTTCGAGGTAAGGCCGGCGAAGCTGGCGCCTGGCACTTACGCGAACATCACTGGTAACACGGCGCTGGCGTGGGGACTCGTCGCTGCTGCCCATCGGGCCAAGCTACCTCTCTTCCTGGGATCCTATCCGATCACGCCAGCATCTGATCTATTGCACGAGCTCTCGAAGCTGAAGCGCTACGGCGTCTACACGTTCCAGGCGGAGGACGAGATCGCAGGCGTGGGCGCAGCCCTCGGGGCGTCCTATGGCGGAGCGATCGGCGTTACCACGACCTCTGGTCCGGGGGCCGACCTGAAGGCGGAGACCATAGGGCTGGCAGTTGCCCTGGAGCTTCCACTGGTGGTCGTGGACGTCCAGCGTGCCGGGCCTTCTACGGGCATGCCGACCAAGCCGGAGCAGGCTGACCTGCTCCTCGCCATGTACGGGCGCCATGGCGAGGCTCCCCTGCCGATCGTCGCGGCCAGGGATCCCGCCCACTGCTTCGAGGCCGCTTTCGAGGCGGTCAGGATAGCGCTCACCTACCTCACCCCTGTCTTCCTGCTCTCGGATGCCTACCTGGCGAACGGCTCCGAGCCGTGGAGGATCCCGGACGTGGACTCCCTTCCCGTTCCCGAAGTCCATTTCGCGACGGAGCCGAATCACAGCGAGCCGGACGGGACGAGAGCGTTCTACCCCTACGAGCGGGACCCGGAGAGCCTCGTGCGCCCCTTCGCTCTGCCCGGCACTCCCGGTCTCGAGCACAGGGTCGGTGGCCTGGAGAAGGCTGATGGCTCGGGGAACGTGTCTTACGATCCGGACAACCACGAGCACATGGTCAGGGTGCGCGCGGAGAAGATCGCTCGCATCGCGCGCTCGATACCGCCGGCGGCGGTGGAAGGGGACCCCGAGGCGTCACTGCTCGTTCTCGGCTGGGGATCCACCTACGGTGCGATAGCGACTGCTGTTGCCAACCTGAGGGCACACGGACATGAGGTTGCCCACGTGCATCTCACGCATCTGAACCCGTTCCCGGCGAACCTGGGCGAGGTGCTGGCGAGCTTCGAGCGGATCATCGTGCCCGAGATAAACCTCGGCCAGCTCACACGTCTGGTAAGGGCCGAGTACCTGGTAGATGCGCGTCCGGTCACCCAGATGCGAGGACAGCCGTTCCGGGTGGAGGAGCTGGAAGAGGCGATCCTGCGTGCGAACAAGGGCGATCTGCCGGAGCTCTCCCCAGGGCTCCGGCCAGGATCCCTGCCCGAGAACGGTGGCAACCTCATGGGAGTGGAAGGCAGGAGCGAGTCATGACCGATACGGCAGTCGCGGTGACCACACGCAAGGACTGGGCATCCGACCAGGAGGTGCGCTGGTGCCCGGGATGCGGCGACTATTCGATACTGGCCGCGGTTCAGATGCTCCTTCCGGAGCTCGGGGTGAAGCGGGAGAGCACGGTGTTCGTGTCGGGCATCGGCTGTGCAGCTCGCTTCCCCTACTACATGAACACCTACGGGGTTCACTCGATCCACGGGCGGGCCCCCGCCTTCGCGACCGGTCTAATCGCCACCCGGCCTGACCTGGATGTATGGGTCATCTCGGGCGACGGTGACGCCCTGTCGATCGGCGGCAACCATCTCGTCCACGCTTTGCGCAGGAACGCGAACTTCACGATGCTCTGCTTCAACAACGAGATCTATGGCCTGACCAAGGGTCAATTCTCGCCGACCTCCGAGATGGGAAAGGTAACGAAGTCATCTCCTTTCGGGTCGGTGGTGACGCCGCTCAATCCCGTGAGTGTGGCGCTGGCCGCCGAGGCGACATTCGTGGCGCGCACCCATGACATGGACCGTAAGCACATGATGGAGACCTTCCGTCGCGCACATGACCACAGGGGAGCCTCCTTCGTGGAGATCTACCAGAACTGCAACGTCTACAACGATGGGGCTTTCGAGAAGATCACCGGCAGGGATGTGCGCTCGTCGATGCTCATCCCGCTCGAGCATGGGCAGCCGATCCGGTTCGGCGCTGACGGCGAGAAGGGTGTGGTGATGGACGAGGTAGGCCATGCGCGGGTCGTGGAGGTGGCCGAAGTCGGGGAAGACGCGTTGCTGGTCCATGACGAGCACCATCCTGATCCGAGCCTTGCTTTCGCTCTGTCCAGGCTCGCTGCGGGACCTACCGAGCCCACCCCGATCGGTGTTTTCAGGGACGTCGACCGTCCTGACCTCGGGAGCGAGATGCGCAGGCTCGTAGCTGAGGCAGGCGCCGGGGCGAGCTCGGCATCAGCATCCGGGCAGGCGCCATCCAATGTGCCATCGCTTCAGGATCTGTTCCGTTCTGGCTCGACCTGGGAGGTGGCTGGCTGAAATCTCAGGTCGATCCCCTGCCGGGTACGCGTGACCTGAGGCATCTCGCCGGGTATCGAAAGCCTCTCACGGTACGCGGTGTAGCCGAGGTCATAGCGAACGACATCGCCTCGGGGTTGCCCGAGGCCGGATCGTTCAGGTTGATCCGCCAGCTGGTTATGGACTTCGAGAGAGCTGGAGACAGTCGAGTGGAGTTACTGTATGAGCGGCCACCCCTGACCGGAGCCAGGCACATAGACGCCATGCTGGCGGGACTGACCGAGCATCTGGCATTTCACGCCGGGTTCCAAGTACCCGCGTGGACGCGCGAGCCAGAAAGGTATACCGAGGTGCCATGGTTCGGGTTCCAGCTCGGTTACGACATGTTCCACGTCCACGCTATGGTGCGCGGGCCGATCAGCCTGCGCAATCATGGAGTTTTCATCGACCCTGCGTCGTTTATAAATGTATAGCGCCCCATCTTCGATAGGCACTGGCCGGTGAACCGAGAAGAGGTTATATCAGCACTGAATGATCTCTCCACCGAGTTGGAGCGCCTCGGCGTGAAAGCAGATCTCTACCTGGTGGGCGGTGCTGTGATTGCTGTGGCATACGACCCGTTTCGCGTCACGGATGACATAGATGCCATGTTTGACCATGAAAACGAAGTACATGCTGCGGCAGACATCGTGGCGCGCGAGCGTGGACTACCTTTGGATTGGCTCAATAGTTCGGCTTTCTCTCTCATGGACGAGAACTGGCCAGCGAAACTAACTCCGCGCAACATGGACGAGACTGTGTTGCTGGAAACTGCCAATCTGACGGTCAGTGTACCGAGCGCCAGATATCTGTTCTTGTTGAAGATGCTGGCCGTGAGGTCCGAAAAAGACTACTCAGACCACGGAGGTCACCTCGGATATAGACCTGGCCGAACTCACAGCGAATACCGTTCCCGGAGCGGCCGGTAGACGAAACCGGTACGGGGTTTCGGGTGGAAGAAGGTGCTTTTCGGCGGCATCTTCCTGCCGGCTCTGGCCGCTCCTGCTATCTGCTCCACGCTTACCGGCCTGAGGAGGAATGCAGCGTCGGCTGGTCCTTCCAGGACTGCCCTCGTTGCCTGGTCGAAACCATGCTGGTAGGAAAGCTGGTGGTTCGGGAGACTATCCAGTGCAACTGCGATGGCTGCTGAGTCCAGGCCGGGGATGCCGGTCGCGGCCTCGGCGGCTCGAAGCGTGGCAGGGAGCGGGGTGAGCACCCAGGCATGGTGCATCGTTAGCAGAGTGAGGTCTCCTCTCGCACTCAGGCTTGCAAGGTTCTCCTCCGTCGGCGCTCCTGCATCGGTCAGGTGGAAGAAGGGTTCGAGGAGCGCCGGGAGATCGGTTCCCGAAGGGAGCGAGGAGATCAGGCGGTGGATCGGGCGGACCTCGCACTGGTCATCGCTGAGCTCGATCACGAACGCCATCACCAGGTCGTAGGGGGCAGGCTCAGCCAAGGGATCGACGCGCCCTGTGATTCCGGCAGTGAGCCTGCGCTCGTCCCTATAGGCCCTTGCCGTCTCGTAGCGGTGATGGCCGTCAGCCAGCACCACCGGGTTCGCCGCGACGATGGAAGTTATATCGCGAATGGCAACGGGATCGGTGATCGGCCAGCATTCGTGGATGACGCCCTCGCCGTCGGTGGCGCGGGCATAACCACCGGGAAGATCGCTGCCAGCTTCATCTTCTGCCGTGGGCGGCCTCCCGGCTGCTGCTGTCAGCCCGGGCGCCAGCGACAGCCCCCATACCGGGGAGGTGTTCACCTCGGTGGCTCGGAGCAGGTCCAGGCGGTCGCTCTTGGGCTTCGCCATGGTGTGTTCGTGGGGCAGGACGCCACCGCTCCCGC
This sequence comes from Acidimicrobiales bacterium, assembly GCA_027366675.1. Taxonomy (GTDB): domain Bacteria; phylum Actinomycetota; class Acidimicrobiia; order Acidimicrobiales; family JAMCQF01; genus DAHXND01. The sequence continues at coordinate 6,775 of DAHXND010000013.1, forward strand.
TGTCTACTACTTCGAGGGCGCCCAGGAGGCCCGTAGTGGAGCGAGGCTCGCCGCTTTCACTCGTGAACGTCATCTTGTAGCCGTAGAAGCAGGGAGACGGATCGCGGCGCAGGACTCCCGTGTCCTGCCACGTCGCGAACAGCTCTGCAGCGGATTCGTAGCGGTCCAGGTCACGGTCTGGGTCTGGTTCGGGAAGCTCCACCCGTATCGCCTGGTAGGGAGAGCCGGCAGCGAGTTTTTCGCGCTCGTTAGCGTCTACTACATCGTAAGGTGGTGCTACGACGTCCTGGTATGGAGCTCTTGCAGGATCGTAGCGGAGACCGGCGAATGGTAGGAACTTTGGCACGGTTCTTGGCTACCACACGCGCTCGTGCCTTTGCACCTGCGCGAGGTGGAGGCCACCATGGGGAGGTGGAGGATACAGCGCAGGTTCCGGCTGGCAGGGAGCCCGGACTCTCTGGCGGGGGCGTGGCTGACCGCGAGGGACGCGGGAGAAAGGCCCCGGTGTGGGTCGTTGATCTGGACGGGGTGGTATGGCTGGCAGGCGAGCCGATCGAGGGGGCTGGGGAGGCGGTGGCGCGGCTGCTCGCCAGGGGAAGGCGGGTGATCTTCGCGTCGAACAACTCCGACCCGAGACGGGAGGATTACGCCATCCGCCTGGAACGTGCTGGGATAGATGCTCGCGGCGTGGAGTTGCTCACGGCGGCGGATGCTGCGGCACTTCTGGTGGGAAAGGGGGACAGGGTGCTTGCCCTTGGTGGCCGCGGGCTCAGCGAAGCTCTCGAGGCCGCAGGCGCAGAAGTCCTCGAACCATCTGGTGACCTGAGAGCTCCGGCACCCGAAGGCATAGCTGCCGTTGTCGTTGGATGGGATCGGCGCTTCGACTTCACCCGTATGGCGGTGGCGCAGCGGGCTGTCCGGGCGGGAGCTCGCTTGATCGGTACGAACGAGGACGCCACGCACCCGACTCCTTATGGCCTCGTACCGGGAACAGGGGCGTTCGTCGCCGCCGTGTCGGCTGCAGCTGAGTCGCCTCCTGTAATAGCCGGTAAGCCTCACGATCCGATGCTACAGCTACTAGCTATAGCGATAGGAGCGGAGAGCGATGTAGAGGTGGTGGCGGGTGATCGTCCCGTTACGGACGGGGTACTGGCAGCCAGGCTGGGCGCGCCATTCGGCTTCGTGGTGTCGGAGGTGGCAGCTTCGGATCTGCGGGCTCCGGGCTCTCGGAGGGGGCCTCGTCGGGGTGAGGAGGATTCGAGCGGCCAGGTTCCGTGGGAGGCGGCATGGGAAGCCGGTAGCTTGCTGGAGCTGGTCGAGATGGTCACGGGTGCTGCCTGAGGCGGCTCACGCCTACATTTTTGCAAGCAGGCCTGAAGTGACCTAGGATAATCGTATGCCGACGACAGACCGTTTCCGCCGCTACGTGGAGGCCGGTATGACCTTCACGCAGGTCACTCGAGCCAAGGCCGAGGAGCTGGTGCAGGAGCTTGCTCGCTCCGGTGAGATACAGCGCACCCAGACCCAGGAGTGGGTGGATGGCCTGATCGAGCGGAGCCGTGCTTCCACGGACGCGCTCGTTGCCACGGTTCGCTCCGAGGTCCGCAGGCAGCTCGCAGCCCTGGGATTCGACGATCCCGAGGAGGTGCGGAAGCTGGTGGAGGAGGTACGCACCCAGGTGCAGCGTGTGCCGGCTGGACTGCTTGCCCGCGAGGTGGCCCGCGGGATCGTTCGTTCCGGATTGAGCGATAAGGTACGCGAGGCTGCGACTGCTGCTCGTGGAGCAGCAGGGAACATGGCACCAGGGAAGAAGGCTGCCGCGAAGAAGGCCGCACCAGGGAAGAAGGCACCCGCGAAGAAGGCTGCACCAGGGAAGAAGGCCGCCGCGACGAAGGCTGCCGCGAAGAAGGCTGCACCAGGGAAGAAGGCTGCTGCGAAGAAGGCTGCACCCGCGGCAAAGGCCAGGCCAGCCAAGAAGGCGCAGGTTGCCACGAAGACCTCTCGGCTCGACCCTGGTTCGACAGAGCACCCAGGGGCCGTCTGAGAGGTGGCTGGCGAGAAGCTGGCGAGCCCGCACGTCGTGGCGGCTCTCGTGACCACTGAGCGGTCGGGCCCTATGGGGCGGTCGGGCCCTATGGGGAGGCCGGGCAAGCAGGCTCCGTCCATACGGTGAGCGAACTGATCCGGTGAGCCAGTCGATCCGGGCGCGCCTCGACTGCGAGCTGGTTCGAAGGAATCTGGCTGCGTCCAGGGCGGAGGCTGGCTACCTGGTGGCATCCGGCCTTGTCCGCGTGTCTGGTGCTCCGGCACTGAAGGCATCCAGGCTGGTGCGCCGGGAGGATCGGCTGGATGTGATTGGGCCGCCGCCCCGCTATGTGAGCCGGGGAGGAGAGAAGCTGGCTGGAGCGCTTGCCGAATGGGGAATAGATCCTATCGGGATCACAGCAATAGACATCGGGGCATCCACCGGCGGGTTCACCGACTGCCTTCTCCAGCATGGAGCTGTCAGGGTGGTGGCCCTGGATGTAGGGAGGAACCAGCTGGACCCCAGGATCGCGACGGATGCGCGGGTGAAGGTGGTGGATCGGTGCAACGTTCGGTTGCTGGCGAACGAGGCGAGCGGGCCGCTCGGCGGGGAGCGCTTCTCTTTCGTGGTAGCAGACCTCTCCTTCATCTCGCTGGCCGCGGTCATTCCTGCCGTCATGAGGACGCTGGTGGCTCCCAGGGCCACGCTCCTCCTGCTCGTGAAGCCGCAGTTCGAAGCCGGAAGGAAGGAAGTCAGCCGGGGCAAGGGGGTCATTCGTGATCCCCTGCAGTGGAAGGGAGCCATCCAGCGCGTGATCTCGGCGCTCGTGGCTGAGGGAGCTGGCATCATGGGAGTGATGCCATCGCCGTTGCGCGGCGCTGCCGGCAACGTGGAGTTCTTCGTCCACGCTGTCAGCGGTGGGGGTGGTGCCAGGAGCGACGAGATCGACTCCATGACAGCTATGGCGCTATCCAGAGCTGTCATACGCCAGCCGCCAGTGCTGGCCGTTCCTGATGACCCAGCTTGTGACAGCGCGAGACGATCCCGTGATCGCTGAGGCGGCACGGTCGGGTAAGGCGGCGTCATGGCTGTAGTTGGCCTGGTTGTGAACGATCGCCGGCCTAACGCTGCGGGGTTGGCCGACGAGGTGGCGGCCTGGCTGTCCGCTCACGGTCACGTTGCCATCCGGCCGTGGCCGCAGATGGGCGGAGGGTCCGGCCCGTCTCGGGAACCCGGCCCGTCTCGGGAACCCGGCCCGTCTCGGGAACCCGGCCCGTCTCAGGAACCCGGCCCGTCTCAGGAACCCGGCCCGTCTCAGGAACCCGGCCCGTCTCAGGAACCCGGCCCGTCTCAGGAACCCAGCGTGGTGACGGGCACCCTGCCCGCAGCGGTGCTCAGCTTGGGGGGTGACGGCACGATGCTCCGGGCGCTCCAGATAGCCGGTCCTCTCTCGGTGCCTGTTCTGGGCGTGAACCTCGGGAGCCTGGGTTACCTCACTGAGGTCGAACCTCCTGGCATCACGGCTGCACTGGAGAGGTTGCTGGCAGGCCGGTACCAGGTGGAGGAGCGCCTCATGCTGGAGGTAGAGCTGGATCGCCAGGCGCGCTCCGAGGGGCCTTACGTGGGTCTGAACGAGCTTGTCGTCGAGAAGACCGACCCGGGACACACGGTTCGTCTGGCTGTGTCGATATCGGGAAGGTCGTTTCTCACCTACGCGGCTGACGGGATGCTCATATCGACGCCTACTGGCTCCACTGCTTACAACCTATCGCTGCGGGGTCCGATCGTATCGCCTGCGATGAGCGCTTTCGTGCTGACGCCGATCGCGGCCCATATGCTTTTCGACCGGGCTCTCGTGCTGGAGCCAAGCACCACGATTGGCTTGGAGCTGCTGGATGGTCCTCCTGCCACTGTGGTTCTGGACGGCCAGCGCATCCAAACGATGTCGGCAGGCGATGTAGTTAGATGCAAGGCCAGTGATCATCCAGCGAGGCTCGTTACTTTCACACAGCGCGACTTCTTCGCTGTCCTGCGAGCCAAGTTCGGGCTGGCGGACCGCTGAGAAGGAGCTCTCTGATGAGTCCGAGCACGGCTATGGGAACGGCTGGATGCCCGCAGGATCGCGTGGAAGGCATCACCGGGAACAGGTGCTCCGTTGCTTGCTGAGCTTCACGTCAGGAACCTGGGGATCATCGAGGAGCTCGACCTGGAGCTCCCCTCTGGTCTCGTAGCCCTGACGGGGGAGACGGGGGCAGGCAAGACGCTCGTTGTCGAAGCAGTGGAGCTCCTGACGGGTGGGAAGGCCAACCCGTCACTGGTACGCACTGGGGCATCGGAGGCGCTGGTAGAGGCTCGTTTCGTCGCTGGTGATGGAAGTGACGGCGGCGATGGGGCCGGGGAGTGCATTCTCGCCCGGTCCATCAGCGCCACGGGTGGGCGATCCCGGGCGTGGCTGGACGGCCGCATGGTCCCTGTGGCGAGGCTGGGTGAGGTAACCGAGCGCCTGGTGGACCTCTACGGTCAGCATCTTCACCAGTCTCTTCTGGATCGCAGGGTTCAACGCGAGGCGCTGGATCGCTTCGGCGGTGTTGAAGGAGCCGGACTGGCAGAAGCGCGCCGCGCTATAGCGGTGATCCTGGAAGGGCTTGCTTCCCTGGGCGGGGACGATTCCGAGCGGGCAAGGGAGATCGACATCCTTCGCTACCAGATCGAGGAGATAGACCAGGCATGCATCACGGATCCAGAGGAGCCAGCGCTCCTCGCGGCCGAGGAGGAGCGTCTCGCGGGCGGAGAGCGCCTGCGCGAAGCAGCTGCTGGGCTCGCGCTCAGCCTCGGGAGGGCAGAGGAGTCCCTGGGAGAGGGGCTACGCGCCATCAGGCATCTCGGACCGCTATCGGTTATCGAGTCCAGGGTGGGAGCGATGCTCGCAGAGCTCGGCGAGCTCACCCATGACCTGCACAGGGAGCAGGAGGGATTCGAGGATGATCCCGATCGCCTCCAGGCGGTGCAGGAGCGCAGGCGGATGCTGGCTTCGCTCCAGCGTAAGTACGGTGATCCCCAGGGGGGTCTGGAGGAGGTTCTGGAGTTCGCCAAGCTTGCCCGTGATCGACTCTCTGTGCTCGAGAACGCGGATGCAGAGGCTGCTTCCCTCCAGCACGCCCTCCGGGAGGCCCGTGAGCAAGAATCCAGGGCAGCTCGGGAGATGCGCCGCCTCCGGGAGGAAGCTGCTCCCCGCCTCGCAACAGCGATCGAGGAGCGCCTGGCCGCTTTCGGCATGGCCAATGCCGCCATTGGAGTCTCCTGCGAGGGAGCTGATCCTGGAGATGCCGTTACGTTCCTGCTGGCAGCGAACCGCGGCGAAGGCCTGCGGCCGCTGGCCGCTGCTGCCTCCGGCGGTGAGCTCGCGCGGGTGATGCTGGCGCTGCGCCTGGTCCTCGGTGATGCCGAAGGTGATTTGCCTGCCTCGCTCGTCTTCGACGAGGTGGACAGCGGGATCGGAGGGGCGAGCGCTCTTACGCTCGCCGGAGCCTTGAGGGAGCTGGCGGGTACTGCTCGGAGACCTGGGGGTGCTGGCGGGAAGGCGGGTACTGCTCGGAGATCGGGGGGTGCTGGCGGGAAGGCGGGGTCAGCCGCTCCATCTCCGGCGCCATCCGGCGGGTCGTCACTTGGATCGCGAGGCACCGGGGCCCGGCAGGTCCTGGTGGTGACCCACCTGGCTCAGGTGGCTGCGTTTGCCGATGCGCAGTTCGTCGTGACGAAGGTAGAGGCTGGCGGTCGGGTCAGAGCGGAGGTGCGCCGGGTCGAGGGTGAGGAGCGTAGCGAGGAAGTGGCTCGCATGCTGTCTGGACAGCCAGGGAGCGTAACGGCTCGCCAGCATGCCCTCGAGCTCCTGCAGCTCGGCCGGATTCCGTGAGTGGTGATCCCTGCAGCTCGGCCGGATTCCGTGCGTGGTGATCCCTGCAGCTCGGCCGGATTCCGTGCGTGGTGATCCCT
>DAHXND010000059.1 GCA_027366675.1 Acidimicrobiales bacterium
CGCGAGTTCCATAAGAGGATCCCCAGCTACTCCCTGGCACCGGGTACGGTTCTCGAGTACACCCCAGGACTGCGCTCCGTGAAGTCCCTTCCACTCGTCTTCCAGCCAGCGGGGGTGCTCACGGGATGATGCATCGGATCATGCGAGCTCCTACCGGGACCTGCTGTGCGCCTGTCGCTTGACCCTGACCGTTGCCAGGGGCACGGGCGGTGCTACGGGCTAGCTCCGGAGCTGTTTGATTCCGACGAGGCCGGCCACTGTGTGCTGCTCGTGACCGAGGTTCCGCCGGACACGGAAGCGGCAGCGAAGGATGGCGTGGCGAACTGCCCAGAGCAGGCACTCAGCATCCAGAGCTGAACCGTCGGACCTTCTGGCCTAGGCGTGCTCAGCCTGTCCATCAGATCGCCCCGAGGGGACTGGCGGCTTCAGCCCTCAGAGAAGTCACGCTTCCAGGTGCGCAGCTGCGACAGGGTCACCTGGCTCGACGTAAACGGCTTGCCCATCGCCCCGAGGGGACTGGCGGCTTCAGCCCTCAGAGAAGTCACGCTTCCAGGTGCGCAGCTGAGACAGGGTCACCTGGCTCGACGTAAACGGCTTGCCCGATGAGATCCTCGCTGCAGGAGAGCTGTGTCAGGCCGCTGTCGCCACGAGCGAGGTAGCGGCGCCCGCTAGCCTCTAGGAGGCATATGGCCGGATCTGGTGCGCCGTCGCGGCCAAAGGGTGTGCAACAGGCAATAAGGGTGGCATGGGTGGGCTCCCCAACGGGAAGCAGGGGTACAGTGGGGTACTCGCTGGAAGACATATCAGCTTCGCGTGTCCCAGGGCGAGCGAGCGAGACAGCCGGAGGCTGAGAGCTCGAATAGATCCCCAGTGAGTGCTTCGTGAGGTAGTAGCCGTTCCCATGCACGAGCACGTGGCTATGCCGTCCTTCTCGCAGAGCGCTCAGCGTATTCGCTATGGCGTGCGTGACATAGTTGCTCCCGGGCCCGCCGTGAGCAGCGAGGCCTCCCGTCAATGTTAGAGGTCTGGGATCGGAGTAGTCGATGCCGATGCTCTCCATCGCTACCTGTACCGAGCTGGGGAAGCAGGAATAGAGATCGAACGCATCGCACTCCTCGGGCTGCATCCCGGCACGCGAGAAGGCCACGCGGCTGCCATCTACCAGCCCGGGCGCACGCGTCAGATTCGTTCTCTCGCTCAGGTATCTCGTCTCCTGCGCGTCCGAGAACCCTGTGAGCCAAGCAACATGCTCTGGCTCGAGACCGAGCTCACGAGCAGTGAGTGCGTCTGTGACTATGACAGCCGCCGCCATGTCTACGTCCATGATTGCACTTAGGAGCTTAGGGTATGGATGGCAGACCATCCGGTTGTCCTCGCTGACGCACGCAAGGTCATTAGCTGTCCTCGCTACAGGGAACCATGAGTAGGGATTATTCCCGGCAACGGCGGAGAATCTGGCCATGAGGGCAGCGACGGAAGCCATGTGATCAGCAGTGCCGTTACCGCTCTCGTGCGCAAGAGCGGACTCTACCAGCGCATAGGCCGCTACGGCAGACGTGAGCCCGCTCGCGACCTCCAGCGTGTGCAGCCCGAAGTCGGAGTCCATCGGCGGCCAGGTCCTGGGGATTCCGGGCTCCTCAGGCCAGTCAAGGGCAATTCCGGCTCTCTTGGCCAGACGTCGCGTGGCGAGGGCTTCAGCTCCGACTACGGCCACTACAGGCCTCTCACCAGTCGCCACCATCTCGGCGGCGCGGTTGACCAACCATTGGGGCATGTGACCGCCCATGCCAGCAGTAACCATCCTCGGCTCTCTCAATCCCATATGCCGAGCAAGCAGCCGGGCCGGCTCGGGGTGTCGCAGGGAAAGGCTGTGCACGACGAAGCAGTGGGTAAGGCGTTCCAATGTGGTGAGCCTCGCGTCGCCAGCGGCTGAGAGCAGGGCGCTGGCCATCAGCTCCAAGGGCCCAGCCGCCCGCGATGGGTCACTATCTCGGATCGTGATCTGGCCTGCGCCGATCACGACAGCCTGGCGCGAAAGGTCAGTCATCGTCGGCCGGTGGGTCATCCGGCAGTGCGAAAGCGAGCCGGGTGATCGCCTCGCCGCCAGCGGAGGTGACGCATACGGTATCGGTGCTCGCGAATGCGTGGTCCCCGCCCTTCACCATGGCTGTAACGCCGAGCACCATGCCTGCGCGCAGCTCAGTGTCGCCCGCCGGGTACCTGCCTGGCTCGCCGATGATGGGTGGCTCGACGCCGAGACCGAGACCGTGAGCCACCGGGCATGGTGGTGGGTCCACTCCATGATCGCTGTAGGCCAGGAGAAGCCCGGAAGCGGGAGCGCCAGCGGCGCAGGCAGCGATGATGGCTTCCCGGAGATCAGCCCAGCGCGAGTATAGGTCACGCCAGCCTATGTTTGACCTGGAGGCAGCACGGTGGTCGTAGAGGGACAAGGGTATAGTTCGCCCGCAGTCCGCCTCGTAGCCCTCGAAGAGAGCTCCCGAGGCGAGCCATACGTCGTCGCTTGGCCGGAAGGGGCTGGAAGATACGCCTGACAGCGCCGGCAGGGCGATGAAGTTGCCTGGTGAAGCTGTGGTGGTCAAGCCATAGTCGCCGAGGCGTTTCATGAATCGACCGGCGAGGTTCCTGCCGGTAACCGCCTCGACCCCCGCGCCAGTGTCGAGGGAGGTCATCGCATGAGCCAGGCATCCCTCTGTCACCGCGGCTGCTGTGCGGAGGCATGCTAGTTCATCAGGAATCTTTATCGCGCGGAGGGTGTATAGCTCAGTTGTCATGTCTACAAGCTCGGCTCCGGGTGCGATCTGTGAAAGCAGGCGCAACGCAGCGAAGCTCATGCCGTCGACACCTATACGGCTGGAGCTAGTTAGGGGAGCGAGGGACCGAAGCTCGTTCACTAAAATGCTCGGGTTCCATGTGAGGCCGTAGCAGTTCTCGAATGGTATGGAGGCTGGGACTCCGTCCTCCCATGTCGTCAGCAGATGAGCGGTTCCATCGGGGAATACTACACAGCCGGGTCCGAATGGCCTGGCACCGGAGAGCCACAGCCGGCGCGCGCCGGTAGCGTAGCGGGCGTTCGATTCCTGGCCGAGTACCAGGGAATCGAGGTCATGCACCGACATCATCGTGGTTACATTCGCGAGGCGGGTCGATCGCAGGCGCTCGAAATCTACGCGGGGAGCTGCGCCAAGGGCGCCAGTGCCTTCGCCCGCACCCGAGATACGGCTGGAGGGAGCAACCTGAACAGAGCTGGTGTGAACCGAGCTATCAGTCGTCATAGGGCGCGTAGTGGTGGTGGGTTAGAAGCCTGCACCCGCCGGGCGTAACGGCGATTACCTCTTCACCCCGGTAGCCGCAGTGGATGGGTCCCCAGGTCTCGGGCTCCAGGACAAGGATCATTCCCTCTTCGAGGACGAGTGAGTCATCGGCTGCATGTCCCAAGTCAGTCCCGACGAGGGGTGCCTCGGCGCTTTCGAGGCCAAGACCGTGCGCCAGGTAGAAGTGTGGCGGCCATGGGCGTTTTCCGCCGTAGGCCGTGGTAGCCGCCCGGATGAGATCTGTGCCGGTTACACCCGGAGCGATAGTAGCGACTACTGACTCCAGCACGTCGTGCCAACGCCGGAAGGAGTCGCGCTGCGCCGGAGTCGGTCGGGAGAACAGCGAAGCGCGGCGCTGGGCCGTGCCCGGGTATGCATCATCAGCGAGGGCGGGGAAGTTACGCGCTCCCACTATCCACGTCCGGCCGAAGTCAGATGCGTAGCCCTGGAAGATGATCCCGGTGTCCACCCAGATGACGTCGCCTCCCCGGAGGATCCTGTCGGTGCTCGTGAGTGGAAAGGCCAGGTCACCGTGGGTAGTTGCGGGCCCCAGGTCGGCAGAGTGTGGCATGACCTGCCAGATGGGATCCAGCGCCCAGCCGTCGCAGCCGAGCTCCAGGGACCGTGACAGGAACTGTCCTGTCAACTCGCTCTGGCGGACCCCGGGAGTTACGAGTGGCTCGGTCGTGAGCATGGCGAGCTCGTTCATGCGCTGGGCAACCGCGATGCATGCTACCTCGTCATCGGTCTTGTGCAGGCGGGCCCTTGCCAGCGAGCGAGTGATATCGATGAGGGATATCTGGCGACCGCTAAGGTGTGAGAGCGCCCTTGCTAGGTGAGCATGAAGAGCTCCGGTGAGCTCGTCGATTCCTATAGCGTCAGGTATCGGGCTTGCCCATTCGAGGATCTGGCGCGCGAGTAGCAGCGCCCCTTCCTCTGTGGTCGTGGGGATGGCTGCCTGCCGGTGGCCGGACAGCTCTGGGGGAAGCATGTCTGGATAGGGCGTCGCACAGTATGGAAGCGGGTCATGGGAAGTCAGAACCGCTACGGGCCGGCGGTGGTTCGCCAGGCCCGCGTCGCTCGGCGGTGTGCAGTGGCCAGCGACGTAGCTCACCCCGGTCGTGCCCAGGAAGACTGCCACGCCGATTCCGGCGTCATCGAGCATGGTGCGTAGCTTGTCCCTGCGCTCGACGTGCATGCGCCGGATGTCTGGTGGTGGCATACCCAGGTGCGCCAGGACCTCGGGATGGACCGTCTGGGGATGGAGCGGATCAGGATCGACCGTCTCAGGTTGGAGCGTCTCGGGATGGAGAGTCGAGCCCGGCTCGCGCTTCGGTGATGCAGTCCGGCTTGTCACGCGCTCGCTTGTATCGGCAGCTTGTAGGCGTCGATGGCGTTGTCGCAAATAATCCTGCGCCGATCTGCTGCATCGAGAGTCTCCAGGGCTTCAGCCAGCTCGGAGACGACGTTCTCCTCGTACTCGGGATGAGGGTAGTCGGATGCCCATAGAATGCAAGGTGCTCCAAGGTGGCGGGCAGATGCGGCCAGGTTCCATTCCTCGACTTCGAAGCAGACATAGCACTGGCGCCGGAAGTACTCGCTGGGCAACATGGTCAGCCGCGCTCCATCGAGAGGGAACTCCTCGACCTGCTCGTCCATGCGTTCGAGCATGGTTGGCATCCATCCGCCGCCGGATTCGAGGAAGAGGAAGCGGAGCTGCGGGAACCTCTCGCACACGCCCCCCATGAGGAGCCGACCCACCGTAACTATCATATCGGCAGCGTTGCCTATCGCCTGGCCAAATCCCGATCCACCGTATGTCTCGTTCACGGTGTTGTTCACTACCATGATGTCGGTGTCCTCGGCTACGAGGCCGAACTTCCGGCATGCCCCCGGAGTATCCGAATGCACCCCCGGATGGAATGCGACGGCGAGATCGAGGTCCTGGCAGGCTGCCCAGAACCTGTCGTAGTCGTGGTGACTGAAGGGGAGCTCGTCGAGGTAGGGTGACGGCCTCAGTATGACTCCAGAGAGTCCCAACGCCCTTACGTGCGCTAGCTCCTCCAAGGCAAGATCGACATCTTGGAGCGGGACGAGGCCGATACCGAAGAGCCGTGATGCGTCGAGAGAGCAAAAGTCTGCGATCCAATCGTTGTACGCTGACTGGCAGGCTGCCACGAATGACGCATCGTGCAGCGCCTTGATCGGGTCCTGAGGGGCAAAGAACATGGCCCCGGAGGGATAGAGCACGGATACGTCGATGCCGGCTGCATCCATGTCTGCCAGGCGAGCAGCGGGCTGGAATGCCCCTTTACGGCTCAGGCTCTTGCTAACGGTCTCGAATCCTCTCACCACCTGCTCGTAGGGAAGGCCAGAGAGGTCTGCAGCGCGGCGCACGCTCTCCATGCCACCTCGGCGCACCTCCCCGCCGATCAGGAACCGCCCCTCGCCGTCGACGTGGGGTATCCACTCGCCCCACCTGGAGGCGTCCATGCGCTCGGACCAGAGCCCCGGGGGCTCCATGATATGGCCGTCGCCGTCTATTACCTTGTAGCCCTCTACCGGCATGGTCCACCTCCCTATCTGCTGGCCTATCTGCTGCATCCCTTATACCTGCTCCTCCGGCCCGCTCTCGGGGGAAGCGTTGCCCCAGGGTCCTGGCACCCTTCCGGAGGGCTTGCTGCGGTATTCCCCTTGAGGAGTAGGCTACCGCATTTCACTGACGCCCGCGTCAGTTCAAGTGGCTTACACTTGGAGCGTGGAGAAGGTAGGCCGGGTGCGAGGGTGGAGAAGGTAGGCCGGGTGCGAGCGTGGAGGAGGTAGGTCAGGTGCCATCCGCGGTTCCTCGCGGTGTGCATGGCGTAGCAGAGGCAGATCCCGACCGTGTTGCCGTCGTGTGCGGCAATGTGCGGATGACATTCCGCGAGCTCGACGAGCGGGCGAATGGCGTGGCGCAAGCGCTCGTCAGACTGGGGGTGACAGCAGGGGACCGAGTGGCGGTGATGATGGGAAACGGTGCAGAGGTGCTGGCAGCGCGCCAGGGTGTCGCGAGGCTCGGAGCCGTGGTCGTGCCGGTCTCCTGGCGCCTGACGGTTCCCGAAGTAGTCTACATCCTCGCTAATTCCGGCTCGTTGGCCCTGCTTCACACGGGGGGCGCGGCCGTAGAAGCGGCGGGTGATGCCGGGGTGGCGGAGCTGTCTTTAGCGGGAAACGGTTTTCCGGAACCGCAGTCGCAGCCGCCCACGACTGAATGGCTCGGCGCTCCAGTTGTGACGATGGCATACACCTCGGGCACCACGGGTCGCCCGAAGGGGATCATGCGAGCTGCTCCCGCCGCCGCCAGGGATGCACCTGCTCAGCCGTTCGCCCGGTTCTGGGGTTTCGGTCCTCGCGACGTGCATCTGCTGTGCGGCCCCGCATATCACACTGCTCCAGGTGCTTACGCCGAGATGACCCTGGTGGAGGGAGGAAGGGTGGTTGTCATGGAGCGTTTCGACGCCGTGGCCTGCCTGGAGCTCATCCAGTCGGAGCGTGTGACTACGTCTCACATGGTGCCGGCGAACTTCATCAGGATCCTTCAGGCGCCCTGGCAGGACTACGACCTGACCAGCGTGGTGAAGATCCTCCATGCAGCGGCGCCCTGCCCGGTAGCCGTGAAGAGGAAGATAATGGAGGTGTTCCCTCCCGGCGCAGTGTGGGAGTACTACGGGGCGAGCGAGGGCATGGTGTCGGTTATCGGTCCCGACGAGTGGATGGATAGGCCTGGCAGCGTTGGACGGGCGTTCCCGGGGATCGAGATCAGGGTGATGGATGATGGCGGTCAGGAGCGCATGCCCGGCGTGGTGGGTCAGGTGTACGCATCGGCATTCGGCACGCCGTTCGTCTACCATGACGACCCGGATAAGACGGCAGCAGCATGGCGTGACGGCATGTTCACGGCTGGCGATCTGGGCTATTTGGATGCGGATGGGTACCTCTTCTTGTCGGATCGACGCAGTGACCTCATTATCAGTGGCGGCGTGAATATCTATCCAGCCGAGGTGGAGGGCGCCCTGCTGGAGGATCCTGACGTGGTGGACGCTTGCGTTATCGGCCTGCCAGACGAGTCGATGGGTAGCCGGGTGCATGCGATATTGGAGCTCGCAGCCGGAGCCCCGATGGACGTGGATGCATTGGTGAGGCGCTTGCGTGAAAGGCTGGCCGGGTTCAAGTGCCCGCGCACGGTTGAGCTCGTAGACGAGCTCCCGCGAGAGCCGAATGGCAAGGTGCTGAAGCGCAAGCTCATCGAGGAGCGGGCGTCCCTCGCTCGGGAGCGGACGCCGCCAGGTGACGGTGGCCTCTAGGAGCGGGGCCTCGTAGGGATCCTGAGTTCCCTGGCTCTTCAGCGGCCCAGCTTTATAGCCCGATCAGCGATTATGTTCTTCTGCACCTCGGTAGTGCCGGCTCCGATCGATGTGAACCGCTGCCACGCGTAGTTCTCGGCCCAGTGTCCCTTGTCCAGAGCGTCCGGGGATCCCTTGGCGAGGAGGCTCGTGGGTCCGAGCACGTCGAGAGCGAGCTCAGCGATGGTCTGGGATAGATAGCTCCACTGGAGCTTCGCGAGTGGGACCTCGGGCCAGTTCGGCAAGCCGCGCTGGATCTTCGTCAGAGCTCTCGCGTTCAGCAGGCGGGTCAGCTCGAGCTGCGTCCATACATCAGCGATGCGCTCTCGTATGGCAGGGTCTTCCAGAGCTCCACTGACAGCCGTGCTCGCGGTTGTCACGATGCGCTCGAGCTCGATGCGCATCGCCATGGAAAGCCCGGCAGTACCGACCCGCTCGTGGCCGAGGGTCCCCATGGCGACTTTCCAGCCCGCGCCCTCCTCTCCGAGCCTGTACTCCTGCGATACCCGGGCACCGGCGAAGGTCACCTCGCTGAAGAGGGCGTTCCCGGTCAAGTCGCGTATGGGCGTGATGGTGATACCGGGAGCAGTCACATCCACTATCAGAGCGGTGATCCCTTCGTGCTTGGCTCCGCGCTCCAGGGACGTGGGGTCGGTACGCACCAAGAAGAGGCCCCAACGCGCCAGGTGGGCTGTCGATATCCATATCTTCGTGCCAGAGAGAACGTAATCAGATCCCTCGGAGATGGCGAGCGTTCTCAGGTTCGCGAGATCGGAACCAGCCTCCGGTTCCGTGAAGCCCTGGCACCAGTGCTCGCTCGCGTCCAATATCCCGGGAAGCCAGCGCTGCTGCTGCTCGGAGGTTCCGTAGCGCAGGATCATAGGTCCTATTTGCCAGATGCCGTTCGCGTTATAGATTCCCGGGGATCTGGCACGCGCCATCTCTTCTGCGTAGATAACGTTCTGAGATACCGTGGCATCGCGACCACCCCAGGACCGGGGCCAGTTGATGGCGGCCCAGCGCCCTTCGTTCAGCCTGCGTTGCCACGCCTGCCGCCTCGCCATGGTGCGCTCGTTCGAGTCAGACGATTCTCCTATCTCGCCGGCCTCGAGGAAATCCGGGAGGTTCGCGTCGAGGAAGGCCCGTAGCTCGTCTCGAAAAGCGATATCTTCGGGAGATAGCGAGAAATCCATCAGAACGCCCTTAGGGGACTGGTGGCCACGATCCTCAGAGGACTCACGAGGATATCCCTGGGTGAAGGGTGGGGTGAGGTGCCAGAGGGATCATTGGAGCACCTCCGGGTTCATGCAGTGCAGCGGGCGCTCTCCCGAGAGCAGTCGCTCCAGGTCCATCGTCACCATCGATGTCTGGCGCGTCTCTGTATCGTACGTGGCTCCCCCGATGTGAGGGGTAAGCACCACGTTCTGGAAGGAGGCGAGGGGATCGTCAGGTGCCAGGTTCTCACCTGGGAAGTGGTCGAGCGCTGCCGACGCGAGCTTGCCGCTCGAAAGGGCCTTCACGAGGGCTTCGCCGTCGTGAAGCTCTGCGCGGGCTGTATTCAGGTAGATGGCACCATCTTTCATGGTGGTGAACTGCTCGGGACCGATCATTCCTCTGGTCGCGTCAGTGAGCGGTGCGTGCATGGAGATGATGTCAGAGGTGCTGAGCAGCTCCTCGAGGCTCGACTCAGCATCGTCCTGGTAGGGGTCGTAGGCCTGGACATTCAGCCCGAGTCCTCGCATGCGCCAGCTGGTGGCGCGTCCCACCGCGCCGAGTCCGACCAGGCCGGCAGTGCGTCCGGCGATCTCGAATGAGCGCATCCGCTGGTAGGGTATAGTCCCGTCACGGTAGATCTGTCCAGCGCGCACCTCACGATCGGCGACCACTACGTGCCTCGTCGCTGCCAGGAGAAGAGCGATCGTCATCTCGGCCACAGCGTCGGCATTGCGGCCTGGTGTGAACAGTACCGGCACGCCTGCCCTGGTGGCCGCGACCACGTCCACGTTCTTCGGGTCCCCGCGCGTCGATGCCACAGCGATGAGCGGAAGGTCGAAGACAGGTCCCTGGCAGTAGTCGGCCTCCACGACAAGGATGGTGGCGCCGATCTCCCGGGCACGCCTGGCCAGGGCCTCGCCGTCGTAGATGCGAAGCGGCTCGTGATCTATCCATGGATCGAGCACGAGGTCGACCAGCTGCCCGAGCCGCTCCAGCGCAGGACTCCGCAGCGGGGCGGTCACGAGCGCACGGGGCCGGTCGCGCGCCTGGCCGGTGGGTGGCTGACGCTCGCTCGGCGCCGCGGGCTCGTCGGATGCGTCGGGCTGGGTCGAGGTCATGCATAATGGAGCTTATATGACTCTGGCGTCAGGTTCACTGCGCTACCTGCACGAACCAGGACCCAGCTCGGCTGTGGTCTGGCGGCCCGCCCTGTCCCAGGGCTCGGCTGTGTTCCAGGGCTCGGCTGTGGTCTGGCGGCCCGCCCTGTCCCAGGGCTCGGCTGTGGCCTGTCGGCCCGCGCTGTCCCAGGGCTCACCTATGGTTCACCGCTTATCCCCAGCACGCGCCAGGGACCTATCGTGCTGACAGCGGGCATCGACATAGGTACGACTGCCGTGAAGGCCGTGGTGGCGGACGACGCAGGTAGGGTCCTTGCGAGCGTGCGGGTTCCATGTGCTCTGCGCTCGCCAGCTCCAGACCTCCTCGAGCACGATGCAGAGCAGGCATGGCACCGTGCTCCCGTGGAGGCGCTCGAAAGCGTGCTGAAGCGTGCAGGCGCCCAGCGAGCAGGTGGCCTGGCAGGGGTTGGGCTGGTCAGCATGATGCCTTCCTGCACAGCCGTGGACACCTCCGGCACGCCCATAGCACCAGGTCTCCTCTACGGGGACCGGCGATCGCATATGTCTGTGGCAGCCGGCCACGATAAGAGCGGCCACGATGGAAACGTCGCTCCGGGTGCTCAGGAGAAGCTTGCTGGTCAGGGCAGGACCGTTGGAGAGCCTACGGCTGGCCGCGGAGAGGATCCGCTCGCGTCCGTGAACGGGCTCGGGCAGCTGGCCTGGCTCACCAAAGAGGCGCCGGGAGCACATGGTTATTGGCCTGCAGCTGCCCTGGCGAGTCATGCACTGGCGGGTCGCGCTGTAATAGACGGGGCCCTTGCACTCGGCTTCGGCTCGCTCTTGTCGATGGGAGCGTGGAGCGAGGAGCGCCTCGCTGCCCTCGATCTGGGCGCGTCTCAGATGCCCCAGGTGGGAGCAGCCGGAAGCCCTATCGGTGCCATCGAACCCTACGGGGCGGTTCTCGGTGTTGGAACCGTAGATGCACTTGGCGATCAGATCGTTGCAGGTGCTGATACCCCCGGGGACGTCCTCGTGGTCCTGGGGGGAACGCTCATAGCATGGCTGGTGCAGAGCGAGCCACGCGAGATATCGGGCTACTACACTGTTCCCCACAGCGTTCCAGGGCTCTTCCTCGTCGGTGGGCCCAGCAATGCGGGTGCTCTGTTCCTCGACTGGATGAGGAGGCTTCTCGGGATCGATCACGACGGCTGGGATGGCAGGTCGGGCCTGCATCCTGGCGGTGTACCGACCTGGCTTCCCTATGTGAGAGGGGAGCGTGCGCCCATCCATGATCCCTCGTTGCGGGCGAGCCTTCACGGGCTTGATCTCACGCACGGGAGCCGCGCTGTCGAACGAGCGGGCTTCGAAGCCAGCGGCTTCGTGATCAGGCAGCTGATCGAGCACTCCGGCGTGACAGCCAGACGCATCGTGGCGAGCGGTGGCGGCAGCCAGTCGGACGGATGGTTGTCCGCGATCGCGGATGTGACGGGCTTGCCGGTGGACGCGGTCGGCTGCGCAGCGGGTGCGGCGCTCGGGGCTGCCTTCCTGGGACGGGTGGCTGCTGGCCTCGAGAACGGCATGGGCAATGCACGCGCGTGGGCCCGCACCGGCAGGAGGTTGGAGCCAGATGGAGCATGGCACAGGGCTGCTGGACAGCGCTACGCACTGTTTCGGGAGCTGAGCCCATCTTCTGGTGGGTCGATGGAGCGAGCCGTGGAGAGCGGGGAGGGATCCTATGGGGATAGCCAGCGGGGCTGAGGAGGAGCTGCTCGAGCAGAGCATGAAGGCCTGGGCGGAGAAGCGCTGGCCGGTGGATCGGCTGCGATCGTACATGGACCAACATCGCGGGGCGATGGACATCTGGCAGGAGGTAGTCGAGCAGGGATGGCTGGATGCCGGGCTGCCACTCTCCTCCGGAGGCGGGGGAGCTCACGCGTTGGCGGTCCTGGCGGAGGTGCTCGGCTACGCGCTATTGCCGGGGCCGACGCTCCCGACGATTATCTGCATGGAGCTTCTACTACGCGATGCAGAGCTTCCGGACCGCGACGAGCTGCTTGCCAGGGTCCGGGGAGGTGAGGCAGCAACGCTCGTCATGCCGCCAGTCGGGGGCTCGATGCTCCCGGGAACCTTCGCCGGGACATCTGCGAGCACCGGCGTCAGGGCATCGGGGACGATTTCCCCGGTGTGGTGCGCGGATGAGGCCACCCTTGTTCTCCTGCCTTGCGAGACTGACGGCGCACTCGCGTGGTACTGGGTTGACAGCTCGCTCTGCCGGGTAGCTTCGCTCGAGCGCTTCGACCTGACGCGCGGCTTGGGTGAGGTAAGCCTCGACGGGGTGCTGCCCGCATCGAGGAAGGCGAGCTTCGACACCGACGACATAGGAGTGTGGTGCTCGGTGCTGGGAGCAGCCGAGGCAATCGGCGTTGCACGCTGGTGCCTGGACACGGCTGCCGAGCATGCGAGAACTCGCGTCCAGTTCGGTCGTCCCATAGGGGCCTTCCAGGCGGTCAAGCATCGGGTGGCTGACATGCTGGCTTCGGTCGAGGTCGCTGCTGCATTGGTCGGCGATGCCGCCTCGTCGCTGGAGGAGAGCTCGAATCCGGGAGCCGGAGAGTCTCTCATGGCGGTGTCCATGGCAGTTGCCGCAGCCGCCGACGCGGCAGTCGAGCTGGCGAAGGGTACGGTCCAGGTTCTGGGAGGGCTCGGGTTCACATGGGAGCACCCAGCTCACGCTTACTTGAGGCGAGCCATCGCATTTCGCCAGATAGCGACGGCCAGAGGGGATGCACGCGTGCTCACTGCCCGGCTCGCTCTTGGTGGAGCGCGAAGGAGGGCTCGGGTGGACCTCCCTGAGGGAGCAGGTCAGATCCGCCCTCGCATCCATGACGAGCTGGCCTCCATAGCCGCGCTGGAGGAGGCCGGGCGGCGGCCCGCCCTGGCGGACGCAGGCTTCCTGGCGCCCCACTGGCCGCGCCCCTGGGGTCGCGATGCCTCGGCCCTCGAGCAGCTCGTAATCGATCAGGAGATGCGCGCGCTACGGATCGAGCGCCCCAACCTCGCTGTGGGGGCTTGGGCGCTCCCTACGATTATCGCCTTCGGTACGACGGATCAACAGGAGAGGTTCGTGGGCCCCACCCTGCGGGGTGAGCTGGAATGGTGCCAGCTCTTCTCCGAGCCAGGTGCCGGCAGTGACTTGGCAAGCGTAGCCACACGCGCAGAGAGGGATGCGAGGAGGCCTGGTGGTGGCTGGCGGCTCACCGGGCAGAAGGTCTGGACCTCCCTGGCTGCCCAGGCGGACTACGGGATCTGCCTGGCGAAGAGCGATCCTACAGCGGGCAGGCACGAAGGTCTTACGTATTTCGTCGTCGATATGCGTACGCCCGGTATCGAGGTCAGGCCGCTCAGGGAGATCACTGGTGACGCGCTCTTCAACGAGGTGTTCCTGGACGATGCTCTGGTCGGGGAGGAGAACGTGATCGGTGAGGTAGGGGATGGCTGGAGAGTAGCCAGAGCAACTCTGGGGAACGAGCGTGTCGCCCTCTCCGGTGGCTCTACATTCGGGACGAGCGTGGAGGCTCTTATAGGGATGGTCAGGGAGAGCGATCCCGGGATAGCCGAGCTCGAGTATCTGGGGAGACTCCTGGCAGAGGCACACGCGCTCCGACTCCTGGATCTTGGCGCGCTGCGGCGGTCGCTCGGGGGATTGGCACCCGGGCCGGAGGCGTCGCTCAGGAAGCTACTGTCCGCCGAGCACGAGCAGCGCGTGCAGGAGCATGCTCTGGATCTGCTTGGTGCGCGAGGTGCCGTCTATGCCGGGGAGGGCAGGCAGTTCGGCTATGGCTTCCTTGTCACTCGTTGCCTGACCATTGCCGGGGGAACCTCGGAGATCCAGCGAAACGTCATCGCCGAGCGCCTGCTCGGTCTCCCGCGCGATCCCTGACCGGTGACCAGTGGCAACGCCCCTCCTGCGCTAAGGTTGCCTCGTGACACGTTCCGCAAATGCGATCCGTGCCAGAGAGGTCGTCAGTCGCCTGTGCAGATGGAGCAGGGCGCAGTGAGTGATGCCCGTGGCGCTGGGGCAACAGGGGCTAACTGGACTCATCCGCTCGAGGCTGATCTCCCCGCGCTGGCACCAAGGCTCCATGAGCTGGAGCAAGCATGGCTCGCTCAGATCGACTCGTTGGAGGCGCCTGAGCGGAAGACGCACGAGCTCATCCAGATGGTCTGCATGGCCATAAGAGGCAACCAGAATGGCGTCGCCTACTATGCGAGCCTGGCTACAGAGGTGGGAGCCACGTGGGAGGACATAGCGGGCAGCTTGGTGATAATTGCCCCTTCCTTCGGGCTCCTGGCAGTAGCGGAGGCACTGCCCCATGCGAAGCGCGGCTTCGAGAGCACGGATCGAGCCTGAGCAGGCGATAGGTGCGCCGAGAGCTCAGCCCTGCTCAGATTCACCGAGGGGAGAGCTTTCACCGAGGGGAGGGCTCCGCTACGGGATAGGTCCGCTCAGCGCGATCCGGTAGACCATGGTGGTCAGGGTGTCAATCGCCGTGTCGTCCAGAGGCTGGCCGGTGAACTCACGTACATAGTGAACGCGATCGATCATGGCGATGATGGCCTCCGCAGCCGCCTTCGGGTCCAGGCGATCGTCGGATGATGCCTCTGCGAGGCGCCCGGCGAGATTGGCACTCAGGTCATCGATCGCCAGCTGGGCCTGGACGCTCAGGTCCGTATCGGTGAGGAGGAGATCTGGCAACACCTGCACTACCGGGGCGTAGTGCTGCCATGCGTGAGAGAACCTGGCTATCCACGCCCTGAGCTGCGCCCAGCCAGCCTCCCCAGGGACCAGCGGTCCGAGGAGCTCGTCAAGCGCGACCACCTCCTTGGCGGCTTCGGCCACGAGGGCCCTGAGGAGGTCCTCCTTGTTGGCGAAGTAGAGGTAGAAGGTGCCGTGCGAAGTCTTCGCGTGAGCGACGATGTCGTCTACCCGCGTGGCGTGATATCCCTTCTCGCCGAAGACGGCCATGGCCGAGTCGAGCAACCTCTTGCGTGTCCTGGCACCCTGCCGTGCACGTGGGCCGGGCTGCTCTTCCTTCGGATGTCCCTGCGAAGCTGGCAGATCCGGAGGTGCCGGTCGGCGTGTCGCGGGTGACTTCACCCGAGACGCCTTGCCCTGCCTGTCACCAACCTTGCGACTGGCAGATCCCCTACGCTTGTCGGCCACCGGGACCAAGCGTAGCGACGTTCCGAGATGGCAACAACCACATTCCGAGGCCCGCGTGCCAGCTAGACGAATCGATCGGCCCAGGTACTCTCCTCTCCCGAGCTCATCTGCCCGGCTCCTCTCCCCGGCCCATCGTCGGTCTTCTCTCCCCGGCTCTCCCGGGCCCATCGTCGGTCTCCTCTCCCGGGCCCGGAAGGGTATTCCGTCCCTCTATATGATCTGGCGCTCCCTCAAGCTCTCGATCTCGTGCGTGCCGAGCCCGAGCCATTCGCCCCAGATGACTTCGTTGTCCGCACCAAGCCGCGGCGCTCCCTGGGGGATGGGGCGAGTCTCACCGACGAGATGTGGCTGTGGTGCCTGCTGGCTCAGGGTCCCGAGCACCGGATCGTCAACGGCTACGATGTCGTTGCGGGCAGCGATATGTGGGTCCGCCATGATATCTACGGCACTGTACGCGGTAGCTACGGGGACGCCGGAAGCTGTACAGCGGCGCTCTATCTCGCGAGCAGGGAGCAGGCGGGTCCAGGATTCTACGACGGCGTTTATCTCCTGGCCATGCTCGGCGCGCTTCGCCAGGGACGAGTACCGATCGTCATCCAGTAGATCAGGGCGTCCCATTGCCCTGCACAGCCTCGCGAAGTTTGCATCAGATCCGGCAACGATACATACGTAGCGGCCATCTGAGCTGGGGTAGTTGTCCAGGGGCGCCGAGTTAGCGAGCCTGTTGCCCTCACGGGTCCGCACGATAGCGAGCTGTTCGTAGGCAGGCAGGGTCCACTCGAGTATCCGTAGAACCGAGCCATAGAGAGAGGCGTCTATGACGGCGCCCTGCCTGCTGGAAGCAGCCGCGCCGGCTTCGCTGCCAGAGTGAGAGTCGACGGCATCGCGACGGTAGAGGGCGGCCAGAGCTGCTTGTGCAGCGAAGAGCCCCGTCAAGTAGTCCGCTATCGTGACTCCTGGCCTGACCGGGGGACGGTCCGGCTCGCCTGTCAGATGAAGCAGGCCACCGTAGGCGATGCCCAGCCGGTCCAGCCCGGGACGCTGAGCGTACGGGCCGTCCTGGCCGAAGGCGCTGATGCGCACGTAGACCAGGTAGCTGTCCAGGTCCTCTGGCCCGAGATTCCAGCTTTCCATCGTACCCGGCCGAAAGTTCTCCACGAGCACATCGCACCGGCTGGCAAGGCGCCTGAGCAGGTCCTGGCCTTCGCTCGTATGCAGATCGCAGGTGACGCTCCGCCTGCCACGGCCCTCGACAGCCCAGAAGAGGGAGTAGCCTGCCGGATCGGTTTCGTAGGCGGCCGATGTGCTGCGTGCGCCCCCTTCAGGAGCGACGCGAGCTTCGGGCGCAACGAACGGCCCGATGTGACGCAAGAAATCCCCCTTGACTGGTTGCTCGACCTTGATGACCTCTGCTCCCCACTCGCCGAGCAGCCCGGCAGCGAACGGAGCGCCTATTCTCGTCCCGAGATCGAGGACGCGCAAGCCGGCCAGGGGCTGGGCGCGGGTCCCTTCAGCGGGGCTGGTCACCGCGGTCGCGCGCCTCGAAGACGGCCTTCATCGATCCGAGCTGCTTGCGATGCTCCAGGGCGGACAGGGCGGTGGCTGTGTTGTGCACGAAGTGGTGCGCCATGAAGTGGAACTGCCAGCTCTCGCGCTGACCCATCGACTCGAGGGTGTGGTTCAACGATGCTTTCACTATCTCCGCTGTGATCGGGGGCACCTCCGCTACTCGCCTGGCTAGGGCCATGACCTCGTCCTGGAGGGAAGCGAGAGGTACGACGCGGTTCACGAGTCCTAGCCTCTCGGCCTCGGCTGCACCGATCTCCAGGGAGGCCAGCATGAACTCCTTGGCTTTTCTCACGCCAAGCTCCCAGGGCTCGACCAGGATCTCCACCCCCGCTCCGGTCATCCGCAGGACGGGATTCGAGAAGCTCGCGTCGTCGGCAGCCACTATGAGGTCGCACATTGCGGCGAGCATCAGGCCCGCTGCAATGCACTTTCCCTGAACGGCAGCGATGGTCGGCTTCGGGAAGTCGTGGATCCGCAAGCACCGCTGCAGGTACATAACCTGCTCGTGACGGTACTTCCCTTCCGGGGTCTCGCGGAGCTTGCGCCAGTGGTCTGGATCGGTCTCGCCGACGAGAGCCTTCAGGTCATGACCCGAGCTGAAGTGCCGGCCGGCTGCAGCGAGGATGACCACGCGAACCTCGTCGTCCTGACCTGCTTGGTCGAAGGCTGCATCTATGGCGTCGATGAGCTCGCTATCCTGCGCGTTAGCAACCTCCGGCCGGTTCATGGTGATAGTGGCGACGTGCCCATCCACGCGGTAGAGAACAACAGGGTCGCTCACGGCTTCCCGGCCCCGGCCCCGGCATCCTGCTTCCCGGCCCCCGTCTTCCCGGCCCCGGCCTTCCCGGCCCCGGCCCCGGTATCCTGCTTCCCGGCTGAGCGCGGAAGGTCGCTGGGCGATGGGCCTGTGCCGCGCTGCTCCCTCGGGAGTCGAAGCACCCGCTCGGCTATGATGTTCCGCTGGATCTCGCTCGTGCCCGAGAATATAGTCGTGGCGCGGGAGTAGAGCCATGCCCGTTGCCAGTCCACGCCGGAGCCCTTCGTGGTGCCATGCGCGCTGATAGGGGAGCGTGCTCCGAGCAAATCCATCGCGAGGGTGTGGAGGCGCTTGCTCATCTCGCTCCAATAGAGCTTCGTGCAGCTCGATTCCGGACCGCTCGCAGCGCCCTTCGCCAGGCGTGAGAGGGTGCGTTTCGTGAGCAGGTCGAAGAGGAGCACCTCGACCCACGCTTCGGCGAGACGGTCTGCGCTGCGCCGATCGGAGAAGGCGTCACGCTCTCCTGCCATGGCCAGGAGGCTCTCCAGCCTCTGGCGGTGAGTCGCGAGCTGGCGCGGATTTATCCCGCGCTCGGTCCCGAGAGTGGCACCGGCTACCCGCCATCCATCTCCTTCTGTTCCCACGAGTTGGTCTGCGGGGACGAAGACGTCGTCCATGAGGACCTCGTTGAACTCGGAGTCTCCGGTGATCTGGACGAGTGGGCGAACAGTCATCCCGGGATGATGGCAGTCGACGATGAAGAAGCTGAGCCCGCCCGGACCGGGTGTAGAAGAGTCGGTTCTGGCGAGGCAGATGCCCCAGTCGGCGAACTGGGCATACGAGGTCCAGACCTTCGTGCCGGAGAGCAGGTACCCTGCGGGCACGCGCCTGGCGGAGGTCGTCAGGCTGGTTAGGTCGGAACCGGCTTCCGGCTCGGAGAAGAGCTGGCACCATAGCTCGCCAGCCGGCAGTATGCCCGGCAGGAAGCGCTCCCGCTGGGCCGGCGTACCATATGCAAGTAGCGTGGGACCGGCCAGGTTCACGCCGATACGTCCTACGAGCTCCGGGGCGCCGGCTGCCGCGAGCTCCTCGTTCACAATAGCCTGCTCTATCGGACCGAGACCACGTCCACCATAGGTGACAGGCCAGCTCACGCCCACGAGCCCGGCTGCCGCGAGCTCTGCTTGCCAGCGGCGTCCCCAGGCCACTTGGCTGGCGAGCTCGTCCCCGGAACTCGCGGGGCCGTTGCCGGCTTCACCGCCGCTGCCTGCCAGATGCCCGGATCGTGCGACGTCCGGCCAGCCAGAGCCAGGCGGCGGGGCCTCCCATGGGCGGTTGGTGGACAGCCACTCCCTGACCTCCGCCCGGAAGCTCTCCTCCCGGGGTGTGGACCTCAGGTCGACCATGTGAACAGGATACGCTCTGGCACCGCTCCCGTCCGGGCCATGGCTGACGACCGTGGCACTGACCCAGGTGTCAGTACAGCGGGAACCGCTATAGGCTCGCCCGCATGGACTTCGACTACTCCCCTGACCAGGCCGCGCTGGCATCTGCAGCGAGCCAGCTCCTCGGGAGGATGGCCCCTATCGAAAGGGTAGCCGAGGTAGCCGACAGCGGCTCGCCATACGACAGAGATCTCTGGAACGCGGTCGTGGAGCAGGGTTGGCTGGCCCTCGACCTGGGGGCGGAGATGGGTGGCCTTGGCCTGGGTCTTGTCGAGGTGTCGATCCTCGCAGAGGAGCTCGGAGCCACCCTCGCCCCGATTCCCTATGTCCTGTGCGTCCTGGCCCGCAGGGCACTCGAGAGAGCGGTCGCCGGGGGAGCCTCGCCCGAT
>DAHXND010000107.1 GCA_027366675.1 Acidimicrobiales bacterium
CGACGAGCTGGCGCGAGGCTTGCGAGCCGAGGAGCCCTGGCTGCGAGCGGTGAGAGTTGCCGTAGGGCCTACGCTAACCGGTTTCGCCGATGCCTGGGACTCTGCATCCGCCTCTCGGGCGATCAATGAATGGGCTGCACAGGGACACCTGCGCCACGAGGTCCAGCAGCCCGACTATGTGGCCGCGGTCGTCTGCGACGTGCTCGCAGATCCGGCCAGACGCTCCGACCTGGTCGTCATAGGCGGGAGCACGGCAGAGGCGCCGCTCTCCCGCAGCCCTGCCACTGCCTCGTCCGAGGCTCGGTCCAGCAGCTCGTAGGTCACCTGCTCGCGTCGTGCCACCAAGGTCGTGCTAGCACGTAGGCTGGCTGGCCCTTGCAGCGTTCGGTCAGGGGCGCCGCTCAGGGGGCCGCCAGTCGTCTTGGTCGGGGAGCGGGTGGCGGAAGAGCCTGGCTGCGTTGCCTGCCGCCATGGCCCTGACCTCGCTCTCGGGCATGTGGCCCATGCTCGCGGCAAGAACAGCCTGCGTGTCCGGCCAGGTCGAGTCAGCGTGCGGGTAGTCGCTCTCCACCATTATGTGGTCGGCTCCGATGTGCTCCCTCAGCGCCAGCACGGACGGGTCGTCGATGGTGCAGAACCAGAAGTTCCGCCGGAGCACGTCGCTCGGCAGCAGGTCGGAGGGCCAGGCCACCGACTCCGTACCGGAAGCGGAGTGGCGGAGCACGTAGTCCACCCGGTCCAGGAGCATGGGCACCCATCCGATGCCGCCTTCGGAGAACGCGACCGATAGCCCAGGGAAGCGAAGCGCCACTCCCGACCAGAGCCACTCTGCAGCGGCTACGAGCCCGTTCACGGGGAAGAGCGTTGGCAGCAGCTCGAAGGGAGGGTCCGGGGAGGGAAGTGGTGCCCAGGCCGAGGCCCCGGTGTGGAGGCAGACGACCGTGCCGGTCTCCTCGCAGGCCGCGAAGAACGGGTCCCATGCGTGGCTGAAGATCGAGGGCAGGTGGAGCTGGGCGGGGAACTCTGGGAAGCTCACCGCCTTGAAGCCTCTCGCCGCGTTCGCCCGGACCTCTGCGGCCGCGACCTCGATGTCGGCTAGCCAGGGGAGCTGCAAGGGGATGATGCGCTCCGGGTGGGTTCCCGCCCACACCTCGATGTGCCAGGCGTTCCACGCCCTGACGCAGGCGAGACCGAGCTCGGGATCGGAGGATCCGCTGAACACCGAGCCGCAGAAGCCGGCCACCAGGGACGGGAAGCACAGTGATGCCCACACCCCGTTCAGGTCCATGTCTGCCAAGCGCGCCTCTATGTCGTAGCAGCCGGGGCGCATCTCATCGAAGCGCGCCGGGTCCATGCTCCAGCTCTCGCGCGGGCGTCCCACCACGGCGTTCAGGCCGACGTTCGGATAGGTGCGGCCCTCGTAGACCCACACCTGCTGCCCACCGGGCTCTACTACCACGCGAGGGGCCCGGTCGGCGAGCTTCGCCGGCATCCGGCCGCGGAACAGGTCGGGCGGCTCGATCAGGTGGTCGTCGACCGAGATGATCGGCACGAAGATCGGCCGCGGGGACGGATCGGGCAGCAGGGCCGGCCGGATGGAGGGCTCGGAGCCGGTCGAGCTTGCTTGCCCGCTCACGACGAGCTGCTCCGGGGCTGTAGGGCTGCCTCGCAGAATGCCCACAGCTCCTCGGCCACACGAGCGGGTGGACCGTCTATCTGGTGGAAGATGACGGCGTGCAGGTGGGCAGAGACGAGCTGGAAGAGGATCCCGGCATCGCGCCGGGCGTCGCCATCCCTGATCGCCCCGCATGCCTGGGCGGCCGCAATCTCACGCTCGAAGACCTCCACCAGCGGTTGGAGCACCAGGCGGAGCTCTTCGGGGCGGGACTCGGCCAGTCGCAGGTGCTCTCGTACCAGTGCCGCAGCGTAGGGCAGGTTCCCGTCGCGGGCAATGAAGCCGAACAGCCCAACCACAGCGGAGCGAAGCCGTTCGATTGGCTCGGAATGGCGGTTCACGAGCTCGCCGAGCGCAGAGGCACCCATCCGGGCGTCGCCGGCAAACAGAGCGACGAGAAGCTCGTCCTTGCCCGAGAAGCACCGGTAGAACGTCTTGAGCGATGTGCCCGACAGGTTCACGACCTGGGCTACCGTGAACGACGTCCCTCCGGCACGCAAGGTGAGAGCGCGCGCCGACGCGATAAGGCGCCCTGCCGCGTCCGCGCTCCGCGACTCCATAGCGCTCCGCGACTCTGACGGAGCCCGTGCGCTCACGTACCTGCCCTGGCAGTCATCTTCTCTGAAGGATAACATATCCGGAGAACGACGTTCTCCGGCAGGCGAGAGCCGTAGGGCTGCTTTCTCGCCAGCAGGGGGCTGCGCTCGTGTGCGAGGGGGGGAATGACGCGTAGCAGTAGCAGGCCAGCGAGGAAGGGGCGAGCGAGGATGGATGCTCAGGTTGGGGTTGGGGGTGGTGGCAGCGAACCGGTGGCTCCGGGGCTCGTCATCGACGGCCGTGTCGAGCAGGGCGAGCGCGGGGACTACCCGGTCACGAACCCTGCCCGCCCTGGGGAAGAGGTTCTGAGAGCGCCGGCGGCGTCGCCGGGCCAGCTTGACTCGGCAGTGCAGGCTGCGCGCCGTGCCCAGCCGGCCTGGGCTGCGATCGGCCTCGACGAGCGCGCCGCCGCGGTAGCCAAGGCGGTCGGGCGCGCGGCGTCGGCGGTCGAGGCTGGCGACCTGGCCAGGCTGCTCACCCGGGAGCACGGCAAGGTGCTCTGGGAGTCCCAGTTCGACATCGGCACCATCGGCGGTATGGCCGGGGCGTTCGCTCCGCTGGTTGCCGGAGCGGTCGCGACCCGCAGGATAGGCGCTTCGGGGCTCGAGGCTCTTCCCGAGAGATCGCCGGGAGAAGGAAAGGCCAACCTCGTCGAGCACGTGCCTTACGGCGTGGTGGGCGCCATCGTGCCGTTCAACTGGCCGGTGTCCATACTCGCCAACAAGGTGCTCCCGGCACTGCTGGCCGGCAATGCCGTGGTGGTGAAGGCGCCTCCCACCTGCCCGGGGGCGGTCCTTTCGGTGGCTGCTGCCCTTGCCGAGTGCCTCGAGCCGGGCCTGGTGAACGTAGTCAACGGCCCGGGGGCAGGGCTCGGGGAAGCGCTCGTCGGTCATGCCGGGGTGGACATGGTCAGCTTCACGGGGGGAGTCGCGAGCGGGCGTGCCGTCATGGCCCTCGCTGCAAGGACCACCAAGCCGGTAGTGCTCGAACTTGGCGGCAACGACCCGGCTCTCATCGCTCCGGACGTGGAGGTGGGCGAGGCGCTTGCTGCGAAGATCGTCGAGGCGGCTTTCGTCACCAGCGGGCAGGTCTGCATGGCACTCAAGCGCCTTTACGTGCCCGAGCGGCAGGTTCGCGCGATGGTTGAGGCTCTCGTGGCCAGGCTCTCCTCGGAGGTCGTGGGCGACGGCCTCCTTCCCGAGGTGACGATGGGTCCGGTGCACACGGCCCATGCTCGCGACCGGGTGGAGGGGATGCTCGCCGAGGCAGAGGCTACCGGTGCCAAGGTGCATCGCCCGGCAACGGTTCGAGAGGAGGATGCCCACACCGGGGGCTACTTCGTGTCGCCGGCGATCGTCGAGGATCCTCCGCCGGGGTCGGCCATAGTCGTGGAGGAGCAGTTCGCCCCGGTGCTGCCCGTCATCGGCTACCGGGACCTGGACGGCGCGCTGGCTCAGGCCAACGCCACCTCCTTCGGGCTCTGCGCGTCCGTGTGGAGCGGCGACGATGACCTGTCCGCGTCGCTTGCGCGCCGCCTCGAAGCAGGGACGGTGTTCGTGAACTCGCATGGCATGGGAGCGATGGACCACCTGGCACCCTTCGGAGGCTGGAAGTCCTCGGGATTGGGCGTAGAGCTCGGAGAGGACGGGATGCTCGCCTTCACTCGCGCCCGGGTGCTTCGCGGCGTTCCGGTGGGCAGCGCACGATGAGCGCGCAGAGCACGGCCGGTGCGGCCGCCAAGGCAAACACGGCAAACCCGGCAAACACGGCAAACACGGCAAACCCGATGAGCCGGCCAAGAAAGGGGGCGAGATGCTCGACCTGTTGATCCGTTCCGGCACGGTGATCGACGGCACCTCTGCTCCGGCCAGGCAAGCCGACGTCGGGGTGCGCTCCGGGAGAGTAGTCAGCATCGGCGATGTCGACGAGCCAGCCTCCAGGGTGCTCGACGCTACCGGCTTGATGGTTGCCCCGGGCTTCGTCGACCTCCACACCCACTACGACGCGCAGCTCTTCTGGGATCCCACCGCAAGCCCCTCCCCGCTGCACGGGGTCACCACTGTCATAGGGGGCAACTGCGGGTTCTCCCTTGCGCCGGCAGGTCCCGAGCACTCGGGTTACCTGTCGCGGATGATGGCACGCGTCGAGGGCATGCCGCTCCCGGCCCTGGAGGCAGGGCTCGACTGGGCGTGGTCCTCCTTCGGCGAATGGCTGGCACGCCTCGAAGGGCGCCTTGGGGTGAACGCCGGCTTTCTGGCCGGGCACTCCACGATCCGCAGGGCGGCGATGGGCGACCGGGCGGTGGGTAGCGAGGCCAGCGCCGAAGAAGTCCAGGCGATGGTCGCGGCTTTGAAGGATGCGATGGCGCAAGGCGCTCTCGGCCTGTCCACCTCGCAAGCCCACACCCACCACGACGGCGAGGGGCAGCCCGTACCGTCGCGAGCCGCCCAACGCTCCGAGCTGGAGGCGCTGGCGCGCGCCGTCGCAGAGCACCCGGGGACGACGCTGGAGCTCATCGTGCCGGGCTGCCTGAACGGCTTCAGCGACGAGGAGGTCGAGCTGCTCGGGTCGCTGTCGCTCCTGGCCAACCGGCCGGCCAACTGGAACGTGCTCGGCGTGTCCGCCATGAACCCGGCCGGTGCCGAGCACCAGCTGGCCGCTTCCGACGCTGCAGCCGAGCGCGGAGCGAAGGTGGTGGCGCTCACCCTGCCCCATACGATGAAGATCCGGCTCTCCTTCGAGAACGGCGCCATCCTCGACGGCTTGCCGGGTTGGCGCGAGACCCTCGCGCTCCCGATCCCCGAGCGCATCGCCGCCCTGTCGGACCCAGAGGTGCGCCGCCGCCTCGACCAGGGAGCGCACTCCAAGGACGCCGGGATCATCGGGGCGCTTGCCAACTGGAAGATGCTGCGATTCGACGAGATCTTCGATCCGTCCAATGCTGATTGCGAGGGCAGGTCGGTCGGTGAGGTGGCCGCGGAGCGGGGCCAGAGCCCATTCGACGCCATGCTCGACGTCGTGGTCACCGACAGGCTGCGTACCGGCCTGCGTCCTCCGATTCCCGAGACGGAGGCCGACTGGGAGCTGCGCGCGAAGGTGTGGCAAGACCCGCGAACCGTTATAGGCGGCTCCGACGCGGGTGCCCACCTCGACGTCATGTGCGGTGCCGTCTACTCGACGGCTCTGCTCGGCGAGGGCGTCGCCAAGCGCGGGCTGCTCAGCTGGGAGAGGGCGGTGCATGAGCTGTCCGACGTGCCCGCCCGCCTCTACGGGCTCCGCGACAGAGGCCGCCTCGTGGAAGGATGGTGGGCGGACATCGTGGTGTTCGACCCCGAGAAGGTCGGGCACGGACCCGAGAGGACACGCGATGACCTTCCCGGGGGAGCGAGCAGGCTCTACGCCGAAGCGAGGGGGATCGAGCACGTCATCGTGAACGGCACCGAGATCGTGGCCGGCAAGGCCTTCACCGGGGATCTGCCAGGAGCGCTGATCCGCTCCGGGCGTGACACCTACACGGTCACCGTGCCAGGGGGGGCGCGATGAGCACCGTGCGGGCGGCTGTGCTTCATGAGGTCGGGCGGCCCTTCGCTATAGAGGACATCGAGCTCGCTCCCTGCGGGCCGGGAATGGTGCGTGTCCGCATAGCTGCGAGCGGCGTATGCCACTCGGACCTCTCCATCCAGAACGGGGCGATGCCGTTCATGTTCCCGACGGTGCTCGGCCACGAAGGCGCAGGGGTTGTGGTGGAGGTGGGCGAAGGTGTGACCAGGGTGGTGCCTGGCGACCACGTGGTGCTCACGTGGATGCCGGCATGCAGGCGGTGCTTCTGGTGCCTGGCTGACCAGCCGGCTCTCTGCGAGAACGGGCTGGCAGAGGCGTTCGCAGCACCCTACGCCACGCTCAGTGGGGAGGAGCTTGTCCGTGGTCTCGGCACAGCCACCTTTGCCGAGGAGACCTTGGTGCCCGAGGGCAGCGTCGTCCCGGTGGACAAGGAGGTACCGCTGGACCTGGCCGCTCTCGTCGGATGTGCCCTCGCTACCGGGATCGGCGCTGTGTGGCGCACCGCACGCGTGGCACCCGGATCGAGCGTCGCTGTCGTCGGCTGCGGGGGTGTGGGGCTGGCCGTAGTGCAGGGTGCACGGCTCGCCGGGGCTTCGCAGGTGATAGCGCTCGACACAGTGGCCGCCAAGCTCGATCTCGCGTCCTCCCTCGGTGCGACACGCACGGTGGACGCTTCGGCCTGCGACCCGGTGGCTGCGGTGCGCGAGATGACCGGGTCCCGGGGAACAGATTACGCATTCGAGGTGGTTGGCCGGGCCGGGCCGATACGCCAGGCCTTCGCCATGACGCGCCGCGGAGGCACGACCGTACTCGTGGGCGCGGGATCGCCTTCCGAGGAGGTCAGCTTCACCGCCATGGAGCTCTTCGTGGACGCCAAGGCGATCCTCGGATGCGTCTACGGCTCGGCCGATCCCGAGCGCGACTTCCCTGTGCTCGTGGACTTGGTGCGCAGGGGCCGGATAGATGCCGCGTCCATGGTCACGCGTCGCATATCCATCGGGGAGCTGAACGAGGCGTTCCGCGCTATGGAGGCGGGAGAGGTGGCCCGCAGCGTCATCGTCTTCGACGGCTCCGGTACGTAAGGCTGAGAGGGCCCGGAGGCCGAGATCATCTCAGCAGCCGGCCGAAGTGGACGCGAGGTGGTCCCATGTAGCTGGCAACGGGGTGGTCCCATAGGACTGGCAAGTGACATTGACAGGTTCCGCCCTCATTGCCCGCTCCAGCGTTCCTCTCCCGGCATATCTTTCCACACCAGCGTGTTCACTGGATGCCTGATGGATGATTGAGGGAGTATAGTGCTAAACGTAGAGTGCACTACTAGACGATAAAAGGGGAAAGGTTACGGCACAGGAGACATGACCTCCATCCAAGGAATCCCGCTCGTAAAGCCTCTCTACCATACGTCCGCGGTTCACTACCGCGACGCCCTGGTCGCGATCGCCATCGTGCCGGCACCTCGAGAGTCAGCCATTCCCATGCCCCCCCCGCTCCAGGCAGCCACCGGAGGGATGGCCGCCGTGCTCTTCGCTGACTACCCCGAGTCATCCATAGGGCCCTACCGGGAAGTGCTCGTGCTCGTTCCCGTGACACTCGACGCGCCGCCTGCAGGCGTTCCCGAAGCCGGATGGTTCTGCCCCCTCATCTATGTGACCACGGACACGGCACTCGCCCAGGGCAGAGAGCTCTGGGGATTCCCGAAGAAGATGGCCACGATCGAGATCGCCACCGGCGAGATGACGCCAGAGGGCACCAGGGCAGTACAGGCCAGCTGCACAAGGAACGACGAGCTCCTTTGCAGCATTGATGGCAGCGTGAGCGAGCCGGTCGATGTCACAGCCATCAGCGCGCTCCTGAACCTGCCGATCTTCAATCACAAGATCATCTGGGCCGCAGATGGCAGTCGACCAGACATAGACCAGGTGACCATGGCCCAGTTGGAAGGCGCACTCACGCGAGCGCACTCGGGCACGGGGACCCTGCACGCGAACGGTGAGGTAGCCACGTGCATAGGCGAAGGCACCGAGACCAGCATGCTGGTGGGCTCTGGGGACTTCATTCTGCCTGCGGGCCGCGTAGTATCCTGAGAGAGGATACTTTTCGAGCGGCAACTCGCCATCAGGCGAACAGGATGGACCGTTCGATTAACCGACTACGGCTGCCAGGATAGGCACCCTGTACGATGCGCCCTCATCCTCCCTGTCCAGGCTGGACCTCGGGCAAATATCCCTTGGCTATAGCCTGAGCAACCATGGGTGGCACAGACCACCAGATCGGTAGTCCCATATCCTCAGCAACCACACGCGCTGCGTTGTAGCCCCCTCCCAGGAGCACCATACCACCCGGATGCGTGCTAGCTCCTGCCACGTAGAACCCCTCTATCGGCGTCCGGTACGAGGAGCAATCCGCCGACGGCCGGTTATAGCCCATCTGGATAGAGACATAGGCGCCGTGCTTTATGCTTCCACGCCGCATCGTTGGAAGATGCGTCTCTATGTCCTTCGGACTCCAGGGTAGCTCGACCCTCACATTCGCATCCGCGAGGTTCGGTGCGTACCGCTGCCACGACTGAAGCGCTGCCTGGGCCAGCACCGACTTCTCTGCCTCCCAATCAACGTCATATGATGCAAGGCACTCCCAGCGAAGCACTTCCGTGTTCCCGAACTGCGGCAGATGCCGTGCTGACGCAAGCGGGTCGAATAACGATGGGCACATACCATGCCCCAGCAGTCCGTCCGGAACTCGTCCTTTCGTAGCCGCGTCGTAGTGATCCCGGACATCCCGAAGACCACCCAGACCCATGACCACGGTCAAAGCTGAGTTCACGTCCTCTGGCCTCCCGGGATAACGCGGAGCCTCGCCGACGATCCCCCAGTTCGCTACGAACAGACTGGCCTCATCCCATTCCCATACCCTGGCTGCCTCGGCAAGACCCGGGTAAAGCGCTTCCGGATCCATGAGCTCCAGGAAGTTCTGCTCGGGATTCAGCGTGCTGACAACTACTGGTGCCCTTATCTCACTTCCATCATCCAGGCGAACTCCCCGCACACGACCTTCCTCTACTATCACCTCACGCACGGACGCCGTGGTGGCGACCGAGCCACCACCAGCCTCGAGGGCGCGCCGCAATGCAGACGCAAGCTGATGGGATCCACCGCTGACGAGCGCGCTCTGCATGAGACGGTGCACATATACGGGTACGAGGAAGCCCATACCGCCAGCGTCTGGGTCCAGCCCGAACATGCTGGCAAGGTACACGATCGCCGCTTCTACCCTCTCATCCTTGAACCCATACCCGTGAATCACCTCGGCGGGAGTCAGCTCGGCGAGCTCGTTCAGCCAGGAACCGAGGCCCCCCGCCTGCTCCAGCAGCTCGATCTGTTCCAGCGGCTCGACGGGAGGCACATAGGTTGCGGGAACGATGAACTCCTCTGAGGCGCGACGGAAATCATCATATAGCTGGCTAAATGCCTCTTCATCGCCGGGAGACATCCTGGCAACTGAATCCGCCGAACGAGCCGGATCACTATACAGCAATAGCGACTCGTCATCGAAGAGGAATGCAGCCTGTACTTCCGGGCGGATGAACCTGACCCCATGTCGCGCCAGATCCAGATCCTGGTATGGCGGCATCAATTCAGCCAGCAGCATGTAGATGGCGTGCGAGCTCAGCTTGAAGCCCGACAGCTCCTGGGTCGTCAAGCCACCACCGCTCTCTACGTAGCGTTCTACGACTACGACCCGTGCTCCCGACCTGGCCAGATAGGCCCCACACGTGAGACCATTCGGTCCTGCTCCGATTACTACGACATCGACGTCATCATGCTGCTTCTCAATTGGTTCGGACATGAGCAACGTACCTTTCCAGGAACCGTTCCATCGGAACTGATCGCCACCACTCCTGATCCCTGACGCCAAGATCTTCAGCCACCGCGCATGCGGCCACGTACCCATTCCCGAGGTGCGTCAGAGAGGCCGGCCAGATTCCCTGGGAGAAGTAGATACCTGGCACGGCACTTCTCGGCGGCATACGCCCCTCGTACCACTGCGGTCCACTGTTATCGCCACCGATCTCATGCCCGTAAACAGCCGAAGCATTCCGGCGCCAGTTGTCGAGCGGGGTGAAGTAGCAGCTATTTACGATCTGCGAACGAAACCCTGGCGCCAACCGCTCCATCATGTCGGCGTGAGCCCAATGCACCTGGTCGATCAGTTCCTTGTTGTCCCACGCGGAGAACCCGCCATACTCCTTCAGCGCCACTGGATACTCGATCTCCACGGACAGTGTGCAGTGGCCTTCTCGGGACATCCTAGATCTGTCCTGACCTGTCTGATTATATATCTCAGCGATATCACCAAGGACATGCATAGTGTCGTCCTCGTGGTATCGCTCCTGCGACTCGTGCGCATGCGCCCAGGAATCGTAGGGCCGCAGGATGAACGGCGAGATGTCCACGTCCGGGTTCCACTCTCGTGAGCCCCATTCCGGCAAGCCGTCTATGAGGAAGTGAGAAATGAATGCGCAGTGGCCTTCAGATGACCACGACTCCATCTTCGCAAGCAGCGCAGGATCACGATGCCTGAGCGCCTCAGAGTCCAGCATGCCATGCACGACCGGCGGTGCCACGTTGAACACGACCGCGCGGCTGGCGTGAAGCTCGTGAATCGGATATGGCGCCTCGTCGGAGAGGACTACCGTGTGACCACCCACTTCGCCTTCACCTGCCAACTCAACGTGATCGACCGGGGCATTCAGCCACAGGGTGCCACCATAGGAACGGAAACAGCGAACCAGCGCGTGGGTTAGTGTATGCATGCCGCCGCGCGGGGTTCCTGTCGCCAGTAACGACGAGAGCATTACCGCTACGGCTCCCTCGCCCTCCATGGCCACGTCACCGAAAAGGCCTATATCCGCTGCAGCAAGCCAGAGCAGCCTGACATGCTCCTCATCGAAGAGATGCTCCAGCAGCTCGAGCCCCGTCATGTGACGGAACTCGGATGACTCGATGCCGACGTAGCGACCCAGGTCGAAGAGCCGCTCTGCGCCCTCCGCAGATGGGGGCCTGAAGAATAACCAGAGAAGCTCCATGGCATCAGGAAGGAGCTTCTGGCGCATCGCAAGGGTCGTCTGAGCATCCTTGGGTGAAAGGCGCTCTAGTTCGCGAGCTTGTCGTGCCAGATCATAGTAATAGATATAGTTCTTGCCATCTGGCCAGACCGCTGCGGCACCAGATTTGCCCAAGAGTAAGTCGAAGCCATACCTGTCAAGATCCAGATCTCCCCAGACCGGACTCATCGGCAGAAAGCAGACTGCGGCATGTGTGTCCGTCGGATTCTCCCCGCCGAAGAGGTCTTCGGTAAGTGCAAACGCGCCACACTCGTTCCGACGTTCCATCACAGCAACCTTCAGGCCCGCGCGAGCCAGGTATGCTCCAGTCGTAAGCCCATTCACACCAGCACCTACCACAATTACGTCATAGGTATCGCCCATGCGACTCTCCTTCGCATCACTAGCGCAGTCATCACCGAGATCGGCTTCACTCAGCCCGACTGCCTGATCGGCTCACCC
The DNA here is from genome assembly GCA_027366675.1 of Acidimicrobiales bacterium. GTDB lineage: Bacteria > Actinomycetota > Acidimicrobiia > Acidimicrobiales > JAMCQF01 > DAHXND01. The sequence goes on from DAHXND010000107.1 coordinate 11,400, forward strand.
GGATCGGATGAAACGTCTCCATCGCTCTTGCCAGCTACGTAGCCGTCCCCGCTCCCAGACATCGAGTCATCCGCTTCCTCTCCCTTGCTTGCCAGGTGAGCCCTGAGACTCACCGGCCCGGTTCGCCGTTGCCACTCCGGTGGCGGTAGCTCGCGCGGCTGGGTCTTCATGTGAAGCGCCCAGCGCACACCGAGACGTAGGACTTTCGGACTGGCAGCCATCCGGAGGATCCCCCCGATATCCTCGGCCGCTATCCGCACACTCGTCTCCCAGGCAACTGGGGCGTGTGTAACGCCGCTCAGAACGACCTCATCGCCATCCCTCTCCAGCTTGAACTCATGGAGATCCATATTTATCTCCCGCTTACCCAAGCCGCGTGATCTGATCTTCATAGCTTCCTCCCCGTTACTATCTCTCGTGGGCATGCCTTCCGGCAGGATGCCAGAACTAACACGTCGTTGTCTTCCTGCTTGCAACCGCCGTCCCAGACGGCCATCCCTGTGGCCCGGACGAGCCATTACCCGCCTCTTCCAGGGCATCACGCAGGGCCCGCCTATGTACCAGAGCGGCGAGGACCTCCGCATGCTCCAGAGCAGCGCTCATCACGTCGAGCACCCGCTCTTCGGGCACCTGCCCGAACGCGCGCGCCTCGAAGTACTCGAGCTCACTTCTAACCAGCTCTACCATTGCCTCTCGGTAGAGTATTAGGTCGGCTGGGTGAAACCCGACCTCCTCGGTCATGCCAGCCTGCCTAAGGCGGCTCAGGCATTCCGCTATAGAAACAGTAAGGCTGTCGTAGCTACCGTCCACGTCCCGCCGAGCGATGTTGATCTTCTCCAGCTCCTCCAGATCTCCTGCCGTAAGTCCTGTTCTTTCCACCAGATCGGCGGGAGATGCCCTTCTTTCCTCACCAGCCAGTACGCTCAGAGCTACTACGTCCAGCGGGCTCGCATGATCTATCAGCTCCCGAGCTCCAGTCACTCCGTGCTCTGCCATTAGCAGCCTGATCGTTGCCAGCGGGATCTCGCGCTCACGCAGTTCCCGTATCACCTTTAATCGCTCTATGCATTCCGGTGCGTAATACGCCATGTTCTGCGCAGTCTTGAAGGGCGCCGGCAGTAGCCCAAATGAAACGTAGTGATGGATGGTCGCAGCACTGGCACCCGTAGCACGAATGAGCTCTGCAATGGCGAAATGGTCTTCTGGTGGCTCGCTACGCGCTAGCTCGACCGGTGCAGCATCGGAATCCCGGTCTCGGGCCCGTTCGCGCCGTGTACCTGATCGCTCTCTCGATGTATAAGGTGCCACGTGTCACATCATGCGTACTGCTGGCACCGATTTCCAGAGGCTAATGGCCCTGGACTTTAGTCCTGGGACCTTAGACCCACCCAGAGCCCGGCGGTGCCCATCACGCCTGGCGACCTTGAATGGCCCGCATGGCCACTCCCCACACCTATACACCCAGAGCCCGGCGGCGCCCATCACGCCTGGCGACGGTTCTGGATGCTGGCACCGCCGGCACCTGCGATGACTTGACTCCAGGGAACCGAAGCGCTCAGGCGGACCGCTTCGCGGAAAGGCATGTGTTGCAGCGGGGGCCGCCCGCCCGCTCAGGCGGACCGCTTCGCGGAAAGGCATGCGCTGCCGCCCCGCTCGACCTGGCGCACCTTCGGACAGCTAGCTCCCCCACGTCCCTCCAGGCGGCATCGGCTGCACACCCAGGGTCCGCAGGCACCGTCACGCCACAGCATCGACCCGCATCGATCGCAGCGCACCTCTCCAACCGAGCACTCCCAGCCGTGATAACGATCCGAGGACAGGGGACAGCCCCGCCCGTAGCAAACCGGCCATGCCGGATCGGGCAGCACCGCTTCCAGCGAGCACACCTCGAGACAACGGCCGCAGTCATCGCAGCTCAAGGGCTCGATCACGTAGGTGATGGCGAAGGTGTCCGCCTGGCTGATCGCTTCGTGCGGGCACGCCGACTCACACGCTCCGCATCCGATGCACCTTTCGTCGATGCGATAGGCCATGAGTTCGACTATGGGGAGAGCGCCGAAGGACGGCCTATGGAGTCAAACAGCGTCTGCAGTGTCTCCACATAACGGAAGAACCTGTCCCTCCCCATTGGATCGGCAGCAGTTACCCGCATAGGCACCTCCGCAAGGGTCAACGCGTTCAGGCTATGCAGCCGATCCGCCCCACCGTTATCCTCTATATTGGCCAGCATTTCCTTCCAGGCCTCGAGCGGAGCCGTGATAGTCGCATCCGGAGCGAATGCAGGAAGATCCACTATCTCACCAGCGCTGTCGATGTCGTAGCCATCAAGGACCAGCCCGAACCTTCGGGCATGCCCCGGCGCTTCGGTGATCTCTATAACCAGCCGAAAGCTGGCTACGCCCAGAGATCTATAGACCTCTGGGCGATCTTTCGCATCTGCCACGATGCGAGCAAACCATGCCTCCGATGGGAAGTCGTCTACACTCAGGGCATCTGCCTGCAAGGTGCTCATGTCACACCACCTGCGAGGCAGCGATAGAGCCAGCTCCGCCATCCTCAGACACGCCAGCACTCGTCCCAGCCAGCATCGCTGCCGGCAGTCTCATCCGCTCCCGCCTCGGCAGGCCAGCACGATCACACCGGTCCAGGTATTCCTCGACGACACGCGTCCGAACGATATCCGAGGCCACCAGGCCCGTTTCCTCGGCTGCCTTCAGGCTACCCGCCGCCAGGATGGCAGCGGGCTCGACAATAGCAGGCGTGGTGAAAAGCACGGCAATGATGTCCTCGCCCTGATCCAGATAGGCGTGGAAGTCTTCCGCCAATGAAGGATCCTCTTCAAGCCGATAGCGCAGATGCATGGTCCCATAGGCAACGTGACGGGCTTCATCCTGCATACATAGCCTGAATATACGCTTCTCCACAGGTGATGGCGCCAGTAGCTCGCCGGCACGAAACACCGATAGAACCAGCCCCTCTGCCAGGAGATGCATGAGGGCCGATCCTTCATCGTAGCTCTGAGCATCCAGGACCAACTTCAAGAAGCGCTCCGCGACAGGCGACGCCTGACCCAGACCTCCGCCACCAGCCAGGGCGCGCTTGCGAAAGACCTCGGTATGGCGAGCCTCGTCCATAATCTGCGTGCATAGAAACATCTTCGCCTCTACGAAGTCGTGATTGATGCGCCACAACCACTTCGCCGGGAAGTCTGAGGCAACCATCTCGACCTCCGATAGGAACGTGGCGAACTGGCACATGGCATGTTCCAGATCCGGATCGAGCTCGGGCAACTCTGACCATGGGATATCTCTCGTCGCACTCCACTGGCGGCTAACCGCCTCCTCGTAGAGCTCCATCAGGTTATCCGACCAGACTTCCGCCTTATCGTTCAGGGTGTAGCCCATGTCCGGAACGTCATCACGCACATCACACCCGCGCGGCGCCATAGTGCGTCGCGGCGCGTGATCAGGTACCATGCCATATGAGCTAACGGCGATATCCCGTAACGTTAGACCGGTCTTGCTCGGTTTCGCCCTGATGCCCCACTCGGAGCGCACGCTTCTCATCCAGTCGAGGTCGAATTTCCCGCCCTTCGCACGCTCGTAGTAGTCTAGATCGACGGATCCGTTCACCATTGCGACGCTCCTTCCAGTCGGACAAGGCCTGCACCCGCTGTTCCAACCCCTCGTTACTCACAGTACCTTTACTGGATTCCAGCCACTAGAGGCTAAGGTCCCGGGTCTCTTGATGGGTCTCTTGACCCTAATCCCGGGGCCGCGAGCGGGTACTGCCCGGATGCGAGGATCAGGCGGGACCGGTGCACAGTGAAGCGAGGCCATCGCCAAGGCTTTCCGTATTCAGTATGTCTGCTCCTATTACCTGGTTGCGCATCCTGATTGCCTTCGGACTGGCTGGGAAACTGGCTGGGAAACTGCCTGGGAAACTGGCTGGGAAATGGCCTCTTGGTCGATCTTGCGACGCTGCATCGTCGAGGCCCGTCTGAACGGCTTGCCTGTCCACCTGGTCTACTATGAGCCGATCCGTCCAGCGGGCAAGCAGCAAGGCGTGGCCTACTACATCCGTTCGCACCCCGACAGCGGCGAGGAGCGCATCCTGGGAGCGTAGGCGCCTGGCAAGGGACGGCTGGCCGGTGGGCTCAGGGCGGCTCGACCGTGCCAGGACGCCAATGACCTGGGGCGCAGCCAACACTGCCTCTGCAACACCACGAAGGCTCAGGATGGCGCCAAGACTCGCCACGGGATTGCTGGGGGCAAGCACTACGGTTCGTGCCGCTCTCAGAGCGTCCAGCACCTTCTCGCTGGCTCGAGCTGTGCTCAGGTCGACCCCAGCCAGCGGCAAGGCAGCATTCCCCTCCACGAACCAGCGGCTGTAGCTCATGCGGGTGCCGCCGGCCAGGCGAAGCACCGTCGGTGCAGGGTCATCACTTGCCGGTAGGATCTCCACCGCAGCGGCACCACCTCCCCTGAGCCGGGCAGCCAGATCAGCAGTCACCGCGGAGAGGGAGTAGCCATTCTCCAGCCGGAAGGTGCGCTCCAGCGACAAAGCCACATCATGGTCCCCGAGATAGAACGGGCCCTGATTGCCAAGGGAGCTCAGGTACTGCATGACGGCTGACGTATCGCCGCGCCGTCCCCAACCACGCTCATCGTCGAAGATGCCAGCCATCCCGTAGCACACGGAATCAAGGTCCGGGCAAACTCTGAGCCCGAGCCAATCGAAATCATCTCCCACGTTGACGACGACTACCAGCTTGCCCTCGCCCAGGCGCTGTTCAAGGATCGGGGCGAGGCGGGCTCCCCCCAGGCCCCCGGCCAGAAGGACAACATCTGCCACGGGCTCAATGATCATGGGTCGCAATATTAGGCTGTGAAGCGTCAGTTCCTCCCAGGTCCGGGCGAACTACCACCCGTATCCCTGGGCTGCGGTTCCCTGATGGCGAGGCATCAGCCCCAAAGGATGCCAAGATCGGGACTTTAGACCCTGGACACGTGTCCTAATTCCTTGTACTGTGACATCAACGGCCTGATCGCGAGCAGCGATACGGATAGATGCCTGGGCCCAGCCAACAGCCTGCGGAGGTGAAGAACAAGTATGATAAGCACCGCACCAAGATACATCGAATGCAGTCAGTCCCTTACTCCTGAGCACGAGGCACTGCGTGATCAGGTCCACGCCTTCAGCGCTACGGTGCTCCGACCGATCTCCCTGGATCTCGACAAGTTGTCACCGACGGAGGTTATCGCTCCCAGTTCGCCTCTCTGGGACGCTTTCCGATCCTGGTACGCGCTCGGTCAGCATGCAGCCGTCCTGCCAGAGAAAGTCGGGGGCCTGGCACTTGATCCCCTGGCCCAGGCCCTCGTGTTCGAAGAGCTCGGATGGGGCGCAGCGGATATAGGGATCAGCCTCGGTGTTGCCGCGTTTCCCTTCAGCTTCGCCGCAGCATTCGGGCTCTTGACAGGAAACCAGCGCCTTCTTGATGAGATCGTAGCCCCCTTCGTAGAAGATACGGAAGGCAAGGTGATTGGCTGCTGGGCGATCACGGAACCAGGGCACGGATCCGATGAACTTGGCGTCGGAACTGAGTTCTTCGACCGGCCCGCTACTGCAGGCAACTGCCGGGCCAAACGAGATGGTAGCGACTGGGTAGTGAACGGACAGAAGGCAGCGTGGGTGTCGAATGGCACCATAGCTACCCACGCCCTGCTCTTCTGCACTATCGATCCTGCCCGAGGCATGAGCGGGGGCGGTGTCGCCGTAGTACCGTTGAACCTACCCGGGGTGAGCCGCGATACAGCTCTGGACAAGCTGGGGCAACGTGCCCTGAACCAGGGTGCGATCTTCTTCGAGGATGTGCGAATACCCGGCGACTACATGATCGCTACCCTGGATAGCTATCCCACAGTGCTCGACCTGACTCTGGCCACAGCCAACTCTGGAATGGGTGTGATCTTCACCGGTCTGGCTCGTGCTGCCTTCGAAGAGGCCCTCGACTATTCAGTCGAGCGAGTCCAGGGTGGCAAACCCATCGCATCGCATCAGCTCATCCAAACGGAGATCTTCGAGATGTTCAGCCGTGTCGAGCAGGCTCGAGCTCTCTCGCGGGCGGTACTGTCTCGTACCTCGACCGCACCATCCCTCCCCCATGCCATAGCTTCCAAGGTGAACTGCACGCGCGCTGCGTTCGAAGTCGCCAGCCGGGCAATACAGGTGCATGGGGGAACCGGGCTGGCCCGCGGGATTCTCGTGGAGAAGCTGTTCCGTGACGCACGTGCCGCTCTGGTGGAGGATGGGGTCAACGAATTCCTGGGCATAGTAGCTGCGGAGCGCATCATAGGAGATCTGCTGCCACATGATGCCAGGAACACGGCCGGTCAACGTGCCAAGGCGGCTTCATGACGAAGAAAGGCATGATAGAACAGCTCGTCCGTGAGCGTGTTAACTCCCATCCAGACGCCGTTTGGCTTCGCTTCAACGACGAGACTTACACATGGAGTGAGGTGCTCGACGCATCTGTAAGAGTGGCGAATGGCCTGCTCGACCTTGGCGTAGCACCAGGGGATCGCGTAGCCATCATGATGGGGAACCGACCTGAATTCCTGTGGACGTTCTTCGCCTCATCCTTTATCGGGGCGAGCGTCGTCCCGATAAACATCTCTCAGCGAGGCCCCACTCTGGCACACATCCTGACGGACAGCGGCGTCAGTGCAGCTGTAGCTCACGCTGATCTGATCACTGCTCTAGACAGCGTCCAGAAGGCCAACAGGAACCCGCTCCACGTAGTCGTAGTCGGTTCGCCTGGAGATCCCGACACCTCACTCCCGAAGGGATACTGGTCCTTCGATCGCGTTATTTCGCACGATGCGACGGAAATCGTCCTGCCAGATGACAGCACTACAGCCGCTGGCGGTGCTGCGATGCTATATACCTCGGGCACGACCGGGCCACCCAAGGGTGTCGTATCGAGCGGCAGCGACGGCGTAGCTGGGTTGCTCGCCATCCTTGGCTCTCTCTCTGTTCGTCCAGGAGATACTATCTACACATCTCTACCACTTTTCCACGGCAATGCACTCATGATCTCCATGCTGGGGTCAATCCTTCTGGACGCGCAGTTCGCTCTAGGTGAGAGGTTTCGGGCTGCGACTCACTTCGACGAGTGCAGGCGCTTCGGTGCCGCCGAGTTCAACGCTCTGGGCGGGATGATCGCCCTTATCATGAAACAGCCCACCTCGCCCATGGACAGGGCTCACCAGGTGAGAACCGTCCTATCCGCAGGATGCCCAGCTGACCTGTGGCGAAGCTTCGAGGACCGATTCGGCGTCCGCCTGGTCGAATTCTACGGCCTGGTAGATGCACCAGGACTCCTCCTGAACGACGTCGGGAAAGTTGGCTCGATGGGCCGGCCAGTGGGTGACACCGAGTTCCGTATCCTCGATGATGACGACCATCCCCTGTCCCCTGGCCAGGTCGGCGAGCTCGCATTTCGCGGGCCAGGCGGAGCATCGAGCTACTACAACAACAGGCCCGACGACACCAAGGTCGCGTGGCGTGGTGGCTGGTTCCATACGGGAGACCTCGCCGTCGAGGATAGCGATGGCTTTTTCTTCTATCGTGGTCGCAAGAAGGAGTCCATCCGGCGGCTTGGCGAGAATATCTCTGCCTGGGAAATAGAGACGGTAGTAGCGCAGCACCCCGATGTGCTCGAGTGTGCTGCTCACGCCGTACCCTCTGAGCTCGGAGAAGATGAGGTAAAGCTGTGTGTGATACCGCGCCCAGGTGCTCAACTAGACCCGGCCGCTCTAGTAGGATTCTGCGAAAACAGAATGGCCAAGTACGCGATCCCTCGCTTCGTCGAGGTGATGGACGCCCTGCCTAAGACCCCAAGCCAGAGAGTCCAGTACGCAGCTCTAAGGAAGCGGGGCGTTACCAGCGACACGTGGGACAGGCGCGCGCTCCAGGCTCGGAGTGACTCGCAGGCATCCGGAGATATGGAACCTATCCGCGATGGAGCGCCACCTATATCAGGTTCTGTGACGATTAGCCATAGTGAGAAAGGAGTTAGCGGATGCGCGAGGTCTTCATAGCAGGCACCGGTATGAGCCACTTCGGAAAGTTCCCG
>DAHXND010000113.1 GCA_027366675.1 Acidimicrobiales bacterium
CCTTCCCAAGCATAAGGGCCTGACCGGCTTCGTGGTCAACATGCACGCCCCAGGGGTGGAAGTGCGGCCGCTGCGCCAGATGACCGGAGGTGCTTCCTTCAACGAGGTATTTTTCACGGACGTGAGGATTCCAGACGATCACCGCCTCGGCGAGGTGAACGGTGGCTGGACAGTAGCGCTCACCACCCTGATGAATGAACGTGCTGCGATAGGTGCTGGGGGTGCTGGCGGCGGCATGGGCCAACTCGGAACCACCCGGCTGATCGAGCTTCTCCGGCATCTCGGCAAGGCAGACGATCCCCTGCTGCGCCAGGAGTTTGCCACGATCTACATCAACTCGAAGGTCGCCACGTACAATAACCAGCGGGCGCTGGCGAAGATCCGGGCCGGCCAGCTTCCCGGCCCTGAGCTGTCCATCGCGAAGCTCTCCCTGACGATGAACCTCCGGCGGATAGCCGAGTTCGCGGGCCATGCGCTCGGGCCAGCTCTGATCGCCGACAGTGGCTCCTGGGGAGCCTTTGCCTGGACCCAGCTCGTGCTCGGCGGGCCTGGCATGCGGGTCGCAGGTGGGACCGATGAGATACTGCGGAACATCGTCGGGGAGCGAGTGCTTGGCCTGCCCAAGGAGCCACCCGTAGCTGCCCGCTGAGTGGCAAGCGGGTAGCACCTGGCCTGGCAGCATTACCTCCAGGTAGGCCGCCAGCTACCCGGCCTGGCAGCATTACCTTCAGGTAGGCCGCCAGCTACCCGGCCTGGCAGCGCTACCTCAGGGAACGCGGGGACACGTCGATCTGAGCGCGCCAGCATCCCAGGGCAGCTTGTCCATGTAAGACCAGCTCAGCCTGTGGATGCTGCTCGGCCCCCAGCCGTTTATGGCCATTACGTGACGCCAGGACGGATATCCCTTGTTCGCTGGGAAGTCGTAGGCCTCGAAGTGCCTCCCCAGATCGCGCATCATCTGATCGCGGGTCACCTTGGCCAGGATGCTTGCCGCAGCGATGCACGCCACCTGCGAGTCTCCCTTCACCACCGCTTCCACCGGGACCAGATCCATGCCCGCGTAACGTAGCGCCCCCGTCGCATAGTCGTACCCCCCATCGAGGAGGATGGCAGACAAGCCCGACGTGACATCGCCTGGCAACGCTCCCAGAGCACGCTCCGCTGCGAGCGAGAGGGCCCGTGACATCCCCACTCTATCGCACTCAGATGGCTCTGAGTGACCGACCGCCCACGTCACACACCACGACGCTATCGCAGGAAAGATACGCTCGCGAGCCTCCTCGCTGAGCTGCTTCGAGTCTCTGAGCCCACGCGGTATCGCTGAACCGGTCACCTCGGCCGAGAGGACGGCTACCCCCACGCTCAGGGGACCTGCCCATGCACCGCGCCCGACCTCGTCGATACCTGCTATGCACCTCGCGCCAGACGACCATAGGGCAAGCTCTCTCGCCAGGCTCGGCCTTTTCGCCGAGCTCTCACGCGCTTCGCCGGCCAAACCTTGCGAGGCAGCACCAGCAGGTACCCTGTCGTCAGTCACTGACGATCACGTCACACGCCCAGTCACACCAGTATCTTCTCTGCTCGCCCGCGCGCTTGCAAAAACTCCCGCGCCCTGCCCCTTGTATTGGCAGCCGTCTGGCGCGAGAGTAGGAACAGGCCCATGGAACGGCGAGGCAGTAGCCCATAGATGGGTGATCCAACGGAAGGCTGACGAGGGGGTCGGAACGGAGGATCAGAGATGCCCATGACAGCGACCAGCTCGATTGAAGCGGCTGGCAAGACCTACGATAAGCCATCACCTATGCGATCGACAACGGGGGAGCCGGGGGACGAGCAGAGCCTGCAGCCAGGCACGAGGGTAGAAGTACGAGACCGTTTCCGGGGTGCCTGGGCCCACGGCTACGAGATAGCCGAGGTAGCCGAGGCCGGGTACCGGGTGAGGCGCCTCTCCGACAACACACTGCTGCCTGCCACCTTCTCCGGCGAAGAGGTACGCACCTCCCGCCGCCGTCAGGGCCTCTGGTGGTGGTAGGGAGCTCCTTCCCGAGCAACAGGAGAGCATTCCAAGCGTCATCCGTGATTTGGCGCTAGCCTTGCATCGTGCAGTGTACTAGATGTGGTCAGATAGTCCCGGACGGTACTATTACCTGCACCAGTTGCGGGACATACGTGGGACAGGGAACCGGTTATTCGGCATTCGCCCCTAGTCCCCAGGCATCTGGTCAGCCGGCCTCCGGGCCTGCCCAGGTAGGCCAGGTGTACGCCAGCCCGCTGCCCACCGCTCAGACGATGGAGCAGGAGTCCCCTGGAGGAGCAGGTGTGGCATCAGCGTTCGTGGCCCCGCTCGCAGGGCTCGCTGCATGGACGCTCCCCGACCCGGACTCCCAGGCAGCAGAGCGTTTCGCTCCGGCTACGCGGCTGATGCGCACCGAGCAGAGGGGCCTATGGGCCCGCGTGGCAGACCCCGCAGGACGGGCAGCCTGGGTGGATAGCCGCCTCCTCCTGCCGGAGGCCAGTGCCGAAGCGGTCGCTCTCTCCCAGGCCGCGGCCCGCCAGGCAGCGGCCGGCCTGGACACCCTGAGCGTAACCAGAGGAGCGGTAGGAGCTGGAAGCGGTGCATCAGGAACCACCACACCCTTTGGTCTCCTGCCGGGCGCGCTCCCTGACACCCGTGTCGGGCCAGGGTGGTCGGGCTCACCGGTGCCCTCACCCGGGCCTGCCCACCAGGCGTGGGGCAGAGATCGCTCCGCTCCTCGCCTGCCAGGGACGAGAGTCGCTATGGGGGCGGTACGCAGGGTGGTGGCACTTGTCATAGCCCTGGCGGCAGCCGTTGCCATGGTGGTAAGTGCCTTCCTCCCGTGGCTGAATCTGAAGCGGCCTTCCTTCACCGGTCACCCGAGCGCCATGCAGATACCGTTCACCTTCTTCGTGGACCTCCGCAGCAATACCGGCGCCTTGTTCAACCCGAACCTGCCGATGTCGGTCGTGATCTTCTTCGTCGCAGCCCTGGCCTTGCTCGCTGCCTTCTTCGGGAAGGGACTTATAGGGCGCTTGGTGGTGGGTGTCCTGGCCGTGCTGGCTGTGCTGCTCTTCGCGAGCCAGATCTCGCGCCAAGCCGTGAGAACCGTTGTGATAGACCACCACAGCATGATCCTGGGGGCAGGAGCCACGTGGCAGAAGTTGGCAGGAGTCGGACCGCTCGTCCTCGGGATAGCCGGAGTGGTCCTGGTGCTATCGGGGATACTGGCGAAGGGGATCGTCCGGCTGCATTAGGCTTCCTTTATCTCTACCCTGGATCTGCGCCGGCTCCACGCCCTACCTCCTGGGTCCGGGCTTCCCTCTGAATAGGGACCAGTGCTAGCCCTCCAGGTCCTCCAGGAAATCCTCGACGTCGATGGCAGCCATGGTGAGCGTCTTCATGGTTCCTCGCGCACCTAGAGCCACAGCCATCCTCGCCATAGTGCGATCATCGGGTGCGTCTATGATCGTGCAGAAGTCGTACTGGCCAAGCAGGGCCCACTGATCCACGATACGCACGCCGAAAGTCTCCACCTCGGCGTTTACCTCCTTCAGCCGCTGTGGGTTCCGCTGTAGCGTGGCCGCACCATCAGGGCCGAGAGTCGACAGCATGAGAAAGGTCGCCATGACTCACACGTTAGCCTGATTCGAGGGACCGGATCGTTCTGATCTCATCCTCATCGACCTGGGTTTCCAGGAATGCCCCGAGAATCTCGTCAGCGACCGCCGGGGTCGTCAGGCGCAGGCTCAGTGCCAGGACGTTGGCATCGTTCCACTTCCTGGCGCCGCGAGCGGTCTCACCATCAGGGCAGAGAGCAGCACGAACGCCGCGTACCTTGTTGGCAGCTATGGCCACCCCGGTACCCGTCCAGCAGCATGCTATCCCGAGATCCGCATCTCCCCCGGCGACCGCCTCACCAACTAGCCGCCCCACCTCGGGCCAGGGATCCCCGTTTGCCACGCATCTAACCTGGTGCCCGCGAGACGCCAGCTCCCTCTCTATATGGCCGACCAGGTCGCATCTCTCGTCGCTGCCAACCACCACGTTCATCAGGGATCGAGGCTACCCAGACGGCGGCGCCATCCGAACAGCCGGTGCCATCCGAGCAGCCGGTGCCATCCGAACAGCCGGTGCCACCCGAGCAGCCGGTGCCATCCGAACAGCTGGTGCCACCCGAGCAGCCGGTGCCACCTGAGCGTCGAGCACCACTGTGGCTGGTACCGCCGCATAGAGACCAGCCGTGAGCTTCCCTGCCCCGGGGTCTGCCCGTAGCCGCCTAGCCTGTTCCCCATGCCCGTGAAGAGCGCTGCACGCCAGGTATGCGTAGTCCCCCATACCCACTGGGATCGCGAATGGTACGACCCTTTCCAGCGGTTCCGTATGCGCCTCGTCGATGCCATGGACAGCTTGCTCGCCATACTCGCTTCCGATCCATCTTTTCGGTGCTTCCTCCTGGATGGCCAGATGGCCATGGTCGAGGACTACCTGGAGGTGCGTCCAGGCGCACGCGAGCAGATCTCCGCCATGGCGGCAGCCGGGCGCCTCACCATGGGACCGTGGTACGTGCTCATGGACGAGTTCCTCGTTTCCGGCGAGACCATAATCCGTAACCTCCAGCTCGGTATGCGCCGCGCCGGCGCCTTCGGCGGTCCTATGAAGATCGGATACCTCCCTGACATGTTCGGGCACATCGCCCAGATGCCCCAGATCCTCGCACAGGCCGGTATCACGAGAGCAGCCGTCTGGCGTGGCGTCCCGCGCCAGGTAACCTCCACGAGGTTCACCTGGGAGGCACCTGATGGCTCGCAGGTGCTGGCCACCTACCTGCTCACGCGCGGATACTCGAGCGGCGCCGACCTCCCGGAAGGCCCGACCGCGTTCGGAGACTATCTCGACTCCTATGCAGTGGAGATAGGGAGGTTCCTCGGCGAGGACGAAGCGATGCTGTTGATGAATGGCACCGATCACAGACCGCCCGCTGGATGGCTCGGCCATACCGTGTCCGCTCTGAACGCCGAGCAGGATCGCTACCAGATCGCTATCGTCTCGCTGCCCGAGGCGCTGGATATCGTCGATGAATCACTTGACAAGAGAGGCTCTCGTCAAACATCTCTATGGCGCGGCGAGCTACGCTCGGGTGCGCGGGCGAACCTCCTAATGGGGGTCGCATCGAATCGAGTAGACGTGAAGCGCCTGGCGGCACGCGCAGAGCGGCACCTGGAGAAGCTGGCCGAGCCGTTGTGCGCTCTCTACCTGCCGCCAGAGCACTGGCCCGAGCGCCTACTGGAGCTCGCATGGCAGCGTTCGGTCCTGAACGCTGCCCACGATTCGATATGCGCCTGCTCTGCAGACGATGTGGTGGAGCAGGTTATGGACCGTCACCGCGAGGCTCTGCATATCGCACGTGGCTTGGAAGAGAAGGCGCTTGCCTCCTTCGCATCCTCGCTCGCTGGCTCCGGCCCTGCCATCCTGAACCCTGCGCAGCGCGACCGGAGCGGCATGATCGAGCTCGTGATCCCCGCTGGGCCCCTCCCGCCCGGAACCCAACCCCTGGATTCCCGCCAGAAGCTGCCCGAGGACCTCACGCTCGACGCAGATACTCTTACCTCCCTGCTCGGCTCCATACAGAGCACGCGTCTCGACGCCAGCACGTCGGTGCGGTCAGTCACGGTAACCGACGAACCAGATCGTATTCTGATCGAAGTGGCGCTCGGGAACGAGCCGGGAGACGGCATAGACCTCGAAGCCACGAAGGCTGGGATCCTATCTCGTATCGAGAAGAGGCCCGGGATTCCAGTGGCTGTGCGGCTCTACACCGCCGGGTCGCTCTCCGTGCTCGCATTCGCTACCGGCGTGCCTGGCTTCGGCTGGAGCGCGTGGAAGCCTGAAGTCCCCGAGCACCCGGTGACAGCCATCCATACGGGGTCATCTCCTACGGGGTCACCGGCGAGTGGCCCACGAGGCCCGGGCCTCACGAACGGCCTCGCGACCATCGTCGTCGACCCAGCCGATGGCACGTTCTCGCTGAACGGCCATGCTGGGCTCGGACGCCTCGTGGATGGCGGGGATGCGGGTGACACCTACAACTACTCCCCACCGGCCGGAGACCTGGTGATCGACGCACCAGAGCACGTTGACGTGATCCCTGAGGAGGCTGGCCCGATTCGCGGTCGTATCGTCGTCAGGGCCACCTATCACTGGCCAGAGCGAATCGAACCGTCCACCCAGAGGCGCTCCGGAGAACAGCCGGTAGAGGTTCTCACCACCTACGAGCTGAGGGCAGGAGAGGATTTCGTACGCGCCACGGTCGAGCTCGACAACCCATGCCGGGATCACAGGCTGCGCCTGCACTTCCCGCTGCCCGAGCCGGCAGATACCTCGCGAGCCGAGTGCGCTTTCGCCGTCGTCGAAAGGGGCCTCCTGGCCGAAGGAGGCCCGCACGAGCTGCCGCTTCCCACCTGGCCATCGCGCCGTTTCGTCATGGCAGGGGGGCTGGCAGTTGCCCATGAGGGCTTGTGCGAATATGAGCTGGTGCGAGACGAGGAGGCTCGCCGGGGCGAACCTGGCCCCTACATGGCCGCTGCCCAGGATCCCGGAGCTGCCCAGAGTCCCGGAGCTGCCAAACCCTCGGCCGCAGCCCAGGATTCGGGGGCTACCAGGCCCTCCGGCGACGATGGATCGCCCCAGCCTCCGGCTGCCGACGCGCTTACCATCACCTTGCTTCGCGCAACAGGAATGCTCTCGGGGGTAGGAATGCGTTACCGCCCCATGCCGGCCGGGCCCACAGATCCTCTGGTCGGCTCCCAGATGCTGGGGCATGTAGCCGGCCGGTATGCGATCTGGGCTGGCGAGGGGACATGTGACCCTTACGCTCTCGTTGATGATGCATTTCTCCCTCTAAGAGTGGTCTACGGGCGCGGGGAGGGAACCAGGCGCGACTCCGGGCAAGCGCTGAAGGTGGTAGGGGCCGTCGTGTCGAGCGTACGTCGCGCCGGATCCGAGCTCGAGGTTCGCCTGTTCAACGCCAGCGACAAGCCAGGCGAGGCTGTGCTTCCGGGAGCCACAGGGTGGCGGGTGGATCTCACCGGCCACCCCTTGGAGCCTTTCAGTGAGCGCCTTCCGCTTGGCCCGTGGCGAATTGCTACCCTCCTGCTACGAGAGTCCGCAGGTGGCCCCTAGCTGGTAGGCCCGCCGGTTCCAGCCTCCTGGCCTTTGGTCGCAGCCTGGCGATCCGTTGCGTCTTGAATCAGGCGCTCCCCGCGTGCCCGCAGCTCCTCCAGGTCCTTCATGAAGCTGTCCGAGAAGCGCTGCCAGCGCTCCCCCAGCCTCCGACTCTCTGCCTGCTCCTCCTGACCGGGCCTCATGAGCGACCATAGCTCGACCTTGCCGATGTCCTTCAGGTATCGCGGGCGGAGAGAGCGCCAGACAAACCCGTCGCGATCGCCCAGGCAGGCGTGCATGCCCGGGTCGACGAGAACGGCGCCCGGATCCGCCAGGTTCACGATCCGGCTCGCCAGGTTCACTGTGTGACCGTAGTAGTCGCCATCGACTGCCACCACCGGACCTACCGCTATACCGACACGCACATCCGACAGCAGCTCGTCGTCCGCATATGCCTCGGCTAAGTCCAGGCCTACGGAGGCAGCGCGCTCCGCATCGTCGGCCACGAACATGACCTCGTCGCCTATCATCTTCACTACTCGACCACCCCACGAGGTTACCCTGTCGTATGCGATCTCCTCGAAGCGGGTGATGACGCGGGCCAGATCCTCGGCTGCTATCTGCTGGCTCAAGACGGTAAAACCCACCATGTCGGCGAATCCGACCGCCATCTCCATGCCGCCGGCGCTATCCAGCTCCGCGCCGCTCGCGCGCTGGATCATGAGCCTTCTCACCACCGCTTCCAGGTGCCTGCGCCAGGCATATTCGAGCAGCCGCCCGAACGCCGGCAGCAGGGAATCTGATGCCAGGACAAGCCTCTCGGCCATTAGCAGGTCGTCGTCATCGTCCCAGCTTCTCGCCACAGCGACCTCGGCCTCGGCAACACGGGCCATCGAGGCGCCCAGCACACGCGCCATCTGGATGCCGGATTCCAGGTCGGTCACGCCGGCGTTCATCAGGCGATCCAGGACGCGAGCCGCCTCCATGTCGACGTCCGTGAAGGCGATCTCGTTGTCACCTACATCCGTGAAACCAAGAGCACGCCACAGGCGCTCCAGCACGTCTATCGCCACACCGGTGCCAGCCGCCATATCGGCCCGTGTGTAGCGCTCACGGGCGGGCATGGCTACTTTCTCGGCGACCAGCAGCGAGAGCATCCCGCCCGCTGCCGCCTCGCGAACCTCCTCCGGGGTCGATCCCCGGGCAATGAGAACCTCCGACACCTGCGACAGAGCCAGGCGATGGCGTGCGTCCACGGCACCGAGGTCCCTCGCCAGCGGCGCCAAGATGAGCTCCTGCACCTGATGCAAACGCTCAGCTCCGGACTGGTCCTCATATCCGGACTGGTCGCTCGGGCTGATCTCGTCGCCGTAGTCGCCGGGGCCGCTGTAGTCGGCAGCACTGCTGTAGTCGCCGGGGCCGCCGTGGTCGGCTCGCCACCTCGAACCGGAGCTCAGGTCATATGCGACCCCGGTGATCTCCGACTTCGCAGAGCGAGTCATCAGGCGTGATATTGCCTCATCCGCATCGCATGACCCCGCCAGCAGGGACGCCACCTGCTCGGCTATGGGGAGCTCTATGCCGTGATGGCGAGCCAGGTGCACCATGGATGGTGCTGTACGCACCCCCTCGGCCACCATCGACATCTCCCCCATGATCTCTGCGGCCGAGCGCCCCCTGGCGAGCTCCATCCCCACATAGTGGTTCCGGCTACGAGGGCTGGTACACGTCGCGACCAGGTCTCCCACTCCTGCGAGCCCGGCGAAGGTGAAGGGCACAGCGCCCAGCGCGATCCCCAGCCTTCCCAGCTCGATCAGGGCACGCGATATGAGGGTCGCTCGGGTATTGTCACCGAACCCCAGGCCATCGGATACCCCAGCCGCGATGGCTATGACGTTCTTGAAGGCTCCTGCTATCTCACAGCCCACCACGTCCGTGTTCGTATAGACGCGAAAGGTGGGTGAGGCCAGTGCCGCTTGGACGAGACGCGCCAACCATTCGTTCTCGAAAGCCACCACGCATGCGGCAGGCTGACCGGCCGCCACCTCCGTGGCAAGGTTCGGCCCCGTGAGCACGCCTGCTGGATGGCCTGGGAGCAACTCAGCGAGCACCTGCGTCATGCGCAGATCGCTGCCTGCTTCTATCCCTTTCGTCAGGCTCACTAGAGGCACCTTTGGAGGGATCCTGCCCGATATATCTTGGCAGACAGATCTGACGCCATGCGAAGGTACTGCTATCACTACCAAAGAGGCGCCATCGAGGGCCTCGGACGGATCAGCGGTAGCAGAGACCCTGTTCGGCAACCTGTGACCCGGGAGATAGGCCTCGTTGGTCTGGGTGGTAGCCATGGCCTCTGCCACCGAGGCGCGTCTAGCCCACAAGCGAACAGGTAGGCGGCGACCGAATAGCGTAGCCACTGTGGTACCCCAGGAGCCCGCTCCGATCACCGCCACTGGACCATCCATAGGCGGATCTTCCTCCATCAGCGCAATGCTATATGCGTGATGATGCCGGACCGCCAGGGCTACCGTAGCTCTGGCTGGCGTGGAAAACTCTGGGCTGTGACCACGACAAGCATGACCAAGGCTGGTGCCGAGCCTGCTGGCGCTGGTTCCGAGCCTTCCGGCTCTGGTTCCCAGCCTGCTGGCGCTGGTTCCCAGCCTGCGGGCGCTGGTTCCCAGCCTGCGGGCTCTAGTGCCGAGCCTGCGGGCGCTGGTGCCCAGCATGTGCTCCGGCGCTCCCCGGCCGGCGAGGGCACGGCTGCCCGCCATGCCTTCCTCGTCCCTATAAAAAGCTTCGAAGCCGCCAAGGGGCGCCTGGCCCCTGATGCGACCCCCGAGGCACGCCGGGCGATAGCGATAGAGCTCGCCCGGCGCGTCCTGTGCTCGTTGCCCAGAGGATCGCTCGTCGTGGGCGATGGCACGGAAGCCCTACGCGACCTCGCCAGCGCTCATGACGTAGAGCTGCTCCCCTTCCCCGACGGGGACCTGAACCAGGCAGTTGCTGCCGGGGTAGCTTACCTGGCCGGAAGGGGATCGAGGCGTGTGACCATAGTATGCAGCGACCTGGCGAACCCGGCTGACCTCAGAAGGTTCTGGGATACCGGCCACCCTCGCTACGCCGGCCAGATAGCCTCTCTGACCGGTGTCCTCATCGTGCCCGACCACCGCTTCGAGGGCACCGCTGTCCTCAGCGTCCCCACGCAGGTATCCTTCCGCTTCGCGTTCGGACCTTCATCACTACTGCACCATGTGGAGTCTGCCCATGAAGCCCTCGTGCCACGCACCATTATCTTCTCGCGGGCGTTATCCCATGATGTGGACACCCTGGATGACATTATGGCTACGGAAGATCCCGAGCTGGTAAGGCTCGCCGGGCTGGATGGCCCATGACCAGCCGAGATTCCGTGCATTACCGGAAAGCCCCAGATCCGGGCAGCGAGCTCGATAACCATCGCGCGCCCGCTGTAGCAGTGGCTGTAGGAGCCCATCCTGACGACATAGAGATCGGTTGTGGAGCGACGCTTGCCAAGTGGGCAGAGCGGGGCTGCCTGGTGCACCACATAGTCTGCACCGACGGGTCGAAGGGTAGCTGGGATCCAGCGGAGAACGTTCCACGGCTGGTGGAGATGAGGCGCGAGGAGCAACGCGCCGCTGCAAGGGCACTGGGCGGCCGTGGGAAGGTCATCTTCCTCGGGTGGATGGACGGCGAGTTGGAGGCAGGACTGCGCGAGCGTCGCCAGCTCTGTGCCTGGATTCGCGAGCTCCGTCCAGAGGTAGTCATGGGCCACGACCCGTTCAAGCGCTACCGGCTGCATCCAGACCACCGGAACGCAGGCTTTCTCACCCTGGATGCCGTGGTAGCAGCTCGCGATCCACTCTTCTTCCCTGGCGTTGGAGGCCCGGCCCACCGGCCAGATGCCATCTACCTATGGGAGGCAGAGGAGGTGAACCATGTCGAAGACGTGAGCGACACCTTGGGTAAGAAGATCGACGCGCTTGGCGCCCATCGCAGCCAACTCATGTCCACCATGGGGATAGCTGACCCGAATGACCGTAGCGCTCTTCGGGCATGGGTAACTGAGCGTGCGAAGCAGGTAGGGCGCCACGCCTCCCTCGATCTTGGCGAGGCATTTCACCTCATAACTGATACCTGAGGAGCCCGGCGCCCTGCGTTTCTGCCGCAAACACACCGCTCTGTCCGCAGCCGGTACCGATGCTGGTCCGGCTACGGACAGCTACATCACCAGGATGCAGGTCAGCGCGTGCGCGCCGACGTGGCGCGCTTGGCCGTGGCCCGCTTCGCGGTGGCGCGCTTGGCTGGTGCACGCTTCGCGGTGGCCTTCTTCGCCGTGGCCCGCTTGGCTGGTGCCCGCTTCGCAGTTGCCCGCTTCGCCGTAGCCCGCTTCGCCGTGGCGCGCTTCGCCGTGGCCCGCTTCGCGGTTGCCCTCTTGGCTGGTGCCCGCTTCGCAGTGGCCTTCTTCGCCGTAGCCCGCTTCGCGGTGGCGCGCTTGGCTGGTGCCCGCTTCGCGGTGGCGCGCTTGGCTGGTGCCCGCTTCGCAGTGGCCTTCTTCGCAGTGGCCTTCTTCGCAGTAGCCCGCTTGGCTGGTGCCCGCTTCGCCGTGACCCGCTTCGCGGTGGCCTTCTTAGCCGTAGCCCGCTTCGCGGTTGCCCGCTTAGCCGTAGCCTTCTTCGCAGTGGTCGCTGCTGGCATTGGTATCTCTCCTCCCTTGTTAAGTACCGATTTGAACAATGAACCGCCTGCGAACCGGACACCCTTGGTGGCAGGTATCTGCACCGGGGTGCCAGTGCGAGGGTTACGCCCGAGACGCGCCCTACGGCTGGTCGGCGTGAAAGTTCCGAAACCCATGAGGGATACCTTGCGGCCCGCCTTGATCTCGGACATCACGACACCCAGGAACCCGTCGACCGCCTGCTCCGCTTGACTGCGAGCGAGCCCGGTAACGTTGCTCACTGCCCTGACAACATCTGACCTATTCACTACACCTCCTCTCGTAGCCGCCCGCGCCCATTCGCGCGACCGGTATTGCCTCATGCCATAAAAGAGGGTTTTCGCGCTCAGGTCAAGCATTTCCGCTCTCGAGACGTCGCGCGCTTAGCGGCGGGACGCCGCACGGATAGGGAGCTGAAAAGTCGAAAATGCCCTGCCAGCCATAGCAAGGCCGGAGATATCGCGTGCTACTGGGCACGTGGAGTCGGATTTTCCCTTGATTTACTTGCTGATTTGAACTATCATGACATCTGGCATATATAGTCTCTTAGCGATGTCTTCTGAGTCGACCGAGGTCATGATGCTTCCCTGTGCTCCTGGAGCGCCGCTCTTCGCTATCGGAAGATTTCCGGCCGGATACAGCGTCAGCATCTATTGCCTTGTCCTACGCGACACGATGGAGCTTCGACATCTGCGCCAGAGCGTACTGGGCGGCAGAGTGACGGGAAGCGCTCAGCGCACGGGTTGGTACACGCCGAATACCGATCGGAGGACGTCCGACACCTCTCCCAACGTTGCGCGAACCCGAAGGGCTTCCTTCATCGGGACAAGGAGGTTGGCACTGCCTCGTGCCACTGCTTCCAGCGCGCGAAGCGCGGCCTCGACGGCAGGCTGATCCCTTTCCTCACGTACCAGGCGCACGCGCTGGGCCTGAGTCTCCTGAAATGCCGGGTCTATAGGAAACACATCTGCTGGCTCGGCTTCCTCTTCCGTGAAGGAGTTCAGCCCTACTATCAGCTTCTCCCTGTCATCGACTGCCTTCGCATAGGCATAGGCGGCCTTCTCGATCTCTTCCTGCATGTAACCGGCCTCGATTGCCGGCACCGCTCCACCAAGATCGTCTACGCGGCGCATGTACTCCCATGCCCCCTCTTCCACGGCATCCGTCAGCGTCTCTACGAAGTAGGAGCCGCCCAGAGGGTCTGCGGTGTCGGTCACTCCGGATTCGTGGCCGATGATCTGCTGGGTCCTCAGCGCGATCTTGGCAGCCTTCGTCGTGGGCAGGCCCAACGCCTCGTCGAATCCATTCGTGTGAAGGCTCTGAGTACCGCCCATTACCGCACTGAGCGCTTGAAGCGTGACCCGGACGATGTTGTTCTCCGGCTGCTGAGCAGTGAGGGTCGAGCCCCCGGTCTGCGTATGGAAACGAAGGAGCTTTGACCGCTCATCGCGAGCACCGAAACGCTCCGTCATGATCTTCGCCCACATACGCCGGGCAGCACGGAACTTCGCGACTTCTTCGAAGAAGTTATTGTGCGCGTTCCAGAAGAAGCTCAGCCTGGGGGCGAAGGCATCCACCTCGAGCCCTGCGTCGAGTGCAGCTTGGACGTAAGCTATGCCGTTCGCGAGGGTGAACGCTACCTCCTGCACCGCGGTGGATCCCGCTTCCCTGATGTGATAGCCGGATATGGAGATCGTGTTCCACGCCGGCATGTGCTCTGCGCAGTAGGAGAAAGTGTCTGTCACGAGGCGCATGGATGCCCGGGGCGGATATATGTAGGTTCCCCTGGCCACGTACTCCTTCAAGATGTCGTTCTGTATGGTTCCCCCGAGCGACTCCGAGGGCACGCCCTGCTCCTCGGCAACGAGCTCGTAGAGGAGGAGAAGGATGGCTGCAGTGGCGTTGATCGTCATCGAGGTGGTGACCCTATCGAGCGGAATGCCTGCCAGCAGGAGTCGCATGTCGTCTATGGAGTCGATAGCCACACCGACCTTACCCACCTCTCCCAGCGAGCGAGGATGATCCGAGTCATATCCCATCTGCGTCGGCAGATCGAAGGCGCACGACAGCCCTGTCTGGCCCGCTGCCAGCAAGAACTTGAAGCGCTCGTTAGTCGCCTCCGCTGTACCGAAGCCCGCGTACTGACGCATGGTCCATAGGCGCCCGCGATACATCGTAGGGTAGATCCCACGCGTATAGGGGAACTGGCCCGGACGTCCGAGGCTTGATCCGGGATCGAAGGCCTCCAGGTCCTGCGCACTGTAGAGGGAGCGAATCTCTATCCCGGAGTCGGTCAGGCGCGTCCCCGGAGCAGGCTGACCCGATCCTCCTCCGCCCGCTGGCGCGCCGGCTGGCCGGGAAGCGCCCCTGGCGCTCGGACCCCGTGCTACCGGCCTCCGGCTCTCCTGCCCACCGCGGCTCTCCTGCCCGCCACCTGCAGCCTGCCCACCGCTGCCCTCCTGCCCGTAACCTGTGGCATGCCGGTCACCTGTGGACATGCGGGATGCATAGCTCGTCGTACTCGGCTATCTCGATCTCGCCCGCGTCGACGCCGCACGTCGGGCAAGCCGGATCCCGCCTGACGTTGAACGTGCGGAACGTCTCAGCCAGCGCGTCGAAGGCGAGCAGCCTGCCTACGAGCGGGTCTCCGAGCTTCAGCACCAGCTTTACCGCCTCGAGCGCCTGAAGCGATCCGATGATACCGCAGAGGACACCCAGGACACCGGCCTCAGCGCAGGACGGTGCGAGCTCCGGCGGCGGAGGCTCGGGGATCAGGCAGCGGTAGCAGGGCCCCTCACCAGGCGCGAAGACCGTCACCTGCCCCTCGAAGCGAAATATCGACCCGTGGACAACCGGTATCCCCTTTATGAGCGAAGCGTCGTTCAGCAGGTAGCGAGTAGGGAAATTGTCCGTGCCGTCCACGACGACGTCGTAGGAGTCGATTATGTCGAGCACGTTGTCTGCTCCGAGACGCGTGTCGTAGGCAACGACATTCACGTCGGGATTCATAGCGGTCAAGGTCTTCTTCGCTGAATCCACCTTCGGCTCACCTATGCGCTCCATGTTGTGCAGGATCTGGCGCTGCAGGTTCGAAGCATCGACGACATCCATGTCGACTATGCCGATCGTCCCCACCCCTGCCGCTGCAAGGTAGAGAGCTGCTGGCGAGCCTAGGCCTCCGGCACCGAGCAACAGCACCTTCGCATCGAGCAACCGCTGCTGGCCTGCTTCTCCGACCTCGGGCAGGAGAAGGTGACGATGGTAGCGATTGCGCTGCTCAGGGGTGAGGGTACGAGGTGCGCTCCAGGGGCGACCTTCGTCCTTCCATCGGTTGAAGCCGCCCCACATGTTCGTAACGTTCGTGTAGCCGAGCTGTTCGAGGCTGTGAACGGCGAACGCCGACCGGACGCCCCCGGCGCAGTAGACGACGATCGGAGCATCGTGGTCGGGTATCCTGCCCTCCACCTGCAGCTCGAGGAAGCCACGAGGCAGGTGCACGGCACCGGGGATCGCCCCCTGCTCGTACTCGTCGGGCTCGCGCACATCGAGGAACACTGCGCTGCCGACGAGACCCTCCGCCTCTGCTGGCTCTACTTCCCTGATGCTGCTCCTGGCCTCCTGTAGAAGTTCACGAAAACTTGGCATTGCACGCTCCTTACCCTTCCGATCTGGTCCTGGGCAACCATGGTCATCCGCTGGTGGGCTGGACCGATGCTGCAGCGGCCCTAGGGCATCCGCCAGGATAACCCGGTCTCCTATGAAACCTTACCATCTTGATCGCAATTCCCGCTCGCGCTCTGGCCACAAGGCTCATTCGAGGGGCCGCAGTCCTTCGCCCGCCCGCCCTCCAACGGACTTCAGCGATCGGTATTGACCGACTCGACCTGCTGCACGGAGATCGGGACCGTAGACGTGGTATCGAGCGATGGCAGGCTTCCGCCACTGCCGCCGCTCCCAGACCAGGCGACCGCCCAGCTCACGGTAGCGGAGAGCTGGAAAACGCCACCGGGCTCACCAACCGAGCTCTGATGCCATGCATAGGAGCACCCTGTCCGCTGGTCTGAGGCAGGCAGGTCAGGATCGTAGGCTGCTCCCGGCCCGGCGCACGTTACCTCGTGCCCCGTGCCGGTGCTCCAGGTTACAGAGACCGGAACCGCTGTGGCAGTCGCGCTCACTCCACCTGCCGCTGCAGTGGCTGAGTAAGGATGCCATGTGGAGCCGGCTATCCATAACCAGGTGGGTAGGTTCACCACCGTACCAGGCACCCCGTCCACTGCTACCGGATCCGTTCTTATGGCCGGCGATGGCAGGCCTATCTGCGAAGCAGCCTGCGCTCCGAGCACAGCTGGGGATGGAGGCGGAGGCGATTGCGCGGCAGGCACGACCCAGACTGCCGTCGTCTCGAAGGCACCCTTCGAGTCGGTGGCCGCGCACTGCTGGAGGTACCAGGATCCCCCTGCCTGTCCAGGCGGCGGGGGCACCGACGATGGTGCCTGCATCCATGTGCACTGAAACGGCGACGGCGTGCTCGGCGTTCCGGCCGACTCGCCGCCCCCGCTCGGACCGGTCCATGTGCCACCAGGACATTCCGTTACAGGACAGCCCGGGCCACCTGGTACGCCGACCACCACCCACACCTGACCGTTCCCGTCTCCCGCCGAGCTCGACTGGCCCGAGAGTAGCTGGGCTGCTCCCGCACGGGGAGACGCCACGAGCAGGGATAGAGCAGCCAGGGAAGCCACGGAAAGCGCTGCGGTGCAGGCCAGAACGACAGCTACCGGCAACCGAGCCGCGAGCCCCGGGCTCCTCGTTCGCCTGGGCCCCGGCACCGTCGCTCGCCCGACCATCCGGACCGATCCGCTCAGGCGCCACATGACCTGACCACCGTGAAGCTCTGCGTAGCCACCTTCCAGGTGCCCTCTTCGTAAACCAGCCCGGCCGCTACTTCCGCGTGCTCGGCAGTACCGAGCGGGCCTGCTACCGGATGGCCGTCCGGTAGCCGCGCTATCTGCCCGTTGTACATGCAGCTCGCGACGCTCGCCGTATCGCCGTCCATCCTCGTCACCCGCGGATCGCCGAGGCTGTAGGTGCCCGTGCTCACCACGTGCAGATCAGCGAGCCTGGCAATGGAGCGCTCGGCGTCGTTCAGGAGCGGCGGCGCCATGAGCGCCATGAGCGCAGGATCACCTACATCGTCATCCCATGCTGCGCTGTAGTAAGCGACGGTAGCTGCTTTCCAGGCAGCAACCGCTGCGTCCGCCCTACGGCTGGCCTGTTCTCCCGGTATCGCCGAGACCGCAGGCTCCTTGCGTGATCCCCGCGCGGTCGCGGCGCTCGTCGTGTTGGCCGAGCATCCGCCCATCACGAGAGGAGCGGCAAGAGCTACGGCAATCCAATAATGCTGTTTCATGCGTAACGCCCTTCTGGCCACGTGACGCCTCCTATCTACTCTCTCGTTGTATGAGCTATCATGCAAGTGACCCGATTCGAGACCCTAAGATATCGGGCGCCAGATCGCAAGAGGATCGGAGATATTTTCTGCGAAGAACCGCCTTCTGCAAGAACCATTGTCCCAGGCGCCCGCTATCATGCGCGCATGGACTACACAGATGTCGTCGCTTCGCGCAGGATGGTACGCAGCTTCTCGGATGTGCCCGTGGATGGCCAGGTCCTTCTCGGCCTGCTGGACCAGGCCAGGCGTGCACCGAGCGCCGGGTTCGCACAAGGTGTCGACTTCATCGTTCTGCGTGGTGAACGGGAGACCGAGCGCTGGTGGGAAGCTACCACTACTCCTGACTGGTGGGAACGGAATCCGAGACGCTCCAGCTTGCGGCGCGCGCCATGTATCGTGATCCCCCTCGCGAACATGGATCGCTACCGGAGTAGATACTCGGAGCCCGACAAGATGAGAGCGCTTCGAGCGGCCAATCGGTCCGCTCGGGCCACACCTGACTCCTGGCCCGTACCCTACTGGTTCGGTGACGCTGCGTTTGCCACGATGCTCCTTCTCCTCGGGGCGGTGGACAGTGGGCTCGGTGCAGCTTTCCTGGGTTGCTTCCGGGGCGAGCAGCAGTTGCGGCGCGCGCTGCTCCTGCCCGGCTCGGTCAAGGTGTTCGGCGCTGTCCTGCTCGGGCACCCCGCCCCAGATGACCCGCCAGGCTCCCCCACCACACACGAACGCCGCGATCTGCGAAGCGTCGTCCATTGGGGCGCCTGGAACGGGGATGCTCCGGATCCCTGAGCCGTTTGGGATGCGGGATCTTGACAGGCGGGATCTTGACAGGCGGCAGTACATGAAATATAGTGAAACACTATGACACTGCAAATGATAGCACACACTTTGTCCATGCCTGAGGCGTCAGTTCCTGGGAACACGACGAACGAGGCGGGAGATAACGAGGCGGGAGATGGAGCACAGCAGGGGGCCTGGGCTCCATGCCAGGCCTCGGAGCAGGGAGACATGCATCCGACCGCGCAGGTGGGCATGGTCCGCATCCTGCCGTGGGTCGATCCTCTCGTCGAGCGCCTGGGACACGACCCGAGGTCGCGCTACGTGGAGAGGTTCTGGCTCCCGGTGCTTGGCCCTGCCACCACCTGGCTCCTGCGCCTCGGCGCCTACGGCTTCGAGGATTCGCCAGAAGGCTTCGAGCTCGGCTACGCGCTCGCGGCTGCCCAGCTCGGTATCTCCCCCGGGGCCGGTCGCCACGGAATGCTCCGGCGCGCCATCAGCAGGGCCAGACGATTCGGTCTCGCTCGCGACGGGGGCCCGGGCACGCTGGAGCTCCGGCGCATGATCCCCCCGCTCCCCCAACGCCACGAAGAACGCCTCCCCGCAGAGCTCCGCAGGGCTCACGCGCTCTGGATCTCCGCCATGGGCAGGGAGCAGATCTCGGGAATGGGCAGCGATCGCTTTGCCGGGAACGTTCAGGTTCGAGAGCGCGCCTTCACGTGGCCTGCCTATCGGCCGGGAGAGGTCCCTGGCGCGGCCGAGATGCGCTCGAAGCGGCCACGGAGCCTGGCCGAGCAGCGCTCGTGGTTCCACAGCCTCGCGCTCACCCTCGCGGGCATGGGCGAGGAGCGCAGCGCCATGGAGTCCCAGCTCCTGGCCTGGGGGTGCCACCCGGCGCTGGCCGGCGAATCAGCGCGGCTGGCCCTCGCCCGGACGTCTGCCTCGCCAGAGGTGGTCGTGGGAGACGTGCCCGTGGGAGGCGAGGCGGGGGCGGGAGACGATCGAGGCGGGGGCGAGCCCGCGGCCGGCCAGGACCCCTTATCCTCGATCATGTGAGCACCAGGGTCCTACTTCGCGTCTCCCTGCCTGACCGCCCTGGTGCCCTCGGTGCCATCGCGAGCCGCATCGGCGCCGTCCAGGGGAACGTGATCGGCGTCGAGATCCTGGAGCAGGAAGGCAACGTGGCCGTGGACGAGATCGTCGTCGCTCTGCCCGACGAGTCGCTCGTCGGCCTCCTCGTGAACGAGATACTGGAGGTGGACGGGGTCGCCATCGACGAGGTCGTCCTGCTCCTGCCCGACAGCCCGCTGCGCTCGCGAAAGAACGCCTATGAGAGAGCGCAGCGGATCGTCGCAGAAGCAAGCATCCACGGTCTGCTCTCCCGGTTCGTCGAGGAGGCGCGCGATGTCGCACACGCCGATTGGACGGCGCTGGTCAGCAGCGCTTCAGGCGATGGAGGTGCCGGCGGACCGCTAATCCTCACGCATGGCGAAGCGCCGCCAGAACCCTGGCAGGATAAGTCACGCCAAGCGATATTCACCGGGATGACCAAGAGCGCTGATGGCATATACGAGCATGACGGGACCACGTGGCTGCCTGCGGTTACGGATGTGCTCGCATTGGGAGTACACAGGCCGGGTCACGCTCTGACGATCAGCGAGCTGGACGAGCTGCGGGCAATCGCGAAGCTGTTCAGGGCACGTTGGGCTGAGCTCGAGCCAAAGAGCTGAGCGCCTGCGTGAGCAGCCTGACACCGAAGCCAGTGGCCCCCTTCTCGAATATCCCCTCGTCCCGGTCGCTTCGTGCCGGACCGGCTATGTCCAGGTGCGCCCAGGCGTGATCCCCGACGAACTCCTTGAGCAGCATGGCTCCGGCAATAGCCCCTCCCTTGCCACCAGGGAGCCCTACATTCTTCATGTCGGCGACGTCGGAGTCTATGTGACGCCGGTAGGACGCGGGCAAGGGCAGGCGCCATAGGGGTTCACCGCTTCGTTCCCCAGCCTCCATGAGCGCCCCAGCCAGCCAGTCGGCGTTCGCGAAGCAGCCAGCTATCTCCGGTCCCAACGCCGTCACGCAGGCACCCGTCAGTGTTGCCAGATCAATTATCGCGTCGGCACTCTCCTCTGCGGCCAGGGAAAGCCCATCGGCCAGCACGAGACGCCCCTCTGCATCCGTATTCAGAACCTCGATCGTCTTGCCATTCCTGGCGGTCAGGACGTCCCCGGGCTTCGTGGCACGGCTCCCGGGCAGGTTCTCCGTCGCGACCACGATGCCTACGACCCGCACAGGTACCTCGCAGTCGGCCAGCGCTGTCATGGTCGCTATCACAGCAGCCGCCCCACTCATGTCCGTCTTCATCGTAACCATGCCCTCAGGGCTCTTCAGTGAGAGGCCACCCGAATCGAAGGTTATCCCTTTGCCGACCAGAGCCACCCGCATCGGTCGCCGGCCCTTGCCAGGAGGCTGTGCGGCTGCTCGTGGTCCGCGCTCGCCTGGCTCGTGCTCCTCGCTTCGTCCGTGCTCCCCACTTCCCTCGGGCTCCTCGCTTCGTCCGTACTCCCCGCTTGGCTTGTACTCCATCCGGATCAGGCGCGCGGGCTCAACTGATCCCCGCGCTACGCCGAGCAGCCCCCCCAGGCGCTCCGCTGCGATCCGCTTCTCGTCCCACACCGTGACCGACAACGCCGGGCGGTGCGCCGCCGCTTCCACGGCTGCCGCAGCCAGGCGCTGCGGGGTCATCACCGACGCCGGCTCATTAACGAGATCGCGCGCCAGGCAGACGGCGCGGCTGATACGAACGCCCTGCTGCATCCCACGTCCTATCGCTACAAGAGCCGTCTCGGCCGCACGAAAGACCACGCGCTCCACGGAAGGCTTGGAGGGTTGGCTCCGATATCCCTCGAATCGGTAGGCCCCCAGGATCATGCCCTCTGCGAATGCCTGGCTTATGCACTCAAGATCGGTGTCCGGCTGGTTATCACTCACGACATCGTCACCGGAGAGCTCGACTGCCACGGCTCGAACCTGGCGAACCGAACGCGCCAGGCAAGCCCCGGCAGATCGCCATCGGTCGAATCCATGGTCTGCCGCATCCCCGACCCCCACGAGAGCCACCGTCCCCAAGCCCGCAGGCACCATCAAGATGTCCCCTGGCTTGCCGGAGAAACACCTCTCGGCGAGCCAGGTTGGGGTGACACCGGCAATCCGGGCGGCCTGTTCCAGATCTGGGCCTGCAGATCCGACGAGCAGGGCCAAGACGTCGCAACCATCGAGCGCGACACGTCCAGTAGGAGGAGCGCCAGGTACGGCCTGGGCGGGTACGGCCTGGGCGGGTACGGCCTGGCGGGAGCGGCCAGAGCCAGCCTCGGTGGACAGATAAGCACCCGCATCCGCAGGTAAGCCAGCTCCGCCAAGCGACAAGGCTGCCTCGAAGCGGGGGACGCGATCGCTCACTCGGACGAGCTTTCCTCGGTCCGGGCAAGCAAGGGCCCACTTGACCCTCCGCCCTGCTTCGACCTGTGCTCCTCTGCCCTGGCAAGCGCCCACAAGAGGTCCGACAGGCGATTCAGGTATGCGAGCACGAGTGACTCGGCATGCAGCCCACCCGCATCTTGGAGTGTCACCACCCGGCGCTCTGCGCGCCTCACGACTGTACGCGATAGATCCAGCGAAGCAGGCACACGTCCCTCCCCAGGAACCACGAACTCCCTGGGCAGGGGGAAGGCAGCCAGGCAGGCATCTATGCGGCTCTCCAGAGCATCAACCATGTCCTGAGTTACCACACTAGCTCTGGCTACGAGCTTAGAGCGATTCGAGGGTTCCGTGGCCACCTCGGCCATCGCCACCCAGAGGTCACGCTCGATCGCCACGATCAGCCGGGCGAGGTCGCTTCCCGCGCCCAGCCCGGGATCCGCTGCCGCCTCGGCCCGTGCCACACCGAGAGCGGCCTGGGCCTCGTCGATGGCGCCGTTAGCCTCGATGACCACTGCGTCCTTGGCGACCCGGCCCCCGTACAGCAGGCCCGTCGTCCCACGGTCGCCTGCTCTGGTATAGATGCGGGCCACCCCAGGGAATCTAGCCCCGGCGCTGAAGCGGCTGCCCGCTGAGATCGCTCTCCATCGCCCCTAGCCTGTAGGGAGATGACCGATTCGCCCAGCCAGCCAGGAAAGCCCAGCCGGCGATCCAGCCGGCCAGCCAGCCAGCCAGGAAAGCCCAGCCAGCCAGCCCGCCACCGGGACCTCCACACGAGACCCGAGGCATACCTGCGCGCCGCGTCGAGCTCGCTCGTGATCTTCGACGGCGCCATGGGCACCAACCTGCAGCTCGCCAACCTGAGCGCGGACGATTTCGGCGGGCCGAGCCTGGAGGGCTGCAACGAGGTGCTCGTCCGGACCAGGCCGGACGCAGTAGAGGCCGTACACCGCTCCTTCCTCCAGGTCGGCGTGGATGCCATAGAGACCGATACGTTCGGAGCCTTCTCCGTGGTGCTTGCCGAGTACGGGATAGACCGGGAGGCATACGAGCTGAATGCGACGGCAGCAGATCTCGCCAGGCGCGTCGCTGACTCCTTCGAGCTCGTCTCCAACACGCCGGAGATGGGTAGCGGGAGCGCATCCGCGACCGGCAAAGCAGCCGGCTCCAGCCGTGCCGGAGCGGAAGGCTACCGCTACGTGGCAGGCAGCATCGGCCCCGGGACCAAGTTCCCGACTCTCGGACAGATCTCCTACCGCGAGCTCGTCGCCGCCTACGAGGTGCAGGCACGCGGTCTCCTTGACGGCGGCGTGGACCTGTTCCTGATCGAGACTGTCTTCGACCTGCTACAGGCCAAATCCGCTATAAACGGCTGCCGCGATGCGATGAGGCATGCCGGCAAGGACCTCCCCATACAGGTTCAGGTCACGATAGAGCTCACCGGACGCATGCTACCGGGGACCGAGATCGGAGCAGCTCTCGTGGCTCTGGACGGGATGCGGCCTGATGTGATCGGCATGAACTGCGCGACCGGACCGGCCGAGATGCGGGAGTCGCTCCGCCACCTGTCAGAGCACTCCAGGATGCCGGTCTCGGTCCTCCCGAATGCAGGACTTCCTTCCGTCGTGAACGGAGCCATGCACTACGACCTCACGCCGGCCGAGCTCGCGCGCTTCCACCAGGAGTTCGTGCAGGAGCTCGGGGTATCAGTGATAGGAGGGTGCTGCGGTACCACTCCTGCCCATCTGGCGGCGGTAGTGGAAGCGTGCCGCGGGCTCACCCCCACACCCCGGAACCCCAGCTACGAGGCGGGTGCAGCTTCTCTTTACAGTGCAGTTCCCTTCACCCAGGACACCTCCTTCCTCGTAATCGGGGAGCGAACGAACGCGAACGGCTCGAAGCGCTTCCGGGAGGCAATGCTGGGAGGGGACTGGGACACGGTCACTGCCATGGCAAAGGAGCAGGTGGCAGAGGGTGCCCACCTCATCGACGTCTGCGTCGACTATACGGGGGCAGATGGCGTGGCTGACATGGAGCAGGTCGCGAGGCGGCTCGCCACCCAGTCGAGCGCCCCCATAGTCATAGATTCGACGGAGGCTCCAGTGGTACGCACGGCCCTCGAATGGCTGGGAGGCAGGCCCGTCCTGAACTCGGTGAATCTCGAGGACGGCGCCGGCGAGGGCAACCGTCTCGATTCGTTCCTGAGCCTGGCACGTGAGTTCGGCGCTGCAGTCGTATGCACATGCATCGACGAAGAGGGTCAGGCTCGCACCGCTCCGTGGAAGCTCCGGGCGGCCAGGCAGATCCACGATCTCGCTATCGAGCGCTACGGGCTGGAGCCCTCGGACCTGCTCATAGATCCCCTGGTGCTACCCCTCTCGACTGGAA
>DAHXND010000143.1 GCA_027366675.1 Acidimicrobiales bacterium
AGCTAGAGTGGCATGTGTAAAGACTCCTTCCCGAGGAGGCTATCCTGCTCTCGTGCCCGTGCTAGTTCTGCTGCGCCACGGCGAGAGCCAGTGGAACCTGGAGAACCGCTTTACCGGATGGACCGATGTCGATCTCACGGCAAAGGGCGAAGAAGAGGCCCGTGCCGCTGGGAAGCTCCTGGCTGCAGAGTGCAAGCAAGCGATCACTGTGGTGCACACGTCGGTGCTCACGAGAGCCGTCCGAACCGCCAATCTCACCCTGGAAGCCATGGGCGCTCCGTGGCTGCCAGTACGCCGCCACTGGCGCCTGAACGAGCGGCACTACGGAGCTCTCCAGGGACTCGACAAGCAGGACAGCGCCAGGCAGTTCGGCAAGGAGCAGGTGAAGGCTTGGCGTCGTGGCTATGCAACCCCACCCCCACCCCTCGAAGCGGGCGACGAGCGCCATCCCGTTCGGGACCGCAGGTACGCCATGCTCGACCCGGAAGTCCTGCCGTCAACCGAGTGCCTGGCTGACGTGGTACGCCGGCTCACTCCTTACTATCAGGACGCCATCGTCTCCGACCTGCGCCGGCATCCCGCAGTCCTAGTTGTCGCCCACGGGAACAGCCTCCGGGCACTGGTCAAGTATCTCGAGCATATCTCTGACGAAGCGATAGTGGACGTGGACATCCCGACCGGGATCCCACGACTCTACGAGCTGGACGAGAGGCTCGTTGTCCAGGAGGCCCGCTACCTGGGCGACCCCGAAGCAGCCAGGCGCGCGAGCGAAAGCGTTGCAAAGCAGGCTGGCTGACACCACGACAGCCCGCCCGGCGGTGCCGGGAGCATCAGCTGGCGTACCGGGAGTATGGGCTGGGCTCCGGGCCAAGCCCGCCCGGCTGCCGGGAGCATCAGCTGGCGTACCGGGAGTATGGGCTGGGGTGCCGGGCCAAGCCCGCCCGGCGGTGCCGGGAGCATCAGCTGGCCTCCGGGCCAAGCATGTGATCAGGTCTGACCAGGCGATCAAAGGTGCCCTCGTCCAGGAACCCGAGCGCCACACACGCCTCCTTCAAGGTGATGCCTTCCTTATGAGCCTTCTTTGCGACGGCTGCTGCCTTGTCATAGCCGATGTGGGGGTTCAGAGCCGTGACAAGCATGAGCGACTCTTCGACGTAACGACGTAGCCTCTCCAGGTTCGGCTCCATGCCAGAGACGCAAAAGGAGGCAAAACGCTCGCTTGCATCCGCCAGGAGCCGCACAGACTGCAACACATTGAACGCTATCACGGGCTTGAAGACGTTCAGCTCGAAGTTGCCCATGGACCCCGATACGGAGACCGTCGTGTGATTCCCCATAACCTGTGCACATACCATGGTCATAGCCTCGCACTGGGTAGGGTTGACCTTGCCGGGCATGATCGAGGAGCCTGGCTCGTTCTCCGGTAGGTTGAGCTCGGCGAGCCCGCATCGAGGGCCCGACCCCATCCACCGGATGTCGTTCGCTATCTTCATCATCGCGCCAGCGAGGGTCGCCAGCGCACCGGAGCACATAACAAGCGCATCGTGGGATGCGAGCGCGGCGAACTTGTTCGGGGCCGACACGAATCGTATGCCCGTCAATCGTGATATCTCTGCAGCAACCATCTCGGCGAATCGCGGATGGGTGTTCAGGCCAGTTCCGACAGCAGTTCCGCCTATGGCGAGCTCGTAGATGTCCGGCAGCGTAGCCTCGATCCGCCTGATCGACTGGTCGAGCTGGGCCACATAGCCGGAGAGCTCCTGGCCAAGGGTGAGTGGCACAGCATCCATGAGATGCGTCCTGCCGATCTTCACGATCCCATCCCAAGCCTCGCGTTTCGACTCGAACACATCCCGGAGACGGGTGAGAGCGGGAAGCAGGCGACCTCGCAGTGCCTGGGCCACGGCCACGTGCATGGCAGTCGGAAACGTGTCGTTCGATGACTGCGAACGGTTCACATCGTCATTCGGATGAACGGGTACCTTCGAACCGAGGACGCCACCATACAGCTCGATGGCACGATTGGCTATCACCTCGTTCACGTTCATGTTGCTCTGGGTGCCACTTCCGGTCTGCCAGACGTAGAGTGGGAAGTGCCCGTCGAGGTGCCCTCCTATGACCTCGTCACACACGGTAGCGATCAAGGCGGCCTTGTCATCGGAGAGGAGTCCCAGCTCCGCGTTCACCAGTGCCGCTGCCTTCTTCAGGATGCCAAACGCCCGTATGATCTCCACGGGCATGTGCTCCTCACCGATCGTGAAGTGCTCCAGGGATCGTTGCGTCTGGGCACCCCAGTAGCGATCTGCAGGAACCGGGATCTTCCCCATGGAATCGCTCTCGACGCGCACCGTGCGAGAGGCACCCGATCCGCCTGGGGGTATGGACGCCGCACCTACCGGAGAAGAGCTGTCTCCCTGTCCCTCTGCCGCTGCCATGAAAGACTCCTTTCCCTATCCATAGGCGTGCCCATAGGTGCCTCTATCTCATAGAAGTCACCTGACTCTCGAGCCAGCCAGGCCCTTTCGATTCAGGCGTGCGCATCGAGGCACCACCGTGGCTATGGCTGCGCCAGCTGGGGGCGGGGCCAACCGGCGGCTGCGCCAGCCTCTGGCGGGCCAGCCTCTGGCGGGCCTCTACTCGCTGCTACAGAGCGTCACGACCTCTCTCCCCCGTGCGGACACGAACAACTGTCTCTACGGGGATCACCCAGACCTTCCCGTCACCGATCTTCCCCGTAGCAGCGCTCTCCACTATCGCCTGCACCACCTCTTCGGCCTGAAGGTCGTCCACCAGCACCTCGAGGCGTACTTTCGGCACGA
Source organism: Acidimicrobiales bacterium (assembly GCA_027366675.1). GTDB lineage: Bacteria > Actinomycetota > Acidimicrobiia > Acidimicrobiales > JAMCQF01 > DAHXND01. The sequence continues at coordinate 2,820 of DAHXND010000143.1, forward strand.
AGTCCACCTCGTACTCAGCTCCCCGGTATACCTCCGTATGGCCACGCTGACGACCGAAGCCCTGGACCTCCGCTAGCGTCATACCCTGGACACCCAGCGTCTTCAAGGCCTCCTTCACCTCGTCCAGCTTGAACGGCTTCAGTACCGCGACCACGAGCTTCATGTCCAAATAGCTCCTTCGAATAGGCTTAGCCGAGTGCCCAGGCACTCGATCGATGTGGGCAAGAACAATGCTAGGCGCCCGCTGGAGCCGTCTGCCAGGAGGCCTGGGAGAACATGCGCCAGGACATCCGGGAGCACTACTCGAGACCGGGAGCACTACTCGAGACCGGAGCTCGCGTCCGCAGATCGATAAGATCGCCACGATGACGGAGCAGGGGTGCTTCTCCTGGGAGCTTGGACATTTCATCGCCGATATAGACGCCCGCCCACCGGGCCTGTCACTCACGGTGCGGGAGGCATCAGGGGAGGCTCATGTGCTCCTGGCCACACCTGCTGATGACCGCTTGATCACCATACTCGAGGGGCCGGTCACTATCTCCGACAATGGGAGCGGAAGCTTCAGCTATAGCGCATCAACGACTTCCGTTTACGATAGCGTTCTAGTCGATCTTGACGCTCTGGAGCGTCAGAGGGCAGGCGACAGGCACGATCAGCTCGTGATCAGCGCCACAGCCATGCCCGCGCGATCTGGATCGGCCAAGAACCTGAGCGAGCCAGGGATACAGTTCGTCCTCCTACTCAGGGAGGAACTGGTATCCGAGGTAGGTAGAGTGTGGCCGCATCTCATCCTCTCCGTTAAATCGGAGCCCGACCTGCCAGCTTCCTCCGGCCGCCTCAGGGTAAACCTGGCGAAGGGAGCGAACGAGGCATGCTTCGGCTTGGGTCTCCAGCTAACCCATCTGGATCTAAGCGGGAATAGGGTGCCGCTGCTCGTAAGTGAGCACGGGATCGGTAGAGGGCGCCCCGCTATATCGGAGGTAGTGGAGAGCCTGATGCCAGGCGCATCGGGCTCGCCGCTCGCAACCGAAGCCGTATCGACAGTGCTGACAACGACGGCGCTACGTAGTATCGCAGTAGAGGGTACAGGGGCAGCCATGGTCGATCTGACGGATCCTGAGGTCATCAGCTTCGAGGCCCCCGGCAACGAGCTGACGCTGCGCCTCGCTCACGAGACTAACCCTCGTGAACTGATATCTTCCGTCACCGCCTGGACAGGTAGGTTCCGCCCCTTACCAGGCTGGGTGCACGAAGGCGTCATCCTCGCAGTCCAGGGAGGAAGCGCTCGGGTTCACGAGGCACTTGACCGGCTGGAGGAGGCGAAGGTTCCCGTTAGCGCTCTCTGGCTACAGGACTGGGTGGGCCGCCGGCAGTCATTCTTCGGCAGCCAGCTCTGGTGGGACTGGCATCTCGACCACGATCACTATCCTGATTGGCGCGCACTCGAGAGCCGCGCCCGATCTCTTGGCATAAGGCTGCTCACCTACTTCAACCCCTACCTGTCGAGCACTACCGGCCACGACAGCCTATTCCGCGAAGCCTCGGCCAGGGGCTACCTGGTGGCTCGCGACGATGGCCGGCCCTACGAATTGGCCAACACCGACTTCACGGTAGGGCTCGTGGACCTCTCGAACGAAGACGCCTGCGAGTGGTTGAGCCAGAAGATGGCTACGGCACTCCAGGATACGCTCGCATCTGGATGGATGGCCGACTTCGGCGAAGGCCTACCGATGGAAGGCGTAAAGCTCGCCAACGGAATAGACCCACGTGCTTTCCACAACCAGTACCCCATCGCGTGGGCTCAGGTATGCAGGAGAGCGGCAGAGCTGACGGGTCACCCAGACGACATGCTCATCTTCCACCGATCAGGCCACACGAAGAGCCCTGCGTTGCTGTCGGCAGCGTGGCTCGGGGATCAGCTCTGCTCCTGGGACAGCCACGATGGAATAAGGTGTGCGCTGACCGGTATGCTCTCCGGCGGTTACTGCGGCTACAGCGTCGTGCATGCCGATGCCGGAGGTTATCTGTCCTTCCCGTCCTTCACGGGATCAGGCGCGTGGTTTGCCCGAGATCGCGAGCTGCTCTGGCGCTGGCTGGAGCTCGGCTCGCTAAGCCCTGTTTTCCGCACCCACGAAGGGTTGAACCCGGAGGCTAACGTCCAGTGGGACCACGACGGAGCTACCCTGTCCCACCTGGCGCGCTGCTCGAAGATATACCAGGCGTGGTCGCCAGAGCGACGGCGCCTGGTCAATGAGGCGAGCACGACTGGCCTCCCCGTGGCCCGCCACCTCTGGATGCACTATCCCGACGACCCTGTCTCCATAGCTATCCGCCACGAGTACCTGCTCGGACCCGATCTGCTGGTAGCTCCGGTGCTCGACCCCGGCCAGGAGAGGGTCCTCGTCTACCTGCCCCCAAGCTGCTCCTGGGAGCTTGCATGGTCGGGAGATCCCGTGGACGTAGGGCCCGCGGGCGGATGGCTGGAGGTCGATGCACCCCTCGGTAGACCTGCCATCCTCGCGAGGAGTGGCTCTCGAGTGGCTACGGAGATCGAATCCATGCTCCGACAGCTCGGTTGAGCTGCCTGGCGAATAGCCGTTCAAAGACACAGCCGCCAGCACAACCCGGCATGCCTGAGGTGCCTACCGGCTCAGGAGCCAGCCAGCACCTCAGTCGCGGCGGGAGCTGGCGCCCCACTCCCGCTCTCGGCGCCGGCGTCAGGGCTGTCTTCGCCCCCGAGCAGCGTGGCCTTCCGCTTCGAGAACGCTATGGCTGCCAGGAGGATGACCAGGGCAACCCCGGCGATCGTGAGCCTTATGGCAGTGTGATGAGACAGTGCTATCACTGCAGGCAGGACCAGCAGCGACACTAGGTTCATCACCTTTATCATCGGGTTCAGAGCCGGCCCGGCAGTGTCCTTGAAAGGATCTCCCACCGTGTCGCCGATCACTGCAGCCTTATGGGCCTCAGAGCCCTTGCCTCCCTCGTGCCCGTCCTCTATGTACTTCTTCGCATTGTCCCAGGCCCCACCCGAGTTCGACAGGTTATTGGCCATGAGCTGCCCCGTCAGGATCGCACCAGCCAGAAATGCTCCTAGTGCGAAGTAGTTTATACCGAAACCTACGATGACCGGCGAAAGTATCGCCAGCAGAGCAGGCGTGGTAAGCTCCCTCTGTGCTGCAGCAGTGCAGATCCTTATTACACGCCCGTACTCCGGAGTCTCTGTACGATCCATAATGCCAGGATGCTCCCTGAACTGCCGCCTCACCTCCTGCACGACCGTACCTGCCGATCTCCCTACAGCGCGTATGGCGAGAGACGAGAAGAGAAAGGCTATCGACCCGCCGATCAGGAGCCCGATCAGGGTCGTGGGATCCGCCACATTCATCTGGGTGGCAAGATTGTGGAACAGCTTCTCGCCGCTCGGAAGGTTCAACTGGGAGCCGATCGTCTCTATGAAAGACGCGAACAAGGCGACAGAGGCTATGACAGCCGAGCCTATGGCAACACCCTTCGTGATGGCCTTCGTAGTGTTACCGACTGCATCCAGACCCACCATGACCCTCTGTGCCTCACCCGTGAACTCGCCAGACATCTCCGCTACTCCCGCTGCATTGTCGGCAACGGGACCGAATGAATCCTCTGACACCACCATGCCTGTCGTGGAGAGCATCCCGATTCCCGTGAGGGCCACGAGATACAAGGTCAGCTCCAGGTTCCCGTTACCCATCCAGACCGAGACGGCTATAGCCAGCACTATGGCGAGAATCGCCCATACGGTCGATTCGAGACCCACGCTGACACCGGACAGTATGGTCGTAGCGGGGCCTGTCCTGGCAGACTCAGCGATCTCACGCACCGGGTTCCGCTCTGTCGAGGTGAAGTGCTCGGTTATGAGGCTGGCCACCAGAGCCAGCACGACTCCGGTCAGCACAGCGTAGAACGGCTTCAGGAAGTGCAGGTAGTACTCGGATACGAAGAAGGTGCCCACCACCGTCAGTAGCGCCGCTGCCCAGAAGCCACGATTGATCGATGCCATCGCGGTCCTGTCGCGCTGCCTCACCCTCACCAGGAATATGCCTATGGCGGCCGCCAGAATACCTATCGCAGGGACTACTAGCGGGAAGACCAGCGCCTCTGCGGGGTTCCTGTGAACGGATCGGAAGGCGTCGTATCCGAGTATGAGCGAAGCGATGATCACGATCTCGTAGGACTCGAACAAGTCGGCGGCCATTCCTGCGCAGTCACCCACATTGTCACCGACGTTGTCGGCTATCGTGGCCGCATTGCGGGGGTCGTCCTCGGGGATACCGGCTTCCACCTTGCCGACGAGATCGGCACCCACGTCAGCGGCCTTCGTGAAGATGCCACCACCAACACGCATAAACAAGGCCAGAAGGGACGCTCCGAAGGCAAAGCCTATAAGCACCTCTGTGGCCGTGTTCTGGAATATGAGCACCACCGTGGTCGCTCCCAGGAGACCCAGGCCCACGCAGAACATCCCGGTGATGGCACCCGTGCGAAATGCCACCCGGAGCGCGTCGCGCAGGGACCCGCCCTGGGCTGCCGCTGCCGTGCGCACGTTGCCACGCACAGCCAGGCTCATCCCGACGAACCCGGTGAACCCCGAGCAGGCGGCACCGAAGAGGAAGGCCAGCGCCCGGTAAAGCCCAGCCTCGCCGAAGCTCAGGGCGATGGTGTGATCCGGGCGCACCACCTTCGTCGCGGTGAAGAACACCAGCACGGCCAGTGGAACGACAATGATCAGGATCGTCCTGAACTGGCGCCGCAAGAAGGCAACAGCGCCCTCCTGGATCGCAGACCCTACGGCCCGCATAGCAGACGACCCTGGGCTTGCCTTCAGCACGCCGCGCATGAGCACGAGGCCGACCACGATGGCGACAAGCGCAGCAGCACCGGCGAAGGCCAGCCAGGCGAACTCCGTGTTCCCAAGGTGGAAAGCCTGGTAGTCGCCCTGTGTCGCGAGCAGGCTCGTCATCTCGAAAGCTCCCTAGAAGCTAGTGAAGCTTCGCCGACCGGCTCGTCCAGGGACCCATGGATCTTCAGCTCCTGGCCCTGTGAAGCTCCCGGATCTGCTCGATTCACCATCGTGACGTGTCTTCTCCCCGTGTAGCTTTCCGTTGGCAAAGGCCCCTAGAAGCGGCCCAACCGCTCCTCTGGTCCCGCCGGTCCCGCGAAAATCGCGTGAGCCGGGCGGCGCCGCAAGGTTAGTAGCGCCAGGGCCGGCACGCAAGCTTTCCGGGTCCTGGCACGTGAGCACGGGAGCGGACCACGGATGCCGGTGGTACGGGCTGCCAGGATCGACCCAGGGGTCGAGGCTAGCCTGATGCCGATGATGGAAAGATCAGCCGCCTTCTTCGACCTGGACAAGACAATCATCGCGAAAGGCGCGGTTCCTGCTCTACGCCAGCCATTCCACCAGGGAGGGCTGATATCGAGGACAGCCGTCGTCCGCCTTCTCTATGCTCAGGTAGTCTTCCTCCTGCTCGGAGCAGACGAGCGAAAGCTGGCACGCATGCGGGATGCTCTCCTCACCCTCACGAAGGGCTGGGAGCAGGAGCACGTCCGGAAGGTGGTAGAAGAAGCCATCGCCGAGGTGATAGACCCGATCATCTATGCCGAGGCCTTGGAGCTCATCAGGACCCACAGGGCCGCAGGGAGGCGCGTTTTCATAGTCTCCGCCTCACCCGAGGAGGTGGTAGAGCCCCTTGCACGTCACCTTGGCGCGAGCGACGTGATAGCCAGCCAGGCGAGGATCGACGAGGACGGTCGCTACACCGGAGAGCTGGCGCGATATGCCTACGGGCCAGCGAAGGCTGCGGCAATATCAGAGATCGCAACGAGGGACGGAATAGACCTGGAGACTTCCTTCGCCTATTCGGACTCGCACACGGACATCCCGATGCTGGAGCTCGTCGGCCATCCGGTAGCGGTGAATCCAGACCACGGCTTATCGAAGGAGGCCAAGGCAAGGGGCTGGGAGATCCAGCGTTTCTCCAAGCCGGTCGCCCTCCGGGAGGCGCGCCGCGCCCTACCCCTGACGGGCGTTGCGATGCTCGCCGGCGCCGTCGTAGCCGCTCTGATCGTGCTTGCGGCGAGGCAGCGCTCGATCAGGAACCCGTCGAAAGCCCCAGGCTCGCTCGGGCCGCAGGCTGGCAGGAGCGCCGCTCGAAGCTCACGAGCTCGCCAGCAAAGACCTCAGCCTGCAGCCTGGAGACGCCTTGCCACGAGAACACCTAGTCCGACTAGCACTGCGAGGATCAAGAGCTTCTTCATGGGCATGTAGCATACAGCTCCAGCCACAGCCCTGCCGCACGGATACCCGCATCCCCTATGATCACGGCTAGGGTGCGGGTATGACCGCTACCACGACGCCCGACGCCAACATCTCCCCTTCCCCGATGAGCTACCGCCACCTCGGAAGAAGCGGCCTCGTCATCTCCGCCCTGGCATACGGCAACTGGCTAACTCATGGTGACCAGATCTCCGAGGCCCAAGCCATCACCTGCGTGCACAAGGCTCTGGACCTTGGCATCACCACCTTCGACACTGCCGACGTCTACGCCGCGACAGCGGCCGAGAAGGCCCTCGGCCGGGCACTTCATGGCATACGCAGGGAGTCTGTGGAGATATGCACGAAGGTGTACTGGCCAACAGGAACCGGGCGGAACGACCGCGGCTTGTCAGCCAAGCATATAAAGGAGTCCTGCGAGGCCTCGTTGCGCCGTCTCGGCACGGACCATATCGACCTTTACCAGGCGCATAGGTTCGACTACGAAACGCCTATCGAGGAGACCCTGAGAGCTTTCGACGACCTTGTCCGATCCGGGAAGGTGCTCTACGTGGGGGTATCCGAGTGGAAGGCCACCCAGATCGAGGCAGCCCTCGGCTGCGCTGACGAGCGAGGATTCGATCGCATCGTCTCGAACCAACCCCAGTACTCCATCCTCTGGCGCGTGATCGAGAGCGAGGTCACACCTACCTGCCAGCACTACGGCATCGGCCAGATCGTCTGGTCGCCGCTCGCTCAGGGCATACTGACGGGCAAGTACCGCCCTGGCACACCACCTCCAGCAGGCTCGAGGGCTACCGACCCTAACGGTGGAGGTTTCGTGAAGGGTTTCCTCCGCGACGACATCCTCACGCGCGTAGAGCAGCTCGGAGCCCTCGCAAGCCAGACCGGTTGCACCCTCGCTCAGCTGTCTCTGGCCTGGGTTCTGAACCGTCCCGGCATATCTGCGGCGATCGTGGGGGCTACGAGACCAGAGCAGCTAGAGGAGAACGTGGGCGCATTGGCGGTACCCTTCTCCGAGGATCTGGCAAGGCAAATCGACATGATCATGGATCCAGTGGTAGTCCGCGACCCGAGCCTTACCGAAAGTCCCGCCAGCCGCCCTTGAGGCAGAACGCTGACCGGATGCTCAGCCGGTCAGTAGATCCCTGGCTCCTGTGTCGCTCGACGGGTGGCGAAGCTTGGACATCGCTCGTGCCTCGATCTGGCGTATACGCTCGCGCGTAAGGTTAAAGTACTCGCCTACCTCCTCAAGTGTCCTGGGCTCACCGCGATCCAGCCCGAAGCGCAGCCTGAGGATCTCCCTCTCACGCTCATCTAGAGGCGAGAGCAGCCGCTCGATCTCCTCCGGCAGCAAAGCAGTGGCAGCCATCTCGAAAGGCGACTCCGCCGAGCGGTCCTCCACCACGTCGCCGAGCTCCGCGTCGCCATCCTCCCTGAGCGGCTCGGAGAGGGAAAGCGGTTCGGCCCGGAAGCGCAGCGCCTCTATCAGCTTGTCCTCCGGCAGCTCGACCTCCAGGCCGAGCTCAGCCAGCGTGGCGGGCCGACCGAACTTCAGCTCCAGACGGGCCTGTGCCTTCTGGACCCGTGCTAGGGTGTCGCCTGCATGCACTGGCAGCCTGATGGTACGACCGGTATTGGCAATACCACGCGTTATTGCCTGGCGGATCCACCAGGTCGCGTAGGTGGAGAACTTGAATCCCTTACGCCAGTCGAACTTCTCGACCGCGTGCATCAGACCTAGGTTCCCCTCCTGGATCAAGTCCAGCAACGGCAGGCCAGACGCCTGGTACTTCTTCGCAATAGAAACCACGAGACGCAGGTTGGACTGCACGAAAGTGCGCTGCGCGTCCTCTCCGGCCTTCACTATCCTGCGAAGCTCGCGACGGCGGGCCGGGGTGAGCGCCTTGCCAGCGCGCCCTATCTCCTCCTCAGCAGCCCACCTGCCCTCTATGGCCTGGGCGAGGCGAACCTCGTCATCCTTCGTTAGAAGCGGGTACTGCCCTATATCGGTCAGGTACAGCCGAACCAGGTCTTCCTCGTCCCGCTCAATCCGTTCTTTTGCCAAGGATGACTTCCCTTTTCACTCGTGGGATCCGAAGCCTTGCAGCTTCATGGGACACCTCTCCCATGCAGCACGCTTCTCGCTTGCCGACACCTGCCCGAAGCCTGAGCTCCCGAACGAGCCACGTAGGCGAGCCGCCACCACAACTCGACTCGGCCAGTTCGTCCTGTCGCCTTTTCCAGTGTAACTGGGCCGTCAAGGACCCCCATCCAGGAAGGGGCCCGAGCGTACTGCCAGAGCACGGATCCCCTCCAGCCTCGATGGATCCGGTCGAGGCGCCTCCCTGCCCAACCGAGCTATAAGATCACGCCCCCGCGACGAGCTCTCCCTGAGGGCTGCCAGGCGTATCGTACAGAGGTTCGCCATACCCACCCCAGAGAGCGGGTCCCGCAGCCGTGAAGCGTGGGACAGCGCATGCTCCATCCCATCCAGCACGACCTCTACGTAGGCGACGAGTCGCTCCAGATCGCCCTCTGGCACGTAGTGGCTCTCCAGCGCGTACGGTAACGCCGACAGGGAGTCCCAGAATGGATCAGCCCAGAATGGATCAGCAGAGATGGAGCCCGCTTCTGGCCAGGGCACTCCCGAGGACAGAGGAGGAAGCACCGCCTCCCAGCCGAGCGCAGCCTCTCCGTGTGCCCTGCTGGCTATGTGCAGGAAGATCCGTGCCGCATCCGTCCCTGTCGTGGCCACCCAGGAGCCCAGAAGGGCAAAGCAGGCACCTTCGAGGTCTCGCCATCTAGTGCCGAAAGCTATCATTGAAGGATATGTCAACGCAAGCGGCTCGTCGCCGCCAATGCCTGGGCTAGAAGCGCTCGGCGACCCTTGACCGCTACCGTCAGGCTGCGGCCCGAGATTGCCCGTTGCCATCAAGCTCCCGATCCCCGAAGGTAGCCGTTCGTGATAGGCATCCGGCGGTCCCTCCCGAAAGCCTTCGGAGTCACCCTTACGCCAGGCGCCATCTGACGCCGCTTGTACTCTGCTCTGTCAACGAGTCTCACCACTCTTGCCACCATATCGGGATCGAAACCCTGGGCCACGATCTCTGCAGGAGTGCGGTCGTGCTCTATATAAGCGGCGAGGATAGGATCTAGTACATCGTAGGGTGGGAGACTTTCGTCATCGCGCTGGCCTGGTCGGAGCTCAGCCGAAGGGGCCTTCACGAGCACGCTGTCTGGAATCGGAGCGGGCGAGGTACGGGCGTTTCGAAGCTGCGCCAGGGCGTAGACGAGTGTCTTTGGTACATCCTTCAGTACAGCGAAGCCTCCTGCAGCATCGCCGTACAACGTGGAATAGCCGGTTGCAAGCTCACTCTTGTTGCCCGTGGTCAACACCAGCCAGCCGCGCGCGTTGGACAGGGCCATCAGCAAAACGCCACGCAGCCGTGACTGGAGATTCTCGTCGGTCAGACCCGACGGAAGGGATCCAAGGGGTTCGGCAAGAGTGGCAGCCAGGGCCTCGTGGATCGCCTCTATAGGGATGGTGGTAATCTCCACGCGCAATCGCCCGGCAAGCTCTGCTGCATCGCTCAGCGATCCCACGCTCGAGTAGCGAGATGGCATGGCCACGCCATGCACGTGCTCCGGTCCCAGGGCGTCAGCAGCGACTGTCGCCACCAGAGACGAATCTATCCCTCCCGAAAGCCCTATGACCACATCGGAAAAACCGTTCTTCCGCACGTAGTCACGTGTTCCGAGGACCAGAGCCTCGTAGACCTCCTCTGTGGGATCCAAGGCACCCGAAGCTCGGGCATCCATCCCTACGCTCTCCGAGCTCACGACAGTCCCTGCTGATCCAACAAACGCTTCGCTTCCCGTCGCTAGCCTCGCTCCACGATTGATAGGGAGCACCTGGACGTAAACGCCTTCGCGAAAGCGTGGCGCCATCGCTACGATCTCTCCGAGGCAATCCACCACGAAGGATCCACCATCGAACACCAGCTCGTCCTGACCCCCGACCAGGTTCACGTACATGATCATGACACCGGCCTCGCGGGCACGGTCCCGGACTGCTGAGACCCGCGATTCCCACTGCCCCAGCGCGAACGGAGACCCGTTCAGAACTACAACCATGCAGGCACCTGCAGAGGCCAGGGAAGCGACCGGCCCCTCCGGCGCCCACACATCCTCGCATATGGCCATACCTACCGGGACGCCGTCGACAGGCCACACCTGCGCAGGAGGGCCGCCGGGGCGGAAGTACCTCAGCTCATCGAACACGCCGTAGTTAGGTAGGAGCCACTTATGGTGCATCCCGACGACCCGACCATCCTGGCAGAGGGCTGCTGCATTGAACAGGTGACCTTCCGCGTCGCGGTCTACGAATCCGACCACCGCAGAGATTCCGCGGGCAGCCTGTGCGATGCCATCAAGGGCAGCAATGTTGTCCTGGACAAAGCCAGGTTTCAGCAGGAGATCCTCTGGCGGGTAACCAGTGATCGCGAGCTCGGGCAGCACTGCGAGCTGGGCTCCCATCTCGCGCGCCTGCTGTAGCGAGGTGACGACTCGTCCGACGTTACCTGCTATGTCGCCGACCACGACGTTCACCTGGCATGTCGCTACGCTCAGCTTCTCGGCACATGAGCCCACGCGCCAAGCCTAACGAGCCCCTGGATGTTCCTGCGACCCTGGATGTCCCTGGGGCTTTGGATGTCCCTGGGGCTCTAAATATCGTAATAGAGCATGAACTCCCAGGGATGAGGACGAAGACGGACAGGGTCTATCTCGTTCGTCCGCTTATAGGTGATCCAGGTATCGATCAGATCGTCGGTGAACACGCCTCCCGCTTTCAGGAAAGCCTGATCCTTCTGAAGGGCGTCCAATGCCTCCTCCAGTGAAGATGGAACCTGAGCTATCTTCGCAAGCTCCTCCGGTGGCAGCTCGTAGAGATCCATGTCTACCGGCGGTGGAGGCTCGATGCGATTCTGGACTCCGTCGAGACCCGCCATCAGCATCGCGGCGAACGCGAGGTAGGGATTGCACGAGGCGTCCGGGCAGCGGAACTCTACGCGCTTCGCCTTAGGGCTCTTCGAGTACAACGGGATACGGCAGGCCGCTGAGCGATTGCGCTGCGAATAGACCAGGTTCACCGGTGCCTCGTAGCCTGGGACCAGCCGCTTGTAGGAGTTCGTCGTAGGCGCGGCAAAGGCGAGTATCGCCTGAGCGTGGGACAGTAGTCCCCCTATGTAGTGGCGAGCCATCTCGGAAAGGCCTGCATAACCAGCCTCGTCGTAGAAAAGGGGCTGACCTGCCTTCCACAGGGACTGATGGGTGTGCATGCCGGAGCCGTTGTCCTGGAAGAGCGGCTTCGGCATGAAGGTGGCAGTCCTGCCGGCAGCTCTCGCCACGGACTTGACCACATACTTGTACAGCATGAGCTGATCCGCCATCTCGAGAAGGGTACCGAAGCGCATGTCGATCTCCGCCTGGCCCGCGGTAGCGACCTCGTGGTGCTGAACCTCTATGTTGATCCCGAGGCTCTCCATCGTGAGGATCATCTCAGAGCGCAGATCCTGGAAATGATCCGTGGGCGGGACGGGAAAGTACCCTTCCTTGTAGCGAGGCTTGAAGCCGAGATTCGGGGACTCGTCACGGTCAGAGTTCCAGATACCCTCCACGGAATCGACCGAGTAGGAAGCCGAGCGCTGATCCTGGCCAAAACGGACATCGTCGAAGATGAAGAACTCCGCTTCCGGGCCCACGTAGACAGTATCGGCGATGCCAGTGGAGACCAGGTACTCCTCGGCCTTGCGTGCAACATGGCGAGGGTCGCGAGAGTAGCTCTCGCCCGTCACGGGATCGCGCACGAAGCAGTTCAGGTTCAGCGTCTTGTGCTGGCGAAACGGGTCTAGGACCGCTGTACCCGGATCAGGGATCAAAAGCATGTCGGACTCATGGATCTCCTGGAACCCGCGGATGGACGATCCGTCGAAGCCGAAGCCCTCCGAGAAGGAGTCAATACCCAGCTCGTGCAGCGGCACGGAAAAATGCTGCATGACTCCGGGTAGGTCACAGAAACGAAGGTCAACGACCTCGACCTTCTCCTCCTTGGCGAGACCCAGTACCTCGTCCGGCGTACGTTTCTTCACCTCTCATACCTCCCTATCTGCCCTTGTCTCCACTTTCACAGTACAACACGATACTCTTGTCCGTCTACCGGGCGTGCGCAGAGCGCCCGGCCCGGCGTGCCATCGGGAACCGCCGTACACTACACCGGCCAACTGGCATGGTGCCTGCCTGCCACTCCAGACGCGGCTCCTTCTGGCCTCGCCACTTCCCGGCCTCACCACTTCCCGGCACCGCCACTTCCTGGCCTCGCCGGACCCGGGAGAGACTCTCCCGGGCTCCCGACCAGGGTGGGGGCCTCGGCGGGGTGCCGACCTCGGTCAGGGTGCCAGCCTCGCTCAGGGTGAGGCAGCAGGAACCGGAAGCCGATCATGGTCTGCATACCTGCCTGGGTGCTGCCTGCCTGGGTGCTGCCTGCCTGGGTACTACCTGCCTGGGTACTGGTGCCTGGTTTTAGCTGCCTCAACATGCCTGGTTCTACCTGCGTCAGCATGCCTGGTTCAGATGTCGGCCGTGTTGCCCCTTTGTTAACGGCGCGTGAAACCGGGCCGTTCAGCTTGACTCGGACCCGGGGGATGTGGCGCGATGGGGTCGATGGCCGAGATGCCGCACCAGGACGAGTACGTGCTACACAGCGTGGAGGAGCGCAAGGTGCGCTTCGTGCAACTCTGGTTCACCGACGTGCTGGGCACGCCGAAGGCATTCACCATCACCCCCGCCGAGCTGGACAACGCACTGGAGGAGGGGATGATCTTCGACGGCTCGGCAGTGGATGGCTTCAGTCGAGTGCAGGAGAGTGACATGCTCGCGCGCCCAGATCCTCGCACATTCCAGATCCTGCCATGGCGCGAGGAGGGCGCCACCGTGGCTCGCATGGTCTGCGATATCTGCTATCCCGACGGGACCCCGTTCGATGGCTGCCCTCGCAACGTCCTACGGCGGGCATTGGCACGGGCTCGCGAGCTCGGTTTCACCTTCTTCGCAGCACCCGAGATCGAGTACTTCTACTTCGACATGTCTAACCGCACCGGACCGCCGACCGGCCTGGATCAGGGATCCTATTTCCAGCTCACCGTGGCTGACCTCGGGAGCACGCTTCGTGAACGCAGCGTCCTCGTCCTCGAGGAGATGGGCATCCCGGTCGAGTATGCCCAGCACGAGGATGCCCCGAGCCAGCACGAGATAGACCTGCGCTACACGGATGCGCTGACCATGGCAGACGCGGTCATGACCACCAGGCTCGTCATAAAGGAGATAGCAAGCGAACACGGAATCATGGCGAGCTTCATGCCAAAGCCCCTCGCGGGTGTCCAGGGATCAGGCATGCACACGCACTTCTCCCTGTTCACTGGAGAGGTCAACGCCTTCGCAGATCCAGAGGATGAGTACGGGCTTTCCAAGATCGGGAAAGCTTTCATAGCCGGGCTCCTGGCACACGCACCCCAGATAACCGCCGTCACGAACCAGTGGGTGAACTCCTACAAGCGTCTTGTCCCCGGTTACGAAGCTCCTGTGAACGTGTCCTGGGCCAGGAACAACCGCTCTGCATTGATACGCGTTCCCGTAGTCAAGCAGGGGAAGGCCGACTCGACCCGCCTCGAGTACCGCGCACCCGACTCTGCGTGCAACCCGTACCTGACCTTCGCGGCCGTCCTGGCGGCTGGGCTTGCCGGGATAGAGGCCAACGACGAGATCCCGGCCGAGGCCTCAGCCAACCTCTATCAGGTAAACCCGGCCACGCTGTCTCAAGCAGGCATCCGCCCGCTGCCGGGTAGCCTGAACGAGGCGGTGTCGGCCATGCGGGAATCGAGCCTCCTGGAAGACACTCTGGGTCGGCACGTCTTCGAATGGTTCATCCGGAACAAGCAGGCAGAATGGGAATCCTATGCGGCTCAGGTCAGCCAGTTCGAGCTGGATCGCTACCTGCCGCAGCTCTGAGCCTGCTCAGGTGACCGGCTTTCACCACGCACCCTGGGGCTCAGGCTGGAGAGGCCCGCGATGGTGCTGCGCGTGATAAGAGGTGCGCGATGGGGCTGCGCGTGATGGGGGCTCTGGGGCGCAGGCCACGAGCATGACAAATATCCTCCGTTGCTACCCTGCACCCCTGCCAGTTCACCTGAGTACGATACTGGAGCAGCTCGGGCGACCCTGGACAGCCGTTGACGGGCCTCCAAGCCCGGGGGAGTTACCGGCGACCGAGGATGGCGCCGCGCAGACTTGGATCATCCACGCAGGCTCCGGGGGGACCGAATCACTAGAGGCGGCCTTGGCGCTGGCATCAGCGCTTGCGGGGCAGGATGGAACCGGTGAGGTTCCTGCCGGATCGAGCTCGGGATCAGGATCGGCCTCCGGGTCAGGATCGGCCTCCGGATCAGGATCGGCCTCGCTGTCCAGAGGGGAAAGCCAGGCAGGTCAGGGGCCGCGCCACCCCTGCGAGGACCTTGAACCCGACGCGGGACGGCCGGTGAAGGTCCTCCTCGTGGTGGATCCGGAGCAGTTGCCGGCCCTGCGCAAGGAAAAGCGCCCCTACGACACGTTCTGCCTGGCAGGGGCAAGCATCGACGAGCTTGCCCTGCGGATCGCAAGCCTCGACGTCTGTACAGAATTCGACGATCAGCTCCTGAGATACGGCCAACTCGTCATAGACCCGGATAGATACCAGGCGCGCGTCGCCAACCGATCGCTCGACCTCACCTACATGGAGTACGAGCTCCTACGATTCTTCGTCACGAGGCCAGGCAAGGTGTTCACCCGCGAGGTCCTGCTGAACCAGGTGTGGGGCTACGAATACTATGGCGGGGCGAGAACGGTCGATGTGCATGTCCGAAGGCTCAGGGCGAAGCTCGGTGATGCCCACGCGAATCTCATTCAAACTGTCCGATCGGTCGGCTACCGCTTCGGAGAGAGCCGGTGGCCTCATCAGTAGCCTTAGGGAGCTGCCGCCTCCAGCGCGGCCGCCAGCCGGGCCGTGCAGCCAGCGATCGACACCGGTGGCACGATGCGCGTCGCGATATGCTCGGCCAGCTCCATCAGAGCTGACGCGCCAGCTCCGGTCCCGGCTAATACAGCGGGCTGGCCTGAGTCATTGCCCGATGAAAGCTCCGGATCAATGGGTACGCTCGCGAGCAACGGCACCCCCAGATCATCGGCAAGCCTCTGGCCGCCTCCCGAGCCGAACAGAGCGTAGGACTCTCCGTGGGCACAAGCGAATGTGCTCATCGACTCGACCACCCCGAGGATGCCCAGGTAACCCTTCGTCGCCATGTCCGCGACGCGTGCTGCGACCTTCTGTGCCGCCAGAGATGGCGTGGTAACCAGCAGAACCATCGCCTGTGGCAGTAGGCGAGCAAGTCCCATCTGAACGTCACCCGTGCCGGGTGGCATGTCCACCACCAGGTAGTCGATGTCTGGCCACGCCACATCTTCCAAGAACTGCTGGACTGCGCGACTCAGGAGCAATCCACGCCACATCACCGCCTGCTCCTCCCCTGCGAGGAACCCCATGGAGACGACGTGCAGCTCTCCCCGGGGCACATCAGCTACAAGAGGAACTATCAACGAGTCGCGCACCTGCAGCTCGCCGCCCACTCCCAGCATGCGTGGCACCGAGAATCCCCAGATGTCCGCGTCGAGCAGGCCGACCCTGTGGCCAAGGCCCGCGAGCGCTACTGCCAGGTTCACCGAGATCGAGGACTTTCCAACCCCCCCTTTGCCAGAGGCAACCGCCAGTACTCTGGTGCGCGCGGGAACGGTCACCCTGTTAGGTCGCTCGCGCGCCTTCCAACGCGCCCTTGACATCACGGCAGAGCGCTCCTCGCCAGTCATGGGAACGACCTCTATGAGCACATGGCTCACGCCTGGCACCGACCCCAGACGGCGCTCGACCTCGCCCTGTATCTCCGAGCGCAGCGGGCAGCTCGCTACTGTGAGCGCCAGATGCACCGTGACCTGCCAGGCCGGAGGCCCGGATCCAGCATCCCCCTCGGGCTCGGCCGACCGCCCTGCCCTCTCGACACCGACCGATCGGACCATCCCGAGCGAGACCAGATCGTCTCCGAGCTCCGGGTCCCTTACCTGACGAAGCACGTCCCAGATAGTGGAGACCCGCACCTCGCCAACGTGTCCTGCATTCACCAGTCCAGTGTATGACCCCCACCGGCCCGCGAGCCGGACTGCAGGTTCTCCACCGGGGCCTCATATACTAGACAGCGTCCCCGAAGGCGGGGACGCACTGAAGGTTCACGCGAGACACTGAAGCGAGGTGGTCGGATTGGCAACCATGACCGGGGTGAGGATAGGCAAGCCTGCTGCGCCAGTTAGTCTCACCGAGAAAGCCAGCGCGAAGGTAGCAGAGCTACTCGAGCAGGAGTCGGAGGCGAACGGGGGAGAGCTGTTCTTGCGTGTGGCGGTCCAGCCGGGAGGCTGCTCAGGCTACACCTACGAGATGTTCTTCGACACAGAGCTATCAGACGATGACGTGGTGCGCAGCTTCGGCACAGTGCGCGTAGCCGTCGATCCCGCCAGCGCTGATCTGCTGAAGGGATCCACGCTCGACTACCAGGACGGGCTGAAGGAGGCCGGGTTCCATCTGTCGAACCCGAACGCCACCCGTACCTGCGGCTGCGGCTCTTCATTCAGCTGAGAGAATCGGCTGGACCTGAACCCAGCCGCCAGGACCGTGTCGATCCAGATCCCTCCCGGAGACGGGGCTGAGTGATCAGGTTCTCGGTAGACGGTAAAGAAGTATCTGTCCGGGATGTAAATGCTTCGCTTCTCACTGTGCTCCGAGAGGAGCTCCAGCTGACAGGAGTGAAGGACGGATGCAGCCCACAGGGCCAGTGCGGATGCTGCACGGTATGGATCGACGGCCAGCCACGTGCCGCGTGCGTCACACCAGCTCGGCGGATAGCCGGGCGCGCTGTCACCACCATCGCCGGGCTCGAGGAGCGGGTCCGCAGTCGATGGACGAACGCCTTCCTCGCTTGCGGAGCCAGCCAGTGCGGCTTCTGCACCCCTGGCATCATCATGCGGCTCGCTGCGCTCGAGCTGGCAGGCAAGCCTCCCACGGAAGCCCAGGTGAGCCGGGCTCTCGTGGGCCACGTGTGCAGGTGCACTGGATGGCGCACGATCTTGGAGGCAGCAGAGCTAGCGGGAAGGTGGGGGGAATCGGGCCAGACCGGCTTCACCGGGATCACTGAGATCCCGACCGACCAGAGGAGGGCGCACCCTTCCGGTGGGGCTCCGTTGGCCGGGGCTCCGTTGGCCGGGGCTCCGTTGGGCGGGGCTCCGTCCGGCGACACCCCACTCGGCATCTTCCTGGCAGACCTCGGCGGCTGGCAGACCCGAGATCTCGAAGCTGCAAGCAGGCGGGCCGCGCTCGAGGGCGCCGCAGCCCAGCAGGTTGGCATATCAGTGGTGGCCGGAGAGGGCCGCTTCGCAGACGACTCGCGACCAGCTGGCTGCCTTGTCGCGATGGCAGACATGCAGGGCACGTGGCATCTCGGCGCATCCCTCGCTGAGGCGCGTGAGCTGGCTGGTGCCCGCGTAGCCAGGCGAGGCACGGAGCCGCCCGCCTATCCGGTGGAGGTGCCTGAAGGAACCTGGGACTTGACTCTGCAGACGACCTGGGTAGATCCCGCCTACCTGGAGCCAGATGCATCATGGTGCCTGCCGGGAGAAGAGCCGGCGTCCCCGGCTGGCAACGGAGGGGCGTTCGGGGGGAAAAGCGGCACCCCGGTGGCAGAGATAGCACGGTCTCTCTCACGTACACAGGGTGCTCCTGTACGCGCCCTGCTCGACCGACCCCAGATCATAAGCATGGCGAGAAAGCGCCCGCCGCTCGGAGCAGGACTGCGAAGGGATGGGTCGGGTCAGATCCGCATCGCTGCGGCAGAAGGCATAGCCGAGCGCATACTATCGATCGCTCCCCACCTGGAGGTCGAGGAGGTGCCAATCACAGGCCTTCCAACAGGAGCGAGCGCCCGAGCAGCCGGGTGGGCGGAAGCAGCTGTCCTGGCGGCATGCGCGCGCAGTCTCGCTGCCTGGGAGCACGACAGCTCGTGCTCTGTCGTCATCGAGGGGCCGAACGGGTCCGTGGCCGAGTCGAGCTTCGCTCCAGACGGGGCGATCTCCCTAACTGTTCATGCAGGCGATCCCCTGGACCTAGTCACTCTCCGATCTTACTGTATCGGTGCAGCACATATGGCCCTCGGAATGGTCACGAGCGAACACATCGCGGTCAACGCCACCGGGGCGCCGACAGATCTCACCCTGCGCTCGCTCGGCGTACTGCCAGCGCGGAGCATGCCCCCGGTGCGCGTAGCGATCCGGTCCAGGGAGGGGCCACCGATCGCCGTGAGTGATACCGTCTTCGCTGCCGTGGCAGCATCTGCATGGCTTCGCAGCGGCCTTCACCCCCGATGGCCCACTGGAGCGTAGCTGGATCGACTATCAGCTCGTTCGCCAGAGCGACGAGAGCTCTTCGCCGGGGTCGCGCCTCACGAGGCCATCGGCGGCCAGCTTCCGCAGGTGCGCCCAGACCGAGTAGCGGGCAATGGGGTGCAGAGCGGGATCGATATCGATATAGATGGATTCCACCAGCTCCTCGATCGTGGCCGCCTCGCGTTTTCCGAGAGCGTCCAAGATAGCCGCCTCGCGCATCCGGCGATGGGCCAGGTACCCCTGTATGACCTGCCCCGGTTCGGACATAACCCGTCCGTGAGCCGGCGCTACGGCTGCTATGGGCGGCTCGAGGCTCGCGAGACGCTCCAGGCTCGCGAGATAGGCTGCCATGTCGCCGTCGGGCGGTGCTATCACCACGGTCGAGCCCTCCATGAGCTGGTCACCTGCGAACAGCCATCCAGTCTCCTCCATCAGATAGCAGAGGTGATCCGAAGCGTGTCCCGGCGTATGTATCGCCCTTAGGCGCCACTGGCCAGCCCCGATCACATCACCGTCCACGACGCGAAGATCCGGCTCGAACTCCGGACCCGGCTCGAATCCCATGAGACGCGCCCCTGTGCGCCGCGCCAGCTCGCGAGCCAGGGGTGCATGGTCGGGATGCGTATGCGTGACGATAACGGACGCCACCGGGGCTGCTCCCGGCGAAGCGAGCACAGCCATGAGAGCATCCAGATGCGCGGGGTCTGCAGGTCCTGGATCTATCACGACCCCCCCGGGGCAGGGTGGGGCACTCTCAGTGCCAGCGCCGGGGAGCACGCCGATCAGGTAAGTGTTCGTTCCTGCACCGGTCATGAGGCTCGGGTTCGGAGCGGTGACACGCACGACGCCGGGAGCCAGCGAGAAAGGGACGCCAGGGACGGGCTCTGCACCTGCATCGAAGCCAGTCACTGGCACCACCCCAGGGCGTCGCAGAAGGGCATGAACCCTCGGCAGGCCGCCGCCCAGCTCACCACTTCGAGATACCAAGCATCCGAGCTCCTTCTGCGTGGTCCACGTAGCTTCCTCCAGACACATCTCCTGGCAGCCTCACACGCCATCCGCGGCCTTCTGCCACTATCACCGGAACCTGCGTCGGTAAAACCACTGTATCCTCTAGAGAGCTAATGAGATCAGCCACCTCTCCAAAGCGGCCCACTGCCTCCAAGTTCCGCAATGTCGGGAACATCAGGAGCATGGAACCCGATTCTGCTCGGGCCATCGCCTCGGATGGCGTAATCCAGCAGTGCGCCACGGTCTCGGAAGAGTCGTGCTCAACCACCTGGCCCGCCGGAGCCTCAGCCAGGAAAAAGCGCGTATCGTAGCGGCGGGGAGGACCGACCGGCGTTATCCAGTGGCTGAAAGGATAGAGGCATTCCACGGCGAGCTCCAGGTCCTCCTCGGCACAGAGACCAGCGAAATCGATCGCTCCGGACCGCAGCCTTTGGCGCAGAGCGGAGAAACGGTGCCCGACCGCCTCATCCTCGAACGATATCAGGGACGGGCTCTCCGCGACATCGTGAGCAGAACCAGCCCGCCTGGCGAATAGCACCCCGGCTTCCTCGAAGGACTCGCGTATAGCTGCGATGAAATAGCCCAGCCCTCCCTCGTTCATGCCCAGTCGAGCGCTTGCCTGTGCATCGGTGAGCCCTGCGCACCTGCCCACCAGCTCAGGTGCCTGGTCTTCCTCGTCACGCGCCCCACCCGGGAAGACGTAGGCATCGCTGGCAAAAGCAGCGCTCGCGCTACGACGCAGAAGGAGGACCTCGAGCGAGCCGACCTCCGCGGCCCGCCCCCCACCTTCGTCATCGCGGTTACCCACGATCTGGCGAACGACGATCAGGGTAGCCGCTGGACGCGGCTCCAACGCCCTGGCATCACCCGTTGCCACTGCCACAGGTTACCTGCGGGAATCACCCGCAAGCCGCGATCCTGTCGGAAGTGCTGCTCGAGGCCGCGCCGACGGCCCGTCTGGATCGAGGCACTCAGCAAGGGGATCGGCAGGGAGATCGGCCTCGGCACTATGCTATCGACGCTTGATGTGATATACTACATATTCAGAAGCTAAACCGATAGGGTTCGGACAGTAGGGGTTCGGGCCGAGGAATTGGCCATCCTGGCGGACAGGACAAGGCGAAGGAAGAAGAGCATGCCTAGCAGCATGGGCACCGGCGGGAACGAAGT
>DAHXND010000147.1 GCA_027366675.1 Acidimicrobiales bacterium
AGCTCGGCCGCTGCAGCCTTCGGTGCGCTCACCTTTGCCTATCTCGGCACGATGCTAGCGCAGATCGTGCACTTCGGTGTAGTGGCCGGTGCAAGCTGGATCCCGCTCATATGCCTGGCGATGCTTCGCATGAGCGAGATAGTCCGCGAGGGCAGCCTCCTCGACAGGCGCATCACCGGCTGGAGCGCGCTGCTGTGCGTCTCCGCCGCGATGGTGCTGCTGGCCGGAGATCCCAGGGCGGTCGATGTGGCAGTGGTGGTGACCGGTGCCTATGCACTCTGGCTGTGTGCCCGTTCGGGAAGCTCTGCTGGTCGCCTCGTGGCGTGGCTGGTGTTATCAGGTTTGATCGCCGTGGCCATCGGAGCGGTGCAGCTCGTTCCCGGCCTGCACGCCATCAGCGTCTCTCAGCGCGGCAAGCCCTCCTTCTCCCTTTACAGCAGTGGGTCGTACCCGGTGCGGTGGTTGCTCCTGCTTGTCACGCCGAACCTCCTCGGAGGCCCAGGATCCTTCGGCCTGCCGGGATTCTTCGCCTCTTACAACCTGACCGAGGTTACAGCGTACGTTGGCCTCCTACCGTGGGTCGCAGCCCTGGCGCTACTGGCACGCCTCCGACGAGGACGGGGTATCCCCGAGTGGGTCGTCTGGGAGGTCGTGGTGCTGGTGGGTCTCATCCTCGCGATCGGCGGGAACCTGCCAACCGGGCACCTGCTATATCACCTCCCGCTCTTCGGCGCACAGAGGTTGCAGAGCCGGAACATGGCGGTCGTGGACTACGCACTCGCCGTTCTTGTCGCTTACTGGTGGGATGAGCGATCTCCTGTCACATCGCACTCCGACCGGCATGGCAACACAGAGAGGCTTCTGGGTGCCATCCCGGGGCTCTCGTGCGCCGGTGCCGCTCTCTGCTTCCTCGTCGACGGCAGGCCCTTTCTCCTGTGGCTCGGTGTGGCGGCCTCCGGAGTTGGCACGGGTCTTCGGGAGTGGCCGGGCATAGTGCCTTTCCTTGCACTGGGCCTCGGAGCAGTGACCATCGCTGTCGTCACCCCCCGGCTCGCCCCAACTACGCGCCACCGCGTCATAGCTGCATTCGCCTTGACTGACGCTATCGCCTTCCTGCTTCTCGGGTTCTTCGCTGTCGGTGCGCCGCCTGGCGCCAGTGCGGGCGCGCCAATAGCCGCCATATCCGATCCGGCTCCCGCTACGGCTGGAGCTACCACCGTAGTTCCCATCTACCGACTCCATATCCCGGGTCGATTCATCATATATGATCCTCAGCTCTACGACGCCGGGGAGCTGAACACCCTGGGTGCCCCGGATCTGAACGTCACAGGCGGCGCAGCATCGATCCAGGGATACGGGTCCATCGTCAACGGGCGCTACGCTTCCGCCACAGGAGTCCATGTCGCGACGGGAGTAGGGCAGAACACCCTCTCCGTGGTGGCGCTCCGGCACGGGGTGCTCGACCAGCTCGACCCCGGAGCGTTCCTCGCTCCACCGCAGGAGCTCGTAACCCCCATAGCGGAACCTCCTGCTCGAGGCTCTGCCCACGGCAGTAGCGACGTAGCAGCAGGCCTGGGTGAGCAAGCGGCTGGCCCGGGTGACGGAGCAGCAGGCGTGGGTGACCGAGCGGCTGGCCCGGGTGACCGCTCCGTGAATCCAGGATCCACTACGACCTGGTTCTTCGGGGAAGAGCTGCCCGTGAGATCAGCATCCGTGCGGGTGTCCGTTCCTGACCGACCTGGCCGGATCCAGGCAGGCCTTCTGCTGCCCCGTGGACGCACCGACTGGCTCCAGCCGGTCACTGCCGCCCCGGGCAGGGAGGTCGTCCTGCGCTTCTCGTGGGCCCGCTCCCCGGAGGCAACAGCCCTCCTCGTCCGGATGACCAGCAGGAGGGCTGCCCCAGTAGCCAGCTCGAGGCCTTCCCGGCTCAGCTCGCGCGCCCCAGTAGCCAGCTCCGGGGCTCCCGGTCTCGGCGGGAGCGGGCCAGTTGTCGCCGGGGGGCCAACACCCCTCGGCACGCAGGCTCCTGTCGTGTACACGCGCTCGGGGCAGACACTCCGCTGCGACGGGCCCCTGCAGAGCGGCCTGCTACCTTCGCAATGGCGCTACGTGGGAGAGGATGGCGACTTCGGCGTCTGGCGCGCATCGCATCCGGACCCCCCGCTCCGTCTCGTCGTGTCGGGCGCAGTGTCGCAGCGTCTGGAGGACCACCAACGCCCTGCCGGCTCCAGCACGCCACGGCCTCGCACGGTGAGCTCCACGACGCTGGCCACGACCTCGGTGGAGGCCCGCGCATCTGACCATGCAGGCGAAGGTTCCATCCGAGCCGTCAGCGGGCCGAGCCTCGCCCCTCTGGCGGCGGAGGTGAGCACCCGTACCCCGGCAGCGGTGATCCGATCCGTGTCCGACATCCCAGGTTGGCATGCCACCTACCAGCCACTCGGCCACCACGCTCAGCCCCACCCTATCGCAATACACCGCTTCGGGCTCGTCCAGGAGGTCTACGTCCCGCCAGGACGGGGGATCGTGCGGTGGAGCTACGAAGCGCCCGGGCAGCAGCTCGCGACTGCGCTGGGCGCCGTAGGTCTCCTGCTCCTGGCTGGGCTGTGCGCGCTTGCCTGGAGCCGGACGCGCCTGGGCCGTCAGGGAGTAAGCCGATTCGGGCCGCGATAGAGATACGTGACTTCCCGCACGCTCGGGGCTCCGAGCAGGACCATGACCAGGCGCGTCAACCCGAGGCCGAACCCGCCGTGTGGAGGGCAGCCGAAGCGGAAGAAGTTCACATAGAACTGTATGGCGGATGGATCGAAGCCCTTCTCCCTGATCTGCGCCACGAGCTCGTCGGGCCGGTGTTCTCGCTGGGCACCGGTCGTTATCTCGAGACCCTTCCAGATGAGATCGAAGCTCTTGGTAAGGCCCGGGTCCGAGCTGTGTCGCATGTGATAGAAGGGCCTGAGTGACGCCGGGTAGTCAGTCACGAAGACGAACTCGTGATCCAGGTGCTCTGCGACATGAGCAGCCAGGCGGCGCTCCGCCTCGGGGTCCAGATCCCCATCTGATCGTGGTATGTGATATCCCGACGCTTCGACGATTCGCAGCGCCTCATGGTGAGGTATGCGGGGAAATGGTAAGCGCGGTGGCACCACCGCGCCCCCGAGCTCCGCTTCGATCTCGGCGCCGTAACGGTCTGCCACTCTCTCCAGGGCGTAGGCCAGCAGGCGCTCCTCGAATGACATCACATCCTCGTGCGAGTCCACGAATCCCATCTCGACGTCCAGGCTGGTGAACTCCGTATCATGTCGAGATGTAAAGGAAGGATTGGCCCGGAACACCGGACCTGTCTCGAACACCCCCGGGAAGCCAGATGCGATCCCCATCTGCTTGTAGAACTGCGGGGACTGAGCCAGGTAAGCCTTCCGGTCGAAGTACCGGACTTCGAACAGCTCCGCAGTCGACTCGCTCGCCGATGCCATGAGTTTCGGTGAGTTGATCTCCACGAAGTCCTTCGAGCGGCAGAACTGCCGGAATGCATCAGAGATCTCAGCCTCTACCCGGAACGTAAGCTGGTTGCGCGCGGAACGCAGATCGATAAAGCGCCAATCCATTCGCTTCTCCAGGCTGCTCGCAGCATTTATGGGAGCCTCCTCTGCCAGCGAAAGCACCTCCACCCGTTCGCAACGCACCTCGAGGCCACCAAGCTTCACGCGTGGCTCGATCACGACCAGCCCTGTCACCTTCACCACGGAGTCCACGGATAGCCCGCTCAGGATCTCCGCTATATCGGGCCTTTCCGCTCGCTCGTTCACCACCTGCACCCTGCCCGTCTCGTCCCTCACCACCAGGAACTGGACCTGCTTCTGGTCCCGGAGAACATCCACCCAGCCCGAGAGCGTCACCTGCTCCCCCGCATGATCCCTGAGGTCAGCTATGCGCAGGTCTCGAGCCATTCCGCAGAGTCTACGGTTCTACGGCGCTCCCGCCCAAATGCAGGCTGCGAAAAGCCGGATCGTGAATGGCCGCCGTGCCCTACCTGGATCCTCGGGACACATCCCCTGCCTCGATCCTCGGGACCCTGAGATGATCCTCGGGGCACGGAGATGATCCTCGGGGCACGGCGATGTCCCACCCCCGCCCTAGAGTGCCGGCCATGATGGGTCGACACCACGCCATGGCTGGAGCCGCTCTCTGGCTCCTCGCCACCGTCCCCGCCCACGGTGCGGCTGATCCC
>DAHXND010000129.1 GCA_027366675.1 Acidimicrobiales bacterium
CTGGCAGCAGAACCGGCTGAGCAACGGGCTGCTCGAGGGCACCAACTCCCTCGTCCAGGCGGCCAAGCGCCGCGCCCGGGGCTACCGCAACAAGCAGAAGATGATCACCATCATCTACCTCATCGCCGGCAAGCTCCCGCTACCTGAAATCCACACGATCTAGCGAGGAGCCGTAGAACGCCTGCTTGCCCATGCTAAAGGCGTCCGTACTCCCGCCATTTACCGTGCCGAAGGCCGCATTCAAGCCCTCTACGTCGCTGTAGGGGTACTTGTCGTAGGTCGCCAGCCACTTCACCATCGCCACGTCACGTGGATCGCCCGCCAGGTTGTACTTCCCGTTGACGAAGCCAGTCCCCGCACCGAAGACCGATGTCCACTGCTGGAACGGCGCATCAACAGCCGACGTGAGCGGGTAGAACCCGATCTGGTCCAAGCGCCCGCCCGAGAACTTCCAGGTCTTGGCGGAGTCTGCAGTGAGCTGCGCCAGGGTCTTCGGAGGGCTGGAGATGCCGGCTGCCTTCAGGATGTTCTTGTTGTAGTAGAGAGCCAGCGAGTTCATCGACATGGGGAGAGCCATCAGCTCGCTCTTGTAGACCCCTCCCTCGAGCGCGGCCGGGTACAACCACTTCTTGAGACCCGCGTACTTGCCCGTCAGGAACTTGTTCATCGACTGGATGGCGCCATCTTGTGCGTAACCGCCCAATACCGGATTCCAGTCCGTGAAGACGTCCGGCGGGTCACCCGCGGCGACGGAGCTCAGAAACTTCGCATCCCCGTCTGCGACCGGGACGTTGAGCTGGGTCACGTGGATGGTCGGATGGGTCGCGTTGAACGCAGCGACCATCTTGTCCGTGATCGGTACCGTCGCCCCCGACCACATGTTCCACCAGACGACATTCGTCACGCTGGCTTTTCTGGTAGAGCTGGCGACAGCGGCGCTCGACAGACCAGTTACAGTCATCAGCATCGCGCCTGCGGCCAATGCCAAGGCCCCACTTCCTAGGTACCGCCTGCGATGCCTTCGCGCACCCAGGCCATCCCGGCCAATCGGTGCTGCAGATCGCACTTCCCCCATGGATCGCTCCCTTCGTAGCCCATTACGTATGTGCTCGTCACGGTGTTGAGCTAGTCCCAGTGTTGAGCTAGTCGCAGTGTTGACCTACCTGTCATACCAGGGGCTGGCTTGCATACCCTGGGTCCGATGAGCGGCTGCTCGAACAACCGTGTGCACCGAAGCACTCCGGCCGCGACCTAGCTCCGTACATTCGGACCCCTCCCCCCTCGCTACCAGGCACAGACGCCAACATCCCTTTCGGGCGCGTGCGAACGTACCACCGACACTAATCCGAGCGTGGATTGGCTGACTGGCATTGCATCGAGCCCAACGTTCCAAGGCGAATATCGTCTTGGGCAGTATTCCTATCAACGCTCAGATTACTAAGTGCTCAACCATCGTATGTTTGATAGCGCAATCAAAGTACACTCGGCAACGATGGCTGTCAAGGTCGGCGCCAGGGCACCGACCTCCGCGTGCGCCACGAACGCAGAGAGCAGGTAGACCTTCAGACCCCCATCCGAGCAGGGCGTCTTCGCCTGACCATGCCTCCAACCAGGGGATTCGCGAAGTTGCTCTAGAGTTGCCTCACCGGCAGGCATGTCGAATCCGACCCGAGAGCGCATCGAGGCGGCGATCGACGCGTTGCGTGCGGAGAGCACCTCCCTCGTCGGTACGTACCTCTTCGGCCAACACGTCCAGCGCCGAGATCGACGCGAAGCATGGGCTGCTCGGCTCGACGGGCTGGGCCGGTTCGAACGCGGTGCGATTCCTGGCGGGACCTTCCGGGCCATCCCGTGACGAAGCCCCATTTGCCTAGATAGCAGGTACGGCGAAGTGGCGTAAGCACGCTAGAGAAAGGGGGTGGTCACCGTGTGGTGGTGGCCGTGGGGCTGAGAGGCAGCCGAGCAGATGCCTCGCGGTACGGATCAGACAGTCCGTGAGTTCTAAGTACCGCTATCCAAGTAGAGGAAGTTAACCCTCTTATCAAGAGATTCATGCTGGAGGATAGAAATACCAACTAAGTGGAAGCTCCGTCTCGTCATCGTCCTGGCTAGCAGTCTCGCCGGACTTTCTACGCTGGCTGGTGGCGGCACCGCATACGCCGCTGCAACACTACCTATAGTGGGCAAGTTTGCGGAATTGCCAGCTTGGATTACACGTCAACCCCAGGTCCAGCGACTCTCAGTCTCACGATCAGCAGAGGAATC
>DAHXND010000169.1 GCA_027366675.1 Acidimicrobiales bacterium
CGCCTGCGCCAGAAGCTGCACCTGGCGGGCGCCGATGCTGCCGACGACACGTCAGCCGACTTCGTCCCATGGCACAGCCTCGAGCCATTCGTAGCCCATGTGCCCACAGCCCGAAAGCGGCTACAGGTACGAGCGCTGAGGAAGCTGCATCCGGCTCAGATAGCCGACCTGCTGGAGGCTGCCTCTGCCGAGGAGGGGAGGGAGATACTTGGCGCCCTGGAGGCAGATCCGGCGCTCGAAGCCGACGTCATAGAGGAACTGGACACGAGTCATCGCCTGGGGGCGGTTCGAGACCGCTCCGACGAAGAGATAGCGGAGCTACTGGCAGAGATGGCCCCGGACGACGCAGTCGATCTGCTCGGAGCACTCGAGCAGGAGCGCCGCGAGAAGGTGCTGGAGCACGTTCCAGGGCAGGCGAGAGCTACCATACAGAGCCTCCTCGGATACCACCCTGATACGGCGGGCGGCCTCATGACGCCCAAGGTGCCGTGCTTCCCGGGATCGGAGACGGCCGGAGAGGCCTGTGCGGCCATAGCGGCTGAGCGCGACCTGCCTGGGAGCCTGAGCGGGGTGTTCGTCCTGGATGGAAGTGGGGCTCTACACGGTTACGTGCCGCTCGCCCGCCTGGCCGCGCAGCCCGACGCCAGCCCTCTCGGCGAGGTCGCAGAGCTCGACCCACCGAGCGTAGGTCCGAATGCCGACCTGGTCGAGGTGGTAGTCACCATGGCCGATTACAACCTGAGTGCCCTGGCCGTCGTCGACGAAGAAGGTCACGTTCTCGGCGCGGTCACCGTCGACGACGTCCTGCCTAGGCTCATCCCCGCTGGATGGCGGCGACGCATGGACGTGCTGCGAGAAGTGTGATCAGCTCGCGCGTGCTATACTGCCTCCGCCAGGGAGTTAGTGCCGCGAACGCTTCGCCGTCTCTCTCTAGCCATCTGTAAGCCCGTAATCCGGAAACCGACGAGAGGAGGCCTGGTATGCGAAAACGACCGCGAAGTCCCGCGTGCTCGCGCAGCTTCACGGCCCCGGCGGTTTCCCCGACGATCTCTTCCTGATCCCAGGCACTGATCTCTGGACTGTTCCAGGGCCACGGCTCGACTGTCGCGCGAGCACCTGATCTATTGCCTTTCATCATTCAGCACGGTTCAGAGAGCCTTCAGCACGGTTCAGAGAGGAGGTGACCCATCATGCGCGGCCGCAGCGCTGTCAACGAATCGGACATCCGCGCCGATAGCGGGGAGACGCTCGTCCGTGGCGCCCTCGGTAGCGTGCATGCCGGGACCCTGGCGACGCGCCCGTCATTCGGTCGGCGCCTGCTCGTTCTCGCCGCGATCATGGGGCCTGGACTTATCGTCATGGTGGGAGACAACGACGCTGGGGGGATAACTACCTACGCTCAGGCAGGGCAAGCCTACGGCGTTAGCCTGCTGTGGCTCTTCCCCATCCTGCTCGTAGTTCTCTACGTAGCCCAGGAGATGGTGGCGCGCCTCGGTGCGGTCACAGGCGTAGGACATGGCAAGCTGATCAGGGAGCGCTTCGGGAAGTTCTGGGCCGCTTTCTCCGTGTTCGACCTCTTCCTGCTGAACTTCCTCACACTGATGACCGAGTTCATCGGCATCGACCTCGGGTTCCGCTTCTTCGGTGTCAGCCCGTTCATCTCGGTACCGATCGCTGCCGTGTTCATGATAATGATAGTCGCCTCAGGAGAGTTCCACCGCTGGGAGCTTGCCATGTACGGGCTCATCGTGATCAGCCTGCTCGTGTTCCCGCTCATGCTCCTAACGCCTATCCACTGGGGAGCTGCACTGCACGACACGGTAGTCCCCTCCGTGCAGCATGGTCTCTCATCTACCGCCACGATCTTCATCATCGGGATCGTAGGTACCACCATCGCCCCGTGGCAACTGTTCTTCCAGCAGGGCAACCTCATCGACAAGCGGATCGGCACCCGCTTCACGAACTACGAGCGCACTGACACGATCATCGGCTCCGTGCTCACGAACCTCGCAGGGGGTGCAGTCGTTATAGCAGCGGCATCCGCCTTCGCGGGAACGCATCTAACCGGTCACTCCTCTGACGCATATGCGATCGCGCGCGGCTTCCAGCACTTCATAGGACCGGCAGCAGGTGCCATCTTCGCTGTGATCCTGCTCGAGGCCGCCATCCTCGGGGCAGTGACAGTTACGGTGTCGACCTCCTACGCTCTGGGCGACCTCTTCGGCCTGACCAGCACGCTGAACGCGCGCATCCGTGACGCGAAGGGCTTCTATGGCTCCTACGCGGCCATGGCAGTTGTAGCTGCAGGCATAGTCCTGATACCGAACCTGCCTCTCGGCATCGTGAACCTGGGAGTCCAGGTGCTAGCCGGGATACTGCTACCGAGCGCCCTCGGCTTCCTGGTACTGCTCTGCAACGACAGGGAGCTACTCGGGCCCTGGGTGAACTCCCCTTGGCTGAATACGCTGGCGGCCCTGATAGTAGGGTTACTGCTCGCTCTCTCGCTCGTGCTCACCGTAGGCACCATCTTCCCGACCGTAGACATCGCTATGGTCACCCTCGCTACCGGCGCTCTGGTGGTCCTGGCGGTCCTGGTGGTAGCCGTCTCCCAGCGCAAGCGCGCCGGGCGCTGGCGCGCGGAGCCAGGCGACCTCGAGAGCAGGAAGGATTGGCTCACGCCCCGCGACGTCCTGCTCCGTCGCCCACCTATGTCCAGAGGGCGTAAGACCGTTCTCGGAGTGCTACGCGTATATCTGGTGCTAGCGATGCTGCTCATGATCGTGAGCTTCGCCCGCCTGGCCCACTGAACGCCATCCCCGGCAGGAACGTGTCGAGCCGGACCCCGTGCCAACGCTTCGGATCTCCCCTCCGCCTCGGGAGGCTCTCGTGAACGATCAGGAGCGGCCCAGAGCGGGAGCGGTCCAGATCAGGAGCGGCCCAGAGCGGGATAGGATCAGGCGAGGCCGCGGCTGGCTGTGGGAGCGGAAGGTATCTCCACCTGGTGAACGTCCAGGATCCCGTCCGCGACACGCAAGACATCCAGAACGTGGAAAGGTATGGGCCGGTCGGTCGACAGAACCATCAGAGCCGTCTCCCCTTCGGCTGATGGACCTACCGCCATGCTCGAGATGCTCACGCCTGCGTCTCCCAGTACCTTTCCCACCGTCCCTATCATCCCAGGACGGTCATCGTTTCGCACTACGAGCATATGTCGTGACGGCGGCACCTCCACGCTGTGATCGTCCACGAGAACCACGCGTGGCTTGGCTGCTGGCCCTGACAGCGTGCCAGCTACAGAATGCGAGGAGCTTCGCAGGGTCACCAGATTCACGTAGTCTCTCGTGGAAGAGGTCATCGACTCGCGCACCTCGAGGCCGCGCTCCTCTGCGAGGCGAGGCGCGTTCACGTAGGAAACCGGCTCCTCCGTGCCCGCGGCAAATATACCCTTCAGCACCGACAAGGTCAGGATCCGCGTGTCCTCGCCTGCCAGGCCGCCCTGGTACTCGACCTCCAGCTTCCCCGGAAGCCCATCTTCCAGGCATGCCAGGAATCTCCCCAGCTCCTCGGCCAGCAGCAAGAACGGCTTGACTGTCTCCGTCGCAGCGCCCGCGCCCACGTTCACCGCGTAGGGAACGAACTCCCCCGCCAGAGCGAGCAGCACCTGCTCGGCAATGGTGATTCCCGCTCTGTCCTGGGCCTCCACCGTGCTTGCCCCCAAGTGAGGTGTGACTACCACGCTGTCAAGGGAGAAGAGCGGAGAGTCCGTGCATGGCTCCTTCGCGAACACGTCCAGAGCTGCCCCGCCCAGACGGCCGGAGCGTATCCCCTCGGCAAGGGCTTCCTCGTCCACTACGCCCCCCCGCGCCACGTTCACGATCCTCAGCCCCGGCTTAGCCCTCGCAAGCAGGTCCTTGCCGATCAGGCCAACCGTCTCTGGCGTCTTCGGAAGGTGGACGGTGAGGAAGTCTGATTCAGATACGAGCTGCTCGAGCGTCATGGCCACTACGCCCATCCTCTGCGCACGCTCTGGGGAGATATAGGGATCGTAGGCGACCAAGCGCATTCCGAGGGCATGCGCCCGCTGCGCCACGAGGGCGCCGACCCTGCCAAGGCCGACGATGCCGAGAGTCTTACCCGAGCACTCGATCCCTTCCCATCTGGACCGTTCCCACCTACCGGCTACCAGGGCCTGGTGAGCCTGGGGAATGTTCCTCGCTTGAGCGAGGATGAGCGCTATGGTGTGCTCGGCGGCGGAGACGATGTTCGACTCCGGAGCATTCACCACCATCACCCCGAGACGCGTCGCAGACTCCACGTCCACGTTGTCCAGCCCGATCCCGGCCCTGCCGACAACTACCAGATCACCTGATCCCTGCTCCAGCACTTCTTGGGTCACCTTCGTGGCAGAGCGGATCACCAGGGCGGATGCCCCGCGAATAGCCTCCACCAGCTCGTCAGGCGTGATAGCTAGACGGACATCGACCTCGTGCCCAGCTTCCCTGAGGGCATCCAGGCCACGATCCGCGATCTCTTCTGTAACCAGAACTCGACTCATGATGCTCAGCCTAGCTTCCGTGGTGCCGGTAGGTAGAGGCGCACCACTTACGCGCTCAGCTCGCTCACGAACGCCGCTATGCGCCGGAGCCCTTCCGCCATCGCCTCGCCGTCCATGGCGTACGAGAGACGCACGTGGCCTGGCGCTCCGAAGGCCTCGCCTGGCACCACGGCCACCTTGGCCTCCTCTAGCAGGGCATCGGCGAAACCGGCCGAGGTCTCCATCACCTTGCCGCGCCAGTTAGTGCCCATGATCCCTTCCACTGACGGGAAGGCGTAGAAAGCCCCTTCCGGCTCTGCGCAGGAGACCCCGGGGATCCCTCGCAGGTGCTCCAGCATCTCCTGCCGGCGCAGGTCGAAGACGGAGCGCATCTGCTCTACGCAGGATTGGTCGCCGGTGATCCCCGCCAGAGCAGCGCGCTGAGCGACGTTGCTCACATTCGACGTCACCTGCGACTGGAAGTTGACGGCTGCCTCGACGAGGTCAGGAGGACCGACCAGCCATCCCACGCGCCACCCGGT
This sequence comes from Acidimicrobiales bacterium, assembly GCA_027366675.1. GTDB lineage: Bacteria > Actinomycetota > Acidimicrobiia > Acidimicrobiales > JAMCQF01 > DAHXND01. Next base: position 5,077 of record DAHXND010000169.1, read on the forward strand.
CATGGCATAGGTCTTCGCTACACCATTCACGATCACACACTGCCCGCCGAGCTCGGGCACGAGCTCGAGGACCGAGGCATGGCGGGCGGTGCCGTATACGAGGCTCTCGTAGATCTCATCAGATAGGACCCAGAGCCCGTGGGACAGGGCCCACGTCCCTATCTCGCCCAGTACTCCCGGATCGTAGACAGCGCCAGTTGGATTCGAGGGAGAGTTCAGGATCACCAGCTTCGTGGCGGGCGTCCTGACGGCTTCCAGATCCGCGACAGATGGCACGAAGCCGCTGCTCGAGTCGGTAGCCACGACGACCGGAGCTCCACCTGCCAGGCGAACCGCCTCCGGATAGGTGGTCCAGTACGGAGCAGGGATGAGTACCTCGTCACCTGGGTCGAGCAGGGTCGCACAGGCATTGAAGATGGCGTGCTTACCTCCGTTCGTAACGAGAACCTGGCTGGGCTCGAAAGGCATGGCGATACGCCGCCCCGTCTTCTCGGCAATCGCCTTCCGGAGCTCCGGCAGCCCTGCCGTCGGGGTGTACTTGTGATTGGCCGGGTCCCGGCATGCCTGGACGGCAGCTTCCACGATGGCGCCAGGAGTAGGGAAATCGGGCTCACCAGCTCCGAAACCGATCACGTCGACGCCCGCTGCCCGTAATTCCTTGGCCTTGGCGTCGACCGCGAGGGTAGCTGAGGGGGCTACAGCCCCAACCCGGGTCGAGATCCTACTCGCTACCGTCTCCACGGGTGCCGTGGAACCTAGTGGGCTACCCGACGCATGTGCCATGGTGCCATGCTTGCACATATGACAAGCTCCCCCGCAACAGCAGACCAAGTCACCATCCCGCGCGCCCTCCTCCCCTCAGACGGGCGTTTCGGCTGCGGTCCATCGAAGGTCCGCCCCGAAGCCGTGGGAGAGCTCGCGGCAAGCGCGGCCCACTACATGGGCACGAGCCATCGCCAAGCAGGAGTGCGCGGCGTCGTGCACCGGTTACGATCCGGCCTCGCCGAGCTGTTCGCGCTGCCGAACGGCTATGAGGTGCTCTTGGGCAATGGTGGCGCCACAGCTTTCTGGGATGCCGCGGTCTTCGGGCTGATAGACCATCAGAGCCAGCACTGCTCCTTCGGGGAGTTCTCCTCGAAGTTCGCCTCTGCGGCGAAAGCAGCACCACATCTGGACCCGCCAGATGTAATCGAGTCAGAACCAGGTACTCACCCGGATCCGGTCGCAAGATCCGGGATCGACGCGTACGCTCTCACGCATAACGAGACATCTACCGGGGTGGCCATGGACATACGCCGGCCAGCCGGCATCGATCCTTCAGCCCTCGTGCTCGTAGATGCCACATCGGGGGCCGGTGGGCTCCCGATTGCCATGGACGAATGCGATGTCTACTATTTCTCGCCGCAGAAGTGCTTTGCCTCGGACGGCGGGCTCTGGACGGCAATATGCTCTCCCGCTGCGCTCGAGAGGATAGAGGCGATCCGGGCAAGCTCGCGTTACATTCCTGCCTCTCTTGACTTGAAGACAGCCCTCGACAACAGCCGTCTCGACCAGACCTATAACACCCCGGCCCTTGCCACGCTGTTCCTATTCGCCAACCAGGTGGAATGGATGCTCGGGAACGGTGGCCTCGACTGGACTGTGAAGCGCTGCCGCCAGTCGGCCTCCTATGCATACGGCTGGGCGGAGAAGTCGCCGCTCGCATCCCCCTTCGTGGCTGATCCCGAAGACCGCAGCCAGGTCGTGGCTACGATCGACTTCGCCGCAGATGTGGATGCGAAGCAGGTAGCGGTCGCGCTCAGGGCAAACGGCATCGTCGACACCGAGCCCTACCGCAAGCTCGGGCGCAACCAGCTCAGGATAGGCATGTTCCCGGCAGTGGAGCCCGACGACGTGGAGGCCCTGACCCGCTGCATCGACTACTGCGTGGAAGCTCTCACCAGCTAGCCGTTGACCAGGGCCACCAGCGTGGCGGCAGGCGTCACGACCTCGAACACGCGCCCGTAGGGGCCAGAGATGTCGAGCGTGCCCAAGGGCACGGGACGCGAGGGCCAAGCCATCAGGGAAGAGCGGGTGCGCGGCTCATCAGAGCCGCCCTGTCTGCTACCGGAAGATCGTCGTGACGTATACGCGCCCGCACAGCTGGTAGTCAATACTGGCTGGCGGAGTGATTCCGCCCCCGAAGGAAACCGTGATATACCGGGCCGTTACGCAAGGCCCGGTCGTTGACGTCTCGATGTTAAAGCCGACTGACTGGTCGTCGCGCTTCAGCAGGATCTGAGCTGGCTTCGCGGTTCCTAGCACGATGTTACCGTCGATCTGCCGGAAGTTCAGGGGATGGTGGGCACCGTCATACAGCCCGACTACGGGAAACCCGCCCCCGAGGCACGCAGCGCCAAGGTTGACGTAACCGAACGGCTGGACCAGACGGTGCCCCAGCGTGAAGGGGGCGTGGGAGGGAACCACGCGCCCCTGCGCCGCCGAACACGCCCGGGCCGAAGCAAAACCGGGAGCTGGCGCGGTAGATGTTGGTGTCGTGCCTGGCGTCTTCGGCTGCTGAGTGCTGCTTGTGCACCCTGCGATCATGGTGGCCCCCAGCACCACGGCAAGAAAGCGCAACGGAATTGTGCTCATACTCACTGGAATTTGTTCTCCCAGAGGAAAGCGATGTTAGTGCCGAACCGCTGGTCCCATGGTGTACCGTAGATGGATGCCGCGGCGTATGAGCCGTTGGTGTATGGGTAAAAACCGACGGTGCAGCCGACATCGTACGGGTAGGGAGCACCAGACCAGCAGTTGATCATCTGGTAGTTGAACCCTGAGGTGGTCGCCTGGTCGCGCATGAAGTTGTTGTAGACCTGAGGTGCGGCGATGCCGGGGGTGGCGTTGGAGAGGGTCAGGTTGTCGTACTGCGTCTGTGTCCAGCAGCCACTGCAGTTGCCCTGATTCTCATACCACCAGGTGACCCCCGGCGTGTTGATAAGCCGATTGCTCACGTAGGTGTTCAGGGTCATGAGCTGTGAGTAGCTGAAGCCGAAGCCGGGCTCCTCGTCGAGGATGAAGCCACCCCACAGGTTGCCGACATGGGCTGACGCGTAGGTCTCGACGTAGTTGGTGATGTTGTTCACCAGCGATTCGTACTGACTGACGCTCCCGCAGTAAGACTGAGGGCTGATTTCGGTGATGGTAGCCTGGAGTCGGGTGTTGACATCATAAATTGTCATGGATTCGATACTCGACTGCGAGTAAGCGCAGCCGAGGCTGCCCAGGCCTTCGACCTGCAAGCCATTCGTGGTGTCGGAGTAGTTGCCCGGTGCCCAGTCGAGGAAGTATGCGTTAGGAGCCGGAGATTGCGCCACGGCGTCGCCCGCGATGAGGACGGGCAGTACGAGTACGATTGCCATCCCGATTACCACCGTGATTGAACGCCGCTTCGGCCAGTTCATTTTCGCCGGGTTCCCTGCGAGCCAGCTACGCCTTCATCGGAACGAACACCCGGGTATCGATGTTGAACGTCCACTGACCGTCGTTCGTGATCATGATGAGCAGGTTCCCTTGCACGAGGTAGATCTTCAGCTGCGTGACGGCTGGCGGGGCCTTGTACCAGGCGCAAGCCGCCAGGTTCTTGGTCAGCCAACCATTCATACAGGTACTGTCCGTCGGCAAACATGTGAGGACGCCGATCTGGGCAGGCCCGGTCACGCTGTATGTTGTCATCACCCAGAAGTGATCCACCAGCTGGCATGAGTCGAGCACTCCGTGCGCGGACCTGATAGCCAAGACCTGCGCGCTACCCGCTGCTGACCACGGGCCGCAGATACCAGGCGGCCCGGACACTGGCAGCGGCGGCCTCGGAGTGGACGCCCACTTGTTGTGGTAGGCAGTGGCTGGCGGCGCCTTCTGTGAAGAAGGTGTTCTCGTCGCCGCCTGGACAGGGAAGCTGACGGCCAGTGCCCCGACCAGTGCCAGCGGCAGAATGATTGCGATCTTTGAACCGAACCCAAGTCCCCCAATTTTCTTCATTTTATATCGTTTTAGCATAACTGTTCAGGGTTGTCAACGGCTTCAACAGTGGTGACGGACATCTCTCCTTTACGGCGTTGGCCCCCCGTTCATTTCCGAAACGCCGGTAATCTCGTCCTCCTCCTGCAGCCGCTGGAGCGGGGTTCACGAGCTCTTGCGGAGCGAATCAGAGCCGGGATCAGCCTCCGGAGACGTCCTGGAGCCGCTGGCGCCCCTGCGAGACGAATGGCATCATCGCGCGCAGCTTGGCACCCACCTTCTCCACCGGATGATCCTGGCCGGCTTTCCGTAGCTCGTTGAAATGGGGGCGACCAGCCCGGTTCTCCTCCACCCATTCCCTGGCGAAGCTGCCGTCCTGTATGGCAGCAAGGATACTGCGCATCTGCGCACGAACGTGGTCGTCTATCACCTTCGGCCCCCGGGTCATATCCCCGTACTCGGCCGTGTCGGATATGGAAAAGCGCATCCCGCTGATTCCCTGCTCGTACATGAGATCGACTATCAGCTTCAGCTCATGAAGGCACTCGAAGTACGCGGACTCAGGCTGATATCCAGCCTCGACCAGCGTATCGAAACCAGCCATCACGAGCGCCGTAAGACCACCACACAGGACCACCTGCTCCCCGAAAAGATCGGTCTCGGTCTCCTCGGCGAACGTGGTGTCGAGCACGCCTGCGCGAGTAGCCCCGATGGCATCGGCATAAGATAATGCTAGGGCATGAGCATGGCCCGACGCGTCACTTGCGACAGCTACGAGGGAGGGAACGCCTCCCCCTTCCAGGTAGGTCCGGCGCACGAGGTGACCCGGACCCTTCGGGGCCACCATGGCAACGTCGACACCTGCCGGAGGTGTTATGAGGCCGTATCGGATGTTGAAACCGTGGGCGAAGAAGAGAGCATCTCCCTCCTCCAGGTTCGGAGCTATGTCCCGCTCGTAGGATGCTGCCTGCTCCGTGTCTGGAAGGAGCAGCATGATCAGATCGGCTTCGGCGGCGGCCTCGGGGACGCCGAGCACTCTAAGACCCGCTTCCTCTGCCTTCTTGCGAGATGACGACCCCTCGCGAAGCCCGACGCGGACATCCACGCCTGAATCCGCAAGGTTCTGAGCATGAGCGTGACCCTGGGACCCGTAGCCGATGATGGCTACCTTCCGTCCGCGTATCAGCTTCGGATCTGCATCTGATTCGTACGTTAGCGTGGCCATCTGGTCACAGCTCCTTTCTCTGGTTCCAATAGAGCTCCTTCTCGACTCGCCCGCGGGGAGCCAGGGCAGCCCCGGGCAGCACGGCATCACTACGGAGGGCAGCCAGCCGCCCCCCCAGGCTAGACGGGCCAGCGAGCCAGGCGACTGTGCATCGGCACGGACCAGCCGTTCCAGCCAGCCGCCCTCCTAGGCTAGACGGGCCAGCGAGGCAGGGGACTGTGCATCGGCCCGGACCAGCCGTTTCAGGGCGACTGGGCCAGAGCGCTGCAGGGCGATGATACCGAACGGCCGGAGCAGTGCCTCGAAGTCGTCGAGCTGTGACGGCGTACCCGCCAGCATCATCGTCAGGCTGTCGTGGCCGACATCCACGATCCTCCCCTCGAAACAGCCCGAGAGCTCTATCACCTGCCCCCGGTTGGACGCATCTGCGCTCACCGTGGCAAGCAGGAGCTCCCGCTCCGTCGCGTCCGCTGGATCGAGCTCCTCTATGGCCACCACGTTCACGAGCTTGTCGAGCTGCCTGATCACCTGCTCCAGGGATACGGACTCCAAGTCGACGGCGATCGTGAGGCGGCTGAAGCGCTCGTCATCAGTGGGAGCCACCGCCAGCGAGAAGATGTTGAACCCACGGCGCGAGAACAGGCCAGCGACTCGTGCCAGCACACCAGCCTTGTTCTCCACGAGGATGGTTACGAGATGGCGCCGGTGACTTGCGGGCTGTGCCACCTCAACGACCTCCTTGCCCGAAACGAGGGTCCACCACGATGTCGTCGTTCGACGCTCCAGCAGGGACCATGGGATACACCTTCTCCATGGCGTCCGTCCGGAAGTCTATGACGACCGGGCGGTCGTCCACGTCGTTCGCCTTCTCTATCGCCGGCAGGACTTCCTCCGGATGCTCTACCCGTATTCCCACACACCCCATCGCCTCAGCCCACAGTACGTAGTCAGGAAGGTCAGGGGAGAGGTAGACCTCGGAGTACCGCTCCTCGTAGAACATCTCCTGCCACTGGCGAACCATCCCGAGGTATGCGTTGTTCAAGATCGCGACCTTCACGGGAATCCTCTCGGCGGACGCAGTAACCAGCTCCTGAGCGGTCATCTGGAAACACCCGTCACCATCGATGGCCCACACCAGCCGGTCGGGCATCCCGACCTTCGCCCCGATGGCTGCCGGAACGGCGAATCCCATGGTGCCAAGGCCACCGGAGTTCACCCAGGTGTAGGGATGCTCGAATCGCCAGTACTGCGAGGCCCACATCTGATGCTGACCGACACCGGCAACGACTATGGTGTCGTCTGGCGTCGCATCCCGGAGGGATTCCACGACGAACTGGGGCTTCAGCACGCCTTCACTCGTTTCCCGGTCGTAATGCAGCGGGTGCTCTTCCTGCCAGGAGCGAATGGTCGCGAGCCACGGGGAGCGATCGGCTTGCGCCTCACCGCTGGAGACGAGCGCACGCACCGAGTCGTCGAGCGCCTCGATCACCAGCCGGCAGTCGCCTGCTATCCCTACATCAGGCATACGGACCTTACCTATCTCTGCAGGGTCTATATCAACATGGATGACCTTGGCGTCCTTCGCGAACTCGCTCAGCTTGCCGGTAACCCGATCATCGAACCGGCTGCCAAGGGCTATCAGGCAGTCCGATCTCTGCATGGCCGTCACTGCCGTGTAGTTGCCGTGCATGCCGGGCATGCCGAGGCACAGGGCATGCGAATCCGGAAATGCGCCTCGTGCCATCAGCGTCGTCACGACAGGTATCCCGGTCAACTCGGCGAATGCGAGCAGCGCCTTCGACGCCCTGGACTTCAGGATCCCGCCACCCGCGTAGATCACCGGGCGCTCAGACCTCTGTATAAGATGAGCGGCTTGCCTGACCAGGTCCTTGTCGCCGACCTCTCGGGGGTGGTAGCCAGCCAGATCGACTACGCCCGGCTCGTACCAGTCCATAGTGGCATTCGACACGTCCTTCGGCACATCCACCAGCACGGGGCCCGGACGCCCTGTCGTGGCAACATAGAAAGCCTCGGCTATCACCGCTGGGAGGTCTTGTGCATCGGTCACCAGCCAGTTGTGCTTGGTAACCCCCATGGTTATCCCCGTCGTGTCGCACTCCTGGAATGCGTCTGTCCCTATCGACGCGCGCGCCACCTGCCCCGCTATCACCACGAGCGGGGTCGAGTCCATTGCAGCGTTCGCGAGCGGGGTAACGATATTCGTAGCTCCGGGACCGCTTGTCACCATTGCCACCCCAGGGCGCCCAGTCACCTGCGCATATCCCTCGGCCATGTGGCCCGCCCCCTGCTCGTGACGGACGAGGATATGACGTATGGGCGAGTCGATCATGGGGTCGTATACAGGCAGTATCGCGCCTCCGGGCAGGCCGAATATTACCTCGACCCCCTGCGCCTCCAGGCTCTTCACCAATGCTTGGGCTCCGGTTAGCTGCATCGCCTTCCTCCAGTGCTGCTCATGAATCTCTGATATCTTCCTTGTCCTGACATGGTACCGATCACCGACCAACGGCCGCCGAACTTGGCTCGCCGCACTTCGGGCCCATCCACGACATGCCCCGGGAAAGAGAAACGACCTCCCGGCTGGGAGGTCGTTCGCGCACCCTGGGCATGCCAAGGGTGCGCTCAGGATACGATGAGAGACCAGCAGATCGAGAACGACACCGATGGCAGCCAGCGCACCCCTTCGGGATACCGACTGGACTGCTGCACAGATGCCGCCTCGAAACCGGTCACGCTACCAGTATGGCATCGAAACGACCTGGAGGCAAGCCAACGGGAGGCAGGCCAACGGGAAACGAGCCGTGAGGGCAAGCCACGCGGCAACCGGGGCGACACTTCCGTGCTTCCGCGCTCCCGTGACGCCAGGAACCGCTCAGGGCTGGGTAACGGCCCCCTGGTCGGCGCCCGTAACCAGCCGGGCGTACTTCGCAAGAGCGCCAGAGCGGTACCTGGGCTCCGGCAGCTTCCATACCGTGCGCCTGCGATCCAGCTCCTGTTCGTCGACCATGAGGTCTATGGAACGCTTCCCGACATCGATCACGACCCTGTCCCCGTCGGCCACCAGCGCTATCGGCCCACCATCGACCGCCTCCGGTGCAACGTGGCCTATGCAGAACCCATGAGTCCCACCCGAGAAGCGCCCATCGGTCACGAGGGCCGCGTCTGCTCCACGACCCGCCCCTTTCATGGCGCCCGTCACTGCGAGCATCTCGCGCATCCCCGGGCCACCCTTCGGACCCTCGTAGCGGATAACCACCACGTCACCCGGCTGGATGCTCCCTGCCAGGATCGCCTCCATCGCTGCATCCTCGCCATCGAATACCCTGGCCGTAC
>DAHXND010000180.1 GCA_027366675.1 Acidimicrobiales bacterium
CGGCGCCTCTGCAGTGAAGTGCACGATCCCCCCCGATGCTTTATGGATCAGCACCGGCGTCACCTCGTTCGAGCCGAAGTCCGCCACGAGAGCCAGCGTTCCCGATGGCGCCACTGCCACCGCATCGGGTTCCGATCCGACCCCGACGCGGTCTATGACAGCTCCAGAACGCGTGTCTACTACGCCCAGGGTGTCAGCACCCCAGTCTGCCGATAGCAGGTAACGTCCGGATGGACTTAGGGCCAGAGCTATGGGCATGGCGGCAGCGCCGATGCGCCGGGCCAAGTCTATTGGCCTGCCAGCAGCGCCGGTGGCGAGATCGACCGGGGTGACCGTGTTGCCTGGGTCAGCCATGGTCGCCAGGTTCGCGACCCATGCCTCCCCTCCGTGAGAAGCGCGCGAAGCGAGCCCTCTCGAGCAGGAGGAAAGCGACAGGGCGGATAGGGCAGCCAGGCTCACCAGTAGGAGCAGGCGGGACGACCTCTGTCTGAGGGGCACGGAGAAACCTTACGTGCTGTCCCGATTCGGGTACCATGCACTTGCGTGGACATCATGCCGGAGAACCCAGCCAGATCCCTGGAGGACGCGGGCGGCGAGCGGCCGGCCCTCCCCGCAGTCGCCGGCATGCACACGACCGCTTCCCTGGAAACGACCCCGGCCCTCCCCGCAGTCGCCGGCATGGAGGCGAGCGCTGCTTTGGACCTGGCCGACCTGGCCGAGACTCTGGACCTTGTTGACATCTGTCTGGCCCGCCTGGATGCAGGCACGTACGGAACCTGTGCTACATGTGGCATCCCACTGCCGGAGCCACTGCTCGAGGCCGATCCCCTGCGCCAGCACTGCTCTATGCACGATCCCGGGTCTTCCCGGGATCTCAGGATGCGGGAAGGGCCCGGGCCGCTTTCCCACTCCCCGGAGCCCCTGGGTCTGAGCTCCCAGCCGGCTCATCAGTCGACTGAGCCCGGCGCCGCACTCAGTGACATCGAAGACATCTGACAACCGCAGCTAACCGATGGTACAGAGAGTAGAGAGAGGAGCGACCATGGCACTTCCCGTCCAGAAGCTGGGGACCGTCTATGACGAGCGCCGGGCGGTGATCGACCCTGACAGAGCAAAGGCGTACGCGGCGGCGACGAACGACGATAATCCCGCGTACCTGAGCGGGCGGCTCGCTCCTCTGGTATTCGGAGTCGTTCCCGTCTGGGAAGCCATGAGCCTTGCTGTAATGGATGTGGTGCCGGCTGATGCCCTGCTCATGGTTGTCCACGGCGAGCAGGACATGCACTTTCTGGAGCCCCTTGTCCCGGGTGCCACCCTCGTCACCCGTGCGGAGGCCTACAACATTCGTGTGGGCAGCTCTGGGTCACGTTTCGCTGTCAAGTCCACGAGCAGGGATGCCGATAGTGATTACGTGGTCCTGGAGCAATATGCCACCATGTTCGTCCGGGGCATGAGCGATGGCGAGAGCGGTGGCCCCGATCTGCCTGACCACTCGTTCCCGGAGGCTGTTCGGTCCGATGAGGTCGGCAGTTTCGGCGTGCACGTAGATAAGGACCAGACGTATCGCTACGCCGATGCCTCGGGGGATCCCATGCCCATACACCTGGACGAGAATGTGGCCAGGAGCGTAGGGCTCCCGGGCATCATCGCTCACGGGCTCTGCACCATGGCTATGACCAGCCAAGCGGTCGTGAAGCTGGCGGCTGGCGGTGACCCCGCTCGGGTGAGGCGTCTTGCGGTTCGCTTCGCGAAGCCTGTCTTCCCGGGTAATGATGTGGTCACCACGATCTACGAGGCCGGCTCAGCGAACGGCGGGAGGGCATACGCTTTCGAAGCTGAGAGCGCCGGTGCCCAGGTCATCGTGAACGGGCGCGCCGAGGTGAGCTTGTGAAGCCGTGGAGGCCGGCTACAGGACGGCGGGTCGAGTAAAGGAGCGGGTCCACCAAGGGAGGATCCCAGCTGGCCTTCCAGGCGGAGCATCTCTGGGTGGAGAGCCTCAAGTGGCTCGCAGGAGCGGGTCCAGAGCAGTGAAGCGTAAAGCGAGCAGGAGTCCCCCGCCTGGCTCCTCGCTGGCAAGCATCTCATCAGAGGAGGCAGCAGTGAAGCGTGAAGGGAGCAAGGGTCCCGGAGACGGGGTGCCGGTAGCTCCGCCGCGTGTGTGGGCGGAGAGACATGGACGGGCGTCACTAGGTCTGGCAGGGATTATGAGATTTATCGGCCCACCTGCTTCCCCCGGGGCCTCGTTCCTGTGGGCTCGCTATTCGCTACCTGGTGACAAGCCGTCGCAGGGGCGATACGCTTGCACTCATGGGGTGCGCCAGGTCGGCAGTCTTCCGGGGTTCTTCATGGAGGTAGAGCGATCTTCCCGTCTCGAGCTCCTCAGGGACCCTGGCTTCCTTGCCAATCTCGGATCCCTGTCGAACGCCGAGTTGCGTGCGCTGCGCTCTGGATGCGCGGAGGTGGAGGTCGTGCTGTCCTACGTTCGCCGCCTCGCTCAGGCTCGTTCCGATATCCTGGCGTCCCTGATGGAGCAGCTCGCGGACGGCGTGACCGCTGAAGAGGCTGCCGGAGGCGTGCGTGAGCACCTACCCGAGATCCTTGGAGCCCAGGAGAGGCCACCGGGCATGGGGCACATGACGGAGCTCTTGGCCCCGGACCAGGAGGATCCTGACTACGAGCGCCTCCTCGATGCCTTGGACGCGATAGTGGACGGCGATGAGCTCGGGCGTCTCGGTGACCTTGCGGCTACCGGGATAGAGAATCTCGAAGTGATACACAGTGCTCTGGTGGAGTTCGAGGCAGGAGTCTCGTCGGAGCGCCGCCGCCTCCACGAGGTGATCGATAACATCCAGAGCGAGATGGTTAGTCGCTACCGCTCGGGTGCCGCTCTCGTGGACGAGATCCTTGCGGAACGGCCATGAGGAACCAGCCAGGTGGCCGGTTATCTCGTATGGAGATCGGCTGATGGATATCCCCGACAGGTGGCGTGACCTCGGGGAGTTCATCAGGGAGCAGCGGAACACCGCTCGGCTGTCGCTACGGCGCCTGAGCGAGCTCGCCGGCATCTCGAATCCCTACCTGAGCCAGATCGAGCGTGGGCTACGACGGCCATCCGCAGAGATACTCCAGCAGATAGCCCGGGCGCTCAGGATCTCGGCTGAGACGTTGTACGTCAGAGCGGGGATCCTCGAGGAGCGTGACGGGGAAGTGGATGTTCCCCGGATGATCCTGGCCGACCCCCACTTGAGCGAGGACCAGAAGCAGGCGCTCATACGGATCTACCTCTCTTTTCGCTACGAGAGTGATTCGGCGCTCGCTAGCGCACCCGGGCAGTGGGAGGGATCTTCCGAGGTAGGCCATAGCCTCGATTCCGAAGATCGTGGACCGGTTGTGCCCGGGGATCAGCCGGCATACCAGGGGGATGACTCGCCATCCGGCAACTCTGCTCCAGAGCAGCTGGGTCAGGTCGAGGCAGGCGGCGTCGCGATAGCCTGAGGGCCCAGGATCCCGTGCCGGCTCCCGGGCCAGGCGCTCGGTCTGGCGAGGCCGCTGCCGGCAGGAGGGCCGGGAGCGCTTATGCTCCCTGGCGTGCATCGGATTGCTTTCATCTGCCTGCACACGTCGCCACTGGCCCAGGCAGGATCTGGTGATGGCGGAGGTATGAACGTCTACGTGCGCGAGCTCGCCACTGCGCTCGCCCGCGGTGGCGACGAGTGCCTGGTGTTCACCCGAGCGGACCGGAGCGGTCTCCCCGAGCGGGTCGAGGTCGAACCTGGCTTCGTGGTGCACTACCTGAGAGCAGGACCAGAACGCGGGCTGCCGAAGGGGGAGCTGGCGGGCCATGTGGAGGCGTTCACCGATGCCATGGCTGATGTGCTCGAAGATGCGGGCGGCTGTGACATGCTCTTTGCCCACTACTGGCTCTCCGGCCTGGCTGCTCATGCGCTGAAGCACGAGCTGGAGCTTCCACTCGTTACCACGTTTCACACTCTCGCTCGGGTGAAGGAGCAGGCCGGCACCGGCTTACCGGCCCCGCCAGCCTCAGATCTCGCCGGTCTTGCTTCCTTCCCGATGTCACGTTTCGGGGATGATCCCGCGTGGCGGGCAGATGCCGAAGAGGAGATCGTCAGCTGCTCTGATGCCCTGATCGTGTCCACGCCCGTCGAGGCCAGGCAGCTCGCGGATCTTTACGGAGCAGACCTCGCACGGGTGGCTGTGGTGCCACCTGGGGTGGATCCGGCATATTACGGGCCCGGCGATCAGGCGCAGGCCAGGCGAGCGCTGGGACTCGGCATCGATGACCCGCTGTTGCTTTTCGTAGGGCGGATCCAGCCCCTGAAAGGCGCGCCCGTGGCAGTGAGGGTGCTTGCCTCGGTGAAGGAGCAGGGCGTGAACGCCCGGCTGGTGATACTAGGTGGCCCGAGCGGCCCGGATGGCGAGAGCGAGCTTGCCAGGATACACGATCTCGTCGACGGTCTCGGCCTCTTTGGATCGGTCAAGTTCGTCGAGCCCCAGCCGCACGAGCTGCTCCCGACCTTCTACAGAGCTGCAGACGTTTGCTTGATGCCGAGCCGCTCCGAGTCCTTCGGCTTGGTAGCTCTGGAGTCTGCAGCCTGTGGTGTGCCTGTGGTCGCCTCGGCTGTAGGTGGCCTCACCAGCCTGGTGCTGCCGGCCAAGACCGGCATGCTAGTGGGTCCAGACGACATAGACGGCTTCACCAGTGCTGTCATGGCGTTGCTGACTGGTCCGGCCTGGCGCAGGGAGATGGGGCGTAGAGCAGTAGCCCGTGCCAGGTCTTACCGCTGGGACGCTGCCGCTATGGGTGTGCGCCGCATCTGCGAGCGCCTTAGGGGAGAGAAGCCGGTGGTGTGCCGGTGACGGGGCAACCCGGCCGGCTGCGCCTCGCCATCATTGGCGGTGGGAGGATGGGATCGGCTATTCTGAGAGGCCTCGTATCCTCGGCCTGGTCGGGCCCATCGGAGCTGGCTGTCGTCGAGAAGGACGAGGGTCGCCTGGCTGAGGTCATCACGTCATATCCCGAGGTGCTTGCCGTCAGTGATCCGGGCAAGCTTCCGGCGAGGCCCGAAGGGGCGATCCTGGCGGTCAAGCCTCAGGATGCCTCCCGCTCAGCGGCAGCGCTTGCTGGCTGCGCATTCCCGCCCCCTAGGGTCCTTTCCGTCATGGCCGGTATAAGCATGGGTAGCCTGCGCTCTCTCTTGCCTGGCGATACCGTGGTCCTGCGCGCGATGCCGAACACCCCGGCTCTCGTTGGCCGGGCCATATCGGCTCTGGCCCTTGACGCTGATCTGGAAGAGGCCGATCTGGCATGGGCCGAGTCGCTGCTGAGCGCCATAGGTGCAGTTCTCCGGGTGCCCGAAGACTTGATCGACGCTGTGACCGGGTTGTCTGGATCTGGCCCGGCGTACGTATGCCTGGTAGTCGAAGCCCTGATCGAAGGTGGTGTTGCTGCGGGCCTGGCCAGGGACATAGCGGAGAAGCTTGCCGTCCACACGGTTGCCGGCACCGGAGAGCTGCTGCTCGGCAGCGGGGAGGCACCTGGCACCCTGCGGGCGGCTGTTACCTCGCCTGGCGGCACGACGGCTGCTGGTTTGCAGGTTCTGGAGGCTCACGCCGTGCGGGCGGCTTTCGCAGAGGCGGTGCTGGCGGCGACCCGCCGCTCGAGGGAGCTCGGCGCCTGAGGCGGCTGCCCTCACATGGCTGGTAGGTGTGGTAGATCAGACATATGGAGCCGGGTGGCTTCGCTGGTAGCTGGCCCGATGCCGGGCAGAGCTGAAGGTCAGGTAGAATGCCATTGGGCGGAGGAGGTGGTCCATAATGAAGGCACGACAGCCCGAGACGCGGTTTTTGACCGTCGGCGAGGTGGCAGAGATGTTGCGCGTCTCCACCATGACCGTTTACAGGCTGATCCGGCAGGGAGAGATTCCCGCGGTGCGCGTGGGGAAGTCGTACCGCTTGGTGAAGGAAGACTTCGATCGCTACCTGGCGGATCGTTACACGCGAGCTGGTTGATTCCACTGAGGTTGTCCGGTAGCAGGTGACGCCTCGGGCGTTCTCGCGGATCCCGTGATGTCGAACGTCTACTTCATGAGTGACTACGGACTCGATGATGAGTTCGTAGGGGTGGTTCATTCGGTTATCTCTCGCTTGGTTCCCGGCGTGCAGGTAGTCGATATCTCACACGGGATCCGGCCCGGTGACGTCTTTTCGGCAGCCATGATGTTGGAACGTGCGCTGCCCTATCTAGGGCCCGGAGTGGTTCTGGCAGTAGTGGACCCCGGCGTCGGCACGAACAGGCGTGCGCTTGGCATACAGGCTCCTCTGGCGCCGGCCTCCATGCCAGGCGCCCCTCGGGCGCCAGCTTCAAGAAGGCTAGTCCACCAGGGAGAGCGCTTCTTTGTAGGTCCCGACAACGGGGTCTTCACGATGGCCATCGAAGCCCTGGGAGGGCCGCAGCGAGCGGTAGCGCTGCACCCACCCGGCGATATCGGCCGATCTGCTGGACCGGGCTGGGTTCCGGCTGCGGGGCCGACATTCGATGGGCGCGACCGGTTTGCCCTGGCGGCAGCTCGTCTTTGCCACGGCGAGGAGCTGACCGGGCTCGGGACTGTGGTGGATCCAGGGTCGCTCGTCTCGATCGAGCGACCCGGGTCTCTGATCGCCGGTGGCAGGCTGGGTACCGTAGTTGCCTGGGTGGATCGTTTCGGGAATGCCGAGCTTGCCTGTGATCCAGGCCTGCTCCACCGATTCGTGCCAGACGCTGGACCTACCTGGCGGATCTGGGTTCCTTCACAGCCTTCACCTCTGCCTCTGAAGCTGGTGGACACGTTTGGCGAGCTTCCCGCTGGTGAGCTCGGTGGCCTGGTGGACAGCGCAGGGAAGCTGGCTCTCGTGATGGCGAACCAGTCTGCAGCGGCGTACCTGCGTCTCGATGCGGGAAGCGAGGTCTTCCTGGCGCCAGATGGCGGGCCGTGCTCCTCAGGAGCTCGGCGCGGGTCCGAGCTGTGAGCGAGGCAGCGTCCCGGAGGATCCCGGATGTCACCGTGGAGCGGCTGCCCGTCTACAGGCGAGCCGCCATGGACCTCCTCTCGGCCGGGATGCGTGCAGCGTCGTCGGATCTGCTGGCAAAGCGTGCCGGGGTAAGCGCAGCGACCCTCAGGAAGGATCTCTCCTACTTGGGCTCCTTCGGGACGAGGGGATCCGGCTACGAGCTCTCCTTCCTTCTCGGGCAGGTGGATCGCCAGCTCGGCCTTGACCGGGCGTGGCCGATAGCCATAATCGGGATCGGGAATCTGGGGAGGGCGCTGGCCAGCGCGCCAGGCTTTGCAGGGCGTGGCTTTCGGGTAGCGGCTCTTCTCGATGTCGATCCTCATGTGGTCGGCCAGTTCGTTAATGGCATAGAGATCCTTCACCTGGAGGAGCTGCCCAGGATGGCAGATAAGAGCCAGATCGCCATAGGGGTTATAACCACACCAGCTCGCGCCGCCCAGGAGGTGGCCGGGGCCCTGGAGGCGGTCCATACCATGGCGATCTTGAATTTCGCGCCCGTAGTGCTCCAGGTCGGCAAAGGGGTGGCTGTGAGGAATGTGGAGCTCGCCACAGAGCTCCAGATATTGAGCTTCCACCGCTTGCACAGGTTCTAGGCTCGAAGAGCTGGTCGGGATAGTTCGGCCCCGGGGCTCACCTGGTCGCGCCGGGCCGACTGGCAGGAATGGCTCGAAAGAGAGAAGCTGGTAGCCAGCCCCGAGGAGGAAGCATCGTGTCGCTCGTTGCCATAGGTCTTGCCCAGCAGGACGTAGCCGTAGAGGAGTTCGGTCGCTTCAAGGTGAGCGACGAGGACATGTCGAAGGTGCTGCTCACGCTTTCCGGTAGCCCATATCTGGACGAGGTCGCCGTCTTGTCCACCTGCATGCGCACCGAGATCTACGCCGTGGCCGAGCGCTTTCATGACGGTGTCGGTGAGATCCATTCTTTCCTGGCAGGCTTTGCCCAGGTGGATGTGGATCGTCTCGCCGATTTCGCGACATGCTGGATCGACGATGCGGTAGCCGGGCACCTGCTGGCCGTGGCCGGAGGCATAGAATCTCCTGTACTGGGGGAGACCGAGGTCCTAGGCCAGGTGCGCCGGGCGATTGCCCGGGCTCAGGAGGAGGGGTCCGCCGGGCCTGTTCTTGCACGCCTCTTCCGGCATGCCG
Source organism: Acidimicrobiales bacterium (assembly GCA_027366675.1). Lineage (GTDB taxonomy): Bacteria > Actinomycetota > Acidimicrobiia > Acidimicrobiales > JAMCQF01 > DAHXND01. The sequence goes on from DAHXND010000180.1 coordinate 8,214, forward strand.
TCGAGGCTGGTAAGCGGGTCCGCACAGAGACAGATATATCGCGGGGAACGACATCAGTTGCCCACGCGGCCGTGGACATAGCGAGCAGCGAATGCGGCGGATCCCTGTCCGGCGCGGTGGTCGTGGTGATAGGTGCTGGCGAGGTAGGTAGCGGCGTGGTGAGGGCCCTCGACAAGGCTCCCAACTGCCAGATCTCGGGCACTGGCCGGCGCGTGCTCCTGAGCCGCACCCTGGAGCGCTCGCGAGCTCTGGCGTCGAGCTCCGAGCGAGGCTGGGAAGCATGCGCTATGTCCAGCCTGCAGGATCTTCTCGGATGTGCTGACGTGGTGATAGTAGCGGCCGGCGCCCGCGAGCCCGTCCTCACGCTTCGCCTGCTCGCTGATGTGGTGCGGGAGCGCCATGGCCGGCCGTTGCTGGTGATGGACTTGGGGGTGCCCAGGAACGTAGAGCCCGCCGTCGGTGCCCTGCCGGGTGTGGCTCTCCTGGATCTGGACGATGTTCACTCCGCCGTCGGTAGTGCTGTGTCAGGCAGGCGGCGGGAGATCGCCCGGGTCCGAGCCATACTGGACGAGGAGATGGAGCGCTACCGCGTGATCACGTCTGAGCGTAGCGCTGCACCACTCGTGAAGGCCCTCCGCCAGCACGGGGAGTCTATACGTCGCTCCGAGATGGAGCGCTACAGGAGCCAGCTTGCCAGGCTGCCAGAGGGCGATCAGGAGGTCGTCGATGCTCTCACGCGCTCTCTCGTAGCGAAGCTGCTGCACACGCCTACGGTTCGTCTGAAGGAGGCGGCTGCCACGAGCCGGGGCGAGCGGCTCATGGAGGCGTTGCGCTCCCTGTTCGATCTGTGAACCCCGCGTATCCAGGACTGTCCGCGAGTCTCATGCGTGACGCTCTAACCGGTCGCTCCGGTCCGTCCGGTCGCCGGTCCGGTCGCCGGTCGCTACGGATAGCTACCAGAGGGAGCGAGCTGGCTCGGTGGCAGGCTCGCTTCGTCGGGGACCACCTGATAGAAGCCGGAGCTGTTGAAGCCTATGACCTCGTAACGGTTAGGACAGAAGGGGACCGCGATCAGGCGAGCCGGTTGTCCTCCATGTCAGGCAGGGGAGTGTTTGCCAAGGATGTGCAAGCGGCTGTGCTGGCCGGACTTGCAGACATAGCCGTTCACTCGGCCAAGGATCTTCCGGCAGGCGGCTCTGCTCCCGGGATGGTGATCGCTGCAGTGCCCGCCAGGGGAGATGTTCGTGATGCTCTGGTTGGCGCGCCGCTCTCAGGCCTGCGTCCCGGCGCCCCTGTTGCCACCGGTGCACCCAGGCGTCGCGCCCAACTATCCTGGTTGCGCCCAGACCTTACCTTCTGCGACGTGCGTGGGAACATCACCACGCGACTTGGCCGCACGCCGAGCGGTGGAGCGCTGGTGGTCGCATTCGCTGCCCTGGAGAGACTTGGCCTGCTTGGGGAGGTCGCAGAGGCGTTGGACCCGCGCTCGTTCGTACCTCAGGTTGGGCAGGGCGCGCTGGCGGTCGAGTGCAGGGAGGGAGATGAGGCCACACGCTCGAAGGTCTGGGCCATCGACGATCCCCCATCCCACGAATCGCTTCTCGCCGAGCGGGGATTCCTCGCCGCTCTCGGCGGGGGATGCAACGTTCCGGCGGGAGCATGGGCGCGCCATATCCCGGCAGGTGCTGCTACGGTGCTGCGGATGGACGTAATGCTTGCAAGCCTGGATGGCCAGCAACTCGTCAGGTACGGAGATTCTGCACACGACAGCGAGGGCGCGGAGTCCTTCGGTATGCGCCTGGCAGCGAGCCTCGTCCTGGAGCACGGTGGGTCCTTTCTCATGACCCCGTCCAGCTCCGGTTCCCTGTTCTCCCCGCAGCGGGAGCTCGATCTGTGACCGTTTACCTGGTAGGGGCCGGTCCAGGTGATCCGGGGCTTCTGACTGTTCGCGCCGAAGAGTTGATACGGCAGGCAGACGTAGTGGTCCATGACCGCCTTGTCAGCCGCTCTGTGCTGGCACGGGCTCCGCGAAATGCCCTCCTTGTCGACGTGGGCAAGCGCCGCGGATCCTCGGTTGCCCAGTCGGAGATAAACGGGATGCTCGTGTCACACGGCAGGACGGGCGCCACGGTGGTGAGGCTGAAGGGCGGTGACCCTTTCGTCTTCGGTCGCGGGGGAGAGGAGGCAGAGGCTCTACGTGATGCATCCATACCCTTCGAGGTGATCCCCGGCGTGAGCGCCGCCTTCGGCGTGCCAGCTGCAGCCGGCATACCGGTTACCCATAGAGGCCTTTCCCGTTCCGTGAGTGTAGTGACCGGCCATGAGGGTCTCCTGGCCGGGACTGGGGAAGCCGATCTGCTCGCGAGGAGTGCCGGCACGGTAGTTGTTCTTATGGGTGCCGAGCGTGCCCGGGAGATAGCAGCAGCTTGCGTAGCATGCGGGAGGGACCTGGGTACGCCCGTCGCCATCATCGAGGATGGCAGCCTTCCGGGTGAGCGCATATCCCGCACGACGCTTCAGGATCTGGCAGAGCGGGAGAGCGCTGTGCGCTCTCCCGCTACGATCGTGATAGGAGCGGTAGCATCGCTCGACTTTTCGGGCGCGAAGGTGGGGATGCTCGCCGGCTGGCGGGTGGTGGTAACCCGCCCGGAGGGCAGCTCGCACGATCTCGCTCGTGCGCTCCGGGAGGAGGGAGCCCAGGTGGTGGAGGTGCCCCTCATCGCTATCGAGGATCCCGAGGATGATGGAGCAGCGCTGTCGACCCGCCTGAAGTTCGGAGTGGATGCCGACTGGGTGGTTCTGACTTCCGCGAATGCCGTGGAGAGGATCTTCGCCGTTATGAGAGATGCTCGTGACCTGGGAGGGGTGAAGGTAGCTGCCGTAGGAGAGCAGACGGCGGCCTCCCTGCGTGATCGCGGGATCGATCCCGATCTCATCGCTCCCGGGGCCAGCGCGGCCTCCCTGGTCGAGGTGTTCCCAGATTTCGTGGGAGCAGCCAGCCACGTGGCAGGTGGTACCACCTCGACCGGAGACAGAGACCTGGAGAGCGCCGGTGAAATGCCGCCCACCGCCCGCAAGGGTGCGCAAGGGAAGATTCTCTACGTTTGCCAGAGCGGGGCTTCGGGCACCATACCTTCGGGATTGGCAGCGAAGGGCTGGGCGGTCGACATCCTCCACGCATACAGGGTGAAGCCAGCCCTGCTTGGCTCCCGGGAGCTGGAGCTCGTGGCTGGCTCTGATGCGATCCTCTTCGCGTCTCCTTCCGCCGTGAGGGCCTTCGCAGGCGTCCGGGACTCCACTGGTGTTCCATGCCCTCCAGTCGTGGCCTGCATAGGGCCCACCACTGCGGCGGCTGCTCGTGCGTGCGGCTTCGAGGTAGCAGCAGTGGCGGCTGAGCGCGGGGCAGAGGGCTTCGTGCGGGCCCTCGGTGAGGCTCGCCAGCGCTCGACGTCGCCTAACCTGGACGGGTGAGCTCGATAGGCAGCTTCCCAGAACGCCGTCCGCGCCGCCTCCGCCGCACGCCGGCACTGAGGCGGCTGGTAGCAGAGACCGAGATCTCCGTGAATGATCTTATCGCTCCACTTTTCGTGAAAGAGGCGATAGGCCAGCCGAATCCGGTCTCGTCTATGCCAGGGGTGGTTCAGCACACGCTGGAGAGCCTGGTGAAAGCCACATCCGAGCTGGTCACCCTGGGGGTGCCAGCCGTGGTCCTGTTCGGGATCCCGGCGCACAGGGACGCTACCGGATCTGGTGCGACAGATCCTAACGGGATCGTACCACTTGCGCTGCGAGCGGTCCGCGACGAGGTCGGGGATTCCCTGGTGCTGATAACGGACTGCTGCCTCGACGAGTACACAGACCATGGTCATTGTGGCCTGCTCGATGCGAGCGGGCGCGTCGCGAACGATGCCACCCTGGAGCGTTACAGCGAGATGGCGACTTGTCACGCCGCTGCCGGAGCTGATCTCGTGGCTCCGAGCGGCATGATGGACGGGCAAGTTCGAGCGATACGCTCCAGTCTCGACGCGGAGAGTTACCCCGACGTCGGGATACTCGCCTATGCAGCCAAGTTCGCATCCAGCTTCTACGGGCCGTTCCGCGACGCCGTCGATGTCGAGATAGCAGGTGGTGGAGATCGCCGTAGCTACCAGGAAGATCCCGCGAACGGCCGTGAGGCTCTGGTCGAGGTGGCCCTCGATGTAGCCGAGGGAGCTGACATGGTCATGGTGAAGCCAGCGCTTCCCTACCTGGACGTTATCTCGGAAGTACGTCGCAGGGTCGACGTGCCCGTGGCTGCATATCAGGTGAGCGGTGAGTATGCCATGGTGAAAGCAGCAGCCGGGAATGGTTGGCTGGACGAGCCAGCGGTGGCCCTCGAATCGCTGGTCGCCATAAAGCGCGCAGGGGCAGGTTCCATCCTGACGTACTTCGCGCGTGATATCGCTCGGGAGCTTGGCAGGTGAGCCACCTGGTGTCCCCTTCCCCTGCGGCGTCAGGCGTGCCGGATGCCACCGGCCCGGATGCCAGCGTGCCGGATGCCGGCGGCCCGGATCCCAGCGGCCCGGATGCCGGCGTGCCGGATGCCACCGGCCCGGATCCCAGCGGGCCCTGGGCCAGGTCCAACGCCACGTGGTTCGAGCGCGCGAGGCGGGTTATCCCGGGCGGGGTCAGCTCCCCGGTCAGGGCCTTTCGTGCAGTGGGCGGCGTCCCCTATACGGTGGTTCGAGGATCCGGCTCACGGCTGGAGGACGTGGAAGGCAGGCAGTACCTGGACTTCGTGCAGTCGTGGGGGGCCCTTATCCTGGGCCACGCGCACCCCGCAGTGGTCGAGGCTGTGCAGAGAGCCATGGAGCATGGTTCGAGCTTCGGCGCTCCGACCACCTACGAGGTGCTTCTCGCCGAGGAGGTGTGCTCTCGCGTGAGCGGCTGCGAGCAGGTGCGTTTCGTGTCTTCCGGGACCGAGGCAGCGATGAGCGCTATTCGTATCGCGCGAGGCTACACTGGTAGAGACAGGTTAGTGAAGTTCTCCGGCTGCTATCACGGCCACAGCGACGGCCTGCTCGCAGCTGGGGGAAGTGGGGTCGCCACGCTTGGCCTTGCCGGAAGCGCAGGCGTTCCTGCCGGTATGGTGGCCGACACGGTCGTCGCTCCGTACAACGTGGTGCCGGAGATCACCGGGGACGTGGCTTGTGTCATAGTGGAGCCCCTTGCAGCGAATATGGGCTTCGTTGCGCCCAGGCAGGGGTTCCTGGATGGGCTTAGAGAGGCCTGCGATAGAGCAGGGGCGCTGCTCATCTTCGACGAGGTCATTACTGGCTTTCGCCTGGCCTACGGTGGGGCGACCGAGCACTTCGGTGTGCGCCCAGACATCTGGTGCTTCGGGAAGGTGCTTGGAGGAGGGCTCCCGCTCGCGGCGTTCGGGGGGAGCAGAGAGGTCCTCTCCGTGCTGGCCCCCGAGGGACCGGTCTACCAGGCCGGCACGCTCTCCGGGAACCCGGTCGCCCTGGCTGCTGGTCTTGCCACACTGTCTCAGATGGATAGATCTGCCTATGACATCGTCTCGAAGAAGGTCGCAGACTTCGCTCAGGCGCTTGGCGCTGTCTTCGCAGAGGCTGGCATTCCTGTGCAGGTTCCCGCCGCCGGAGCTTTGCTGGGTATATCATTCGCCGAGCATCCCCTGATAGATTACGAGGATGCTCGGCTACAGGCCGAGGGCGGCAGGTACGCATCATTCTTCCACGCCATGCTGGGCGAGGGGATCGCCTTCGCACCCAGTGCCTTCGAAGTAGCGTTCCCTTCTATGGCGCATAAGGATAGTGACTACGAGCAGGTGCTGCAGGCCGCTTCACGGTTCTGTGCGAACGTTATGTGACCTTCCTGGAATCGTTGTTCTGGCGTAGATACCTGCTCGCGTCTGGCACGGCAGTATCCGCTGCAGTGTCTACGGCAGTGTCCACGGCAGCATCGAGTGGGGCAGATCGGTTGGGGCAGCATCGATTGCAGCAGATCGCATCTATCTCAGGAGATTCTGAGCGGCCAGAGCCTCTGTCACGGATCGGAGCTGGTTCTCCATCTTCTGGAGAGCATCCTTCGCTACGCGCATGGAGCGAAGCGACGACTGTAGTGTGAGCTCGTAAGCTCTTATCGCTTCGAGCATCCCCTCGGACCAGGCGTCGCGATTGCCCAGTTCGGGTGGATCCCATTTCGCGTGGATTCCTTCCATGCCATCTAAGATCGCCATCAGACGTAGCTGGCTTGGCAGTAATATGCCGGGGTCAGGGTGTGGGTTGTGATCTAGTGCGGAGTCCCACCAGTTACGCTGCTCCGATACAGTAGTAGAAGCGGTCACGCCAGCATCAGTAGAAGCGGACACGCCAGCATCGGCGCCGCTGAGGCTTCCCTGGTCGGTGGCTGTGGCCTTTACTGCGACACCGGAGCTGGCCAGAAATCGCCCTACGTTGGCGCTTATCCAGGCAGGATCCGATAGCGCGTGCTCGTAGCTCGTCACGAGCACCGGTAGCCCCGCAAGCTCTTGCAGGGCAGCGCGGTTGTACTCCTCCCAGAGGGTGAGGCCTCTCGTTATGGCGAAACCTCCCAGGCGTGAAAGGGAGGCGGCGGTGCCGAGGGGATGGCGCCATATATGGATGGCGGCGACAGGCCGGAAAGCCAGCACGCGGCGCCAGAACGCCATGGTCAAGCAGTTCCGTGGATCCTTCCAGACGCATGGCCCTCTGGGCAGTGCATCGGCCGCTACTTGGATGGCCCCGGGGAGCTGTTCTCGCACCTGCTCCTGGTCGACCCATCCCGGGGCCAGGAGTGGTGGCGCCAGGAACGATCCGTTGACTATCCTGAGCAGGGTATCGTTCACCGTGCTCAGGGCCCTGCTCTCGAAGATCCCTTTCGGATTGAACTGATTCGGCGGGAAGATGTCGTCCTCCTCCACCCCTTGGGCGAGTGCCAGCCCGAGGTTCACGAGCATTCCAGACATCGCAGACGTACCGCTCCTCGGTGCGCCTGTCACGAGCACGCACAAGCCTGAGCCGGTATCTTCGCCTGCGCCTTCGGTGGTCATCGATCAAGACGGCCGGCAGGGTCGCGCCAGCGGGCTGCCGGCAGTAACTCGCGGCATATGAAGCGGGCCGCACTCGGCCTATCGGGAGGCATGAGGTTGGCCATGATCTGGAGGATCCAGTCCATTAGTGTCCGGCTGCGCAGTCCTGTGCCGACGCAGGCGCGCATGAGCACCGGGTTCTCGATCAGCCGAACGAAGGCGCGTCCGAAACGGTAGTAGTCGCCGTAGGCCTGTTCCAAGAGAGCAGGATAAGTCCTGAGCACACCCGGGTCATCGCTGGCCAGCGCATCGGCCAGCACCAGAGCTGCCATGCGGCCGGTCTCGTAGGCATAGGAGATGCCCTCCCCGTTGAAGGGGTTTATGGTCCCGGCGGCATCGCCCGCCACCAGCACGTTCTCGCCAGAGCGGGGAGCTACGCAGAGGCCCATAGGCAGCTTGCCACCGGTGACGGGGCTGCAGGCATTCTGAGGGGTGAGCTCCCAGGACTTAGGCGCGCTTGCCAGAAAGGCGTCCATGATCTTGCTGGTGTTCAGCCCTTTCCAGCGTCCCGAAGTGGATAGTAGCCCTGCGCCCACGTTCACGCGACCGTCGCCGAGCGGGAAGATCCATCCATATCCCGGTACCACGTTGCCCTCGGCGTCACGTATGTCGAGGTGGGACTCGATCCAGGGATCATCGTGCCTTGGCGATCTCCAGTAGCCCCGCACGGCCATACCCAGCGGGTAGTTATGGCTTCGGGAGGTGCCGAGAGCCCAGCCGAAACGTGAGTTCGAGCCGTCAGCCACCACTACATAGCGCGCGGTGATATCCCGCTCCCTGCCGGACTCCTTGTCCTTCACCCTGGCTCCCGCGGTGTAGGGGAGCGGTCTCGTGGCAGGGCCGGGAAGGGAGCTGTCGCGATGAGCTGCGCCGTCCCCGCCAAGGGGGGCGACTGCCTCGGTTCCCTGGTAGAGCGTGGCTCCGGCCTTCGAAGCGTTCTCCGCCACGATCTGGTCCAGATCGTGGCGGGTGACCGTAACGCCGTATGCAGGGAACTGGGGATGTGCGGGCCAGCGAAGCTCCAGGCTCCGGCCGAATCCGATGGCCCGCAGCCCCCTGTACCTGTGATGGCCGTCCAGTGCGTGAGAGAGACCCATGTCAGCGAGCTGGCGGACAGCTCGGGGCGTTAGCCCGTCCCCGCAGGTCTTTTCCCTGGGAAAGTGCTTGCGCTCTACCACCCCCACGTCCCAGCCTGCCGAGGCTAGCCAGTATGCACAGGCCGCACCAGAGGGCCCGGCTCCTATTACCAGAACATCGTGATGCTGATTCGTGTGGGCCGCTGGCGCTTTCCTGGCCCGCTGCAGCGGATTCTCGCTGTGCCGTGCTGCTGCGCCGCCACTGGCCCGCCCGGCATCTACGGCGGCTCCGGGTGGCAGCGGATTCTCGCTGTGCTCTGCTCCTCCTCCCCCTCCGTTTCCTGGGGATATGCCGCTCACGGGCTTCGGAGACGATGACATGGCCCCAGTGTAGGTTCAGGTTCGCGTCGCCGGGCTTGACCGTTCGCTCTCCACTCCCGTCTTCGCCGATGTGCTTTCACCAGAGCGGGCGTGGTAGAACCGAATGGCGCCTATGGACAACTACCTGCCCATCTTCGTGCTGCTCGTGCTGGGTTTCCTGTTTGCCGCGCTCTCCTTTACGGCCTCTGCCATCCTTGCTCCCAGGCGCCCCAGCGTGGCGAAGGCAGCCCCCTACGAGTGCGGGATCGTACCCAGGAACGAGCCCCCGGAGCGCTTCCCGGTGAGGTTCTACCTGGTCGCCATGATTTTCATTGTTTTCGACATCGAGATCGTGTTCCTCTATCCCTGGGCAGTCGAGTTCCGGGCGCTCGGAACCTTCGGTCTCGTGGAGATTCTCGTTTTCGCAGCAGCCGTGGTGATCGCATTCCTCTACCTGCTTTCGAATGGGGCACTCGAGTGGGGGCCGGCTCGCCGCTCCGCTCATTGGTCGTCGGCTCGCACCACCGCTTCGACCGTCCTCCACATAAGCCCCGCACCGAGCGATCCTCGCCTCAGCCAGGCCTCCGGCGGGGAAGCGCCGGAGCACGAGACGCCCGCTGAAGAGCTGGCTGAGGGATCATCTGAGGCGCCTGCCCGTGCTCATCCTCACGAGGCGGCTTGAATGGGCCTCGAGAGCTTCCACCATAACTTCCTCACCGGAACTCTGGAGGAGTTGGTGAAATGGGGGAGGCGCGCCAGCGTCTGGCCGGCTACATTCGGTCTCGCCTGCTGCGCGATAGAGATGATGTCAGCGGGCGCCGCAGACTTCGATCTGGCCCGCTTCGGTATGGAGGTCTTCCGCGGCTCTCCTCGCCAGGCAGACCTCATGATAGTCGCGGGCAGGGTCTCGCAGAAGATGGCACCTGTCCTTCGCCAGGTGTATGACCAGATGGCCGAGCCTAAGTGGGTCATATCCATGGGGGTGTGTGCCTCGACCGGCGGGATGTTCAACAACTACGCCATCGTCCAGGGCGTGGACCAGGTGGTGCCTGTCGACGTCTACGCTCCAGGGTGCCCACCTAACCCCCAAACGCTCATCCATGCGATTCTCACCCTGCACGAGAAGATCCGAACGGGGGAATTGACGCGCCGCACGGGTAGTGGCGGTGAACATGAGGGGGGGACCGGGAGGGAAGGTGCCGGCATCTCGGTCGCGGCCGTGCCGGCGGGCTGGACGCCTGAGCAACCGCAGGCAGTGCGACTCGGAACGCCACGATAGATGGCATCACGTTTCAGCGCAAAGGTGCATTTCCCCGATCGAGCGGGATATCTCGCGTTGGTGGATCGGCTGAGGGGAGAGGGATACCAGATGTGTGCGGACCTGACCGCCGTCGACTACCTGAGGTATCCGGGGCGGCGCGCGCTGCCAGCAGGTGCGTCTCCGGAGCGGTTCGAGGTGGTGACCAATCTTCTCTCGTTGGAGCATCATGGAAGAGCGAGGATCCGGGTCCAGGTTCCAGAGGAAGATCCCGAGATAGCGAGCTTGTTCCATCGCTTCCCTGGAGTGGAGGCGATGGAGCGCGAGGTGTACGACCTGTTCGGGATCGTGTTCACCGGTCATCCGGACTTGACGCGCATCCTCATGCCAGAAGGCTGGGAGGGTCATCCGTTGAGGAAGGACTACGCCGTCGGCCGGGTTCCGGTTCAGTTCAAGGAGGCACCTGGTCCGAGATGATCCCCTCCTTTGAAACAGGCTCTCGCCCTCGGAAGAGAAGCGATTCGACGCTAGAGATGGCCTCGCCCAGGAGCGATCCATGAGCGATCCTCAGGATAACGAGCTGGCGGAGATCACTGCTCAGATCGCATCCGATACATCGGAGGGATCGCAAGAGATGGCGCAGCGAGAGGAGACATCACTTCTCGCTCTCAGATGGGAGTCAGGTGCCATAGAGGAGATTACCGGTGCCACTCTGCGCATCCCAGAGGACGAGGGGAGCGGCGACCTGGCGAGAGACGAGGAGTCCGAGCGGTCCCTCCCGGAGGCTGGCGATCAGCAGACGATGATCATAAACATGGGGCCGCAGCATCCATCCACTCACGGGGTTCTGCGTCTGATGCTGGAACTGCAGGGAGAGACTGTGCTCCGCACGAAGCCGGTTATCGGCTACCTGCATACGGGGATGGAGAAAACGGGGGAGGAGCTCACTTACGTCCAGGGCGCCACGAATGTCACGCGCATGGACTACCTGTCTCCCCTGAACAACGAGCTCGTTTATGCCCTTGCTGTCGAGGATCTCCTGGGTGTCGAGCTCCCTCCGAGAGCAGTCTGGATACGGATGCTCATGTCAGAGCTGAATCGCATGTCCTCTCATCTGATGTGGTTGGCTACGAACGGAATGGATCTCGGGTCTACATCGATGATGATCTACGGCTTCCGTGAGCGGGAGGTGATCCTGGCGTTCTTCGAGAAGACTACTGGGCTCAGGATGAATCATAACTATATCCGGCCAGGGGGTGTAGCTGCGGACTTGCCCGATGGCTGGGAGGATGATGTAGATCTGATCTGTGAGGTGGTCGAGACGAGCATGGATGAGTACGATCAGCTTCTCACAGGTCAGCCAATATTTCGTGAGCGGACCGAAGGGGTCGGTGTTCTCAGTCCGGAAGCAGCCCTGGCGCTGTCAGCCACGGGGCCGATCCTGCGCTCGACAGGGATTCCCTGGGACTTGCGCCGGGCTATGCCCTACCTCGCCTATGACGAGGTGGATTTCGACGTGATAGTTGGCACATTCGGCGATACATTCGACCGCTATGCCGTTCGCTTCAACGAGATCAAGGAGTCGATAAGGATAGTCAGGCAGATCTTGGAGAAGATGCCGGCTGGCGACTACCGGGTGCAGGACAAGAAGGTCACGCCGCCGCCTCGTGCCCGTATAGATGAATCGATGGAGGCGCTGATACACCATTTCAAGATCTCGACCGAGGGTTTCTCGGTTCCCGAGGGTGAGACCTACGTAGCCATCGAGTCGCCACGGGGGGAGATCGGGTGCTATATGGTTTCTGATGGCTCGAACAAGCCCTACCGCATGCATATCCGGGGGCCGTCATTCGTGAACCTCCAGTGCCTGCCCACGCTTCTCCGCGGTGGCCTCGTGGCAGATGCCGTGGCTGTCATCTCGTCGATCGATCCCGTGATGGGCGAGGCTGACAGGTGAGCGCGGCTTCACCAGAGGCGGCTCCCGGTGGCGCTCGATCTGGCGCTCCGTCCAGGGCAGGTGCCACACCACAGCCCGGACTGAGCAGGCAGGCGCAGGAGCGTGCCCGAAGCCTGATGGAGCTGTACCCGGAGAAGCGCTCTGCGCTCATTCCCATCTGCCATATCGCTCAGGCGGAGCACGGTTGGCTGACTCCTGAAGTGATAGAAGGTATTGCCGAGCTGCTCGGGCTGACGCCGGCGGAGGTTCGGGGTACAGCGAGCTTCTACGAGATGCTCAGGACCGAGCCCACTGGCAGGTACCTGGTCTCGATCTGCACGAACATAGCCTGCATGCTCGATGGCGCCTATGAGCTGCTCGAGCATGCCGAGGAGCGCCTCGGGATCGCAGTGGGCGAGACCAGCTCGGATGGGATGTTCACCTTGGAGGAGTCAGAGTGTCTCGCGGGCTGCGATATGGCTCCCTGTGTCCAGGTCAACTATCGCTACGTCGGGAAGCTTGACTCTGCAGGCTTCGACTCCCTGGTCGGCGAGCTGGCCGCAGGCGAGCGGGATGCCGACATCCCGCCTCACGGTGTTCTTATCCGCACGCCCCGCCGTGCGCCTCGCGCCGTGGCGGGAGCGCCTTCGGGCGGGGGCCGCTCCGCAGGTGGGGAGCAGGCTGCCAGCTCAGGCGCCGCGGGGCAGGTGAGCTGATGGCACTAACCGGCGCGGCGCCCATAGTCTCTGCTCGGCGCGATCTGGAGGGCAGCCGCACACTCGAGGCTTACCTGGCTTCTGGCGGCTACGAAGGGCTACGGAAGGCTCTCGGCATGTCCCCGGAGGAGGTGGCTGCAGAGGTGGACGCGGCGAGCCTCCTTGGCCGTGGTGGCGCCGGGTTCCCTGCAGGGCGGAAGTGGTCCATGCTGGCGAAGAGCCCCGTTCGATACCTGGTGGTGAACGGGGACGAGAGCGAACCTGCCACCTTCAAGGATCACCTGCTCGTGGAGAGCGATCCGCACCAGATAGTGGAGGGAACCCTGATAGCGGCGTACGCGGTACAGGCCACCCAGGCTTTCATCTACCTACGAGGTGAGTTCGCGTTGGGCCTCGAGCTTCTCCAGCAGGCCGTGGACGAGGCCTACGAGCACGGTGCAGCAGGGCGCGATATATTCGGTTCAGGCTTCTCGATAGACGTCGTGGTTCACCCCGGAGCAGGTGCTTACATCTGCGGAGAGGAGACGGCGTTGCTCGAGAGCCTGGAGGGGAAACGGGGCTTTCCAAGGATAAAGCCCCCGTACTTTCCTGCCGCTATAGGTCTATACGGGAAACCTACCATCGTGAATAATGTGGAGACTGTATCGAACCTTCCATGGATCGTCATCCACGGGGGTAAAGCCTTCGCCTCCCTTGGAGAGGGCAGCTCCACAGGTACCCGTCTTTTTGCCCTCTCTGGTCATGTTCGCAGGCCAGGGGTCTACGAGCTCGAGATGGCGAAGACTACATTCCGTGACCTCATCTATGCTCCCGTGCTCGGGGACGGTATACGACACGGCCACGAGTTGAAGGCGTTTGTCCCGGGTGGCGTGTCTGCACCATGGTTCGGCCCCGAACAGCTGGACATGCCGCTCAGCCAGGACGAGGTGGGGAAGGCGGGCTCGATGCTCGGCTCCGGATCAGTCGTGGTGATGGATGATCATGACTGTGTTGTACGAGCGGCGTGGAGGATCACGCACTTCTTCTGGCGGGAGTCATGCGGGCAGTGTACGCCGTGCCGTGAAGGGAGTGGCTGGCTCGAGAAGCTGATGCGAAGGATAGAGGAGGGGCAGGGCCGCGATGAGGATCTTGACCTCCTGATGGATATATGCGATAATATCGCTCCAGGGCTAACATGGCCGCCTCAGCAGACGACCATATGCGTGCTGGGTCCATCTATCCCGTCCTCGATAGCGTCAGCTATAAGGATGTTCAGGGACGAGTTCCTGGTCCACGTGAAGGAGGGGGGGTGCCCGTATGCCTGAACCTGGGACTGGTAGCGGCCAGGCTGAAGGTCCCGCTCAGAGGGCTCATCCCGGCTCGGACCAGGGAGCCAACTCCGGTCCAGCGCAGAGCGCTCAGCCCGGCTCCGGGCAGCCTTCAGAGCAGCCGCGCTCCCCCGGTAGCGATACCGTGAGCGTCACGATCGACGGTCGCCACGTCGTGGCCAGGAAAGGCGAGATGCTCATAGCGGCTGCGGAGCGAGCGGGTGTGTTCATACCGCGGTTCTGCTACCACCCGAGGATGGAGCCAGTCGGCATGTGCAGGATGTGCCTGGTGGAGGTGAAGGGACCCAGGGGATTCAGCCTGCAGCCATCCTGCTATCTGGCTGTCTCCGACGGCCAGGAGGTGGTGACGACTTCGCCGAAGGTAAAGAAGGCCCAGGACGGGGTGCTCGAGTTCCTGCTCGTGAACCACCCGCTGGACTGCCCCGTCTGTGACAAGGGAGGTGAGTGCCCGCTGCAGGACCAGACCCTCTCCTACGGTCCGGGCGAGAGTCGTTTCGTGGAGGAGAAGCGCCACTGGGCGAAGCCAGTGCCTATCTCTGATCTCGTGCTCTTGGATCGCGAGCGCTGCATACAGTGCGCCCGCTGCACACGCTTTGCCGACGAGATAGCCGGCGACCCGCTCATAGACTTTTTCTCGAGAGGCGATAGGATAGAGGTTTCTATCTTCGAGGGCAAGCCGTTCAAGTCCTACTTCTCGGCCAATATCGTCCAAATTTGCCCGGTAGGTGCTCTGACGGCAGCCCCTTACAGGTTCAGGGCCCGGCCATGGGACCTCGACCAGGTCGAGAGCACCTGCACGATGTGCGCGCTTGGATGCCGCATGGTCGTACAGTCATCCGGGGACCGTGTGACGCGCCAGCTGGGCATGGACACCGATCCGGTGAACCAGAGCTGGCTGTGTGACAAGGGAAGGTTCGCCTACGAAGCCCTGGAGCACGATACGCGCCTTACTGCGCCACTGGTTCGTAAGGACGGAGAGCTGGTCGAGACCTCCTGGAGCGAGGCTCTGGCTGCGGCAGCGAGGGGCCTGGAGGAGGCCCGCGCGAGGGGATCTGCCTCCGGAGTGGGGTTCATCGGTGGTGCACGCTGTACGAACGAGGGCGCCTATGCCTGGTCAAAGCTCGCGAAGTCAGTCATAGGAACGGACTCGGTGGATGCCCAGGTAGCCGACGGTCTGCCGGCAGAGGTGCTGCTCGGCCTCCCGAGAGCGACTATCGACGAGGCATGCGATGCCGACCTTCTGGTACTGGCGTCGGGGGATCTGCGCGAAGAGCTCCCGGTGCTGTTCCTCCGGATCCGCCGTGCCATCCTCGACGGGCGGACCCGCTTGATCGAATGCTCGCCCTACGGGACATCCCTCTCCCCCCTTGCCGAAGTTTCCCTGCGCCCGCGACCGGGAGCGATCGTGGAGCTCATGGACGCGATCCTGGCTGATGACCGGGCATCTGACCATGGGCACGCAGCCGATGCATCCTCCGGAGTCGCCGCTGGCGGAGCCGCTGGCGGAGGTGCCGGCGCGAGTGGACATCTGGGGGCTGGAGGCGGAGCTCCCGCGAGCCAGATAGAGGCCGCTCGCAGGCTGATCTCCGAGGTATCTTCCAGCGAGCCACATGGTCGGGTCGTGGTCGTCATAGGCCGCTCGTCTCTGGCAGAGGACGGCCGGATCCTGGCGGAGGCGGCGCGCCGCCTTGCACAGGCACTCCCGGATGCGAGGTTCCTGCCTGCCCTGCGCCGCGGGAACGTCATGGGGGCACTCGACATGGGAATGGCCCCGGGGGTCCTGCCTGGCCGGGTCAGCCTGGATGCAGGTCGCGCCTGGTACGAGGCTAAGTGGGGCAAGGTGCCCGCCAAGAGGGGACTCGATGCCCTGGGAATGCTGCGCAGCGCGGCAGCAGGAGAGCTCGATGCCCTGGTTCTCGTGGGCGCAGATCCCCTGGGCGACTTTCCGGACGCGGGCCTCGCCAAGCAGGCGATCGACAGGGCCAGCTTCCTGGTAGCAGTCGACGCCTTCCGGACCCAGGGCGTGGAGTGCGCCGATGTCGTGCTTCCGGTCGCTGCTTTCCAGGAAAGATCCGGCACCACGACGAACATCGAGGGCCGGGTGACCCGTCTCGCCCCGAAAGTGACGGTTCCAGTCCTCGCCTGGCCCGATTGGATGGTTGCCGTCGAGCTCGCCGGGGAGCTCGGTGCCGACCTGGGCATGGGATCACTGGACGAGGTCACGGCCGAGATAGCGAGGGTAGCTGCCACCTATGAGCGCTGCACCCCGGAGGCTCTTGCCGAACCCGGCTCACGTGACGGGATCGTGGTTCCAAATGGCCCGCGTGACGTGCTTCTCCCGCTCGACCC
Source organism: Acidimicrobiales bacterium (assembly GCA_027366675.1). Classification (GTDB taxonomy): domain Bacteria; phylum Actinomycetota; class Acidimicrobiia; order Acidimicrobiales; family JAMCQF01; genus DAHXND01. The sequence goes on from DAHXND010000180.1 coordinate 24,348, forward strand.
CATAGCGGTGCCGGGGATCGAGTCGGTCGAGCGTCAGGGCGCGCCGCTACGCTCCGGAACGGCTAGCGACATCGGTGGAAGCGACACGGATGCTGGCTCAGGCCCGCCAGGCTCCGGGGTCTCGCGCTCCGAAGCCGTGCCCGGCTCAGACGACACCAGCGCATCTGGGGCCGGGTTGCAGGCTCCGCCCGTGCTTGGCGTGCCAGCGGAGCCTCTCGATGTGCATGTGCCACCAACTGATGCCTACAGTCTCAGGCTGGTGGCTCCCCGGCGGCTATATGACAGCGGAGTCGTCATGTCACGCTCTCCTGCCCTCTCGCCCCTCGCCGAGCATCTGGTCGCGCGCGCCAATCCCGCGGATCTGGCGCACCTGGGTCTGGCATCGGGCGACCTGGTCAGGCTGCGCTCTGCCACTGGGAGTCTCGAGCTGGAAGCCCTGCCAGACCCCGGTGTCAGGGAAGGATCGGTCGTGGTCCCTTTCCACTCTGCGGCAGGTGAACCCGGGGTGCGGTCATTGATAGATGCCAGCGTGGCTGTTACGGAAGTGCGAATGGAGACCACATCGTGATCTCTGCCATAGCTGCTACCCTCGATCCTCTCTTCGACCACGGTGTAGGGCTAGCGGTTTTTCTGATCGTGCTCATCCGTGTAGCGGTGGCTTTCGCTGCCCTGATGGTTGCCGTGATGCTGATGATCTGGTTCGAGCGAAAGCTCATCTCCGATATGCAGAATCGGATAGGTCCGAACCGGGCAGGGCCGTTCGGCCTGCTCCAGAGCCTGGCGGACGGTATCAAGCTCTTCTTCAAGGAGGATCTCATGCCCACCGGCGCCGACCGGCGGGTGTTCCTCCTCGCTCCCTACCTCTCGATCCTCCCGGCGTTCCTTGCCTTCGCCATAGTTCCCATAGGGGGGCTCATCACTATTGCAGGGCATCGCTTCGAGCTCCAGGTGGCCGATCCTCCCATGGGGATACTGTTCCTGCTCGCCATGTCGGCGATATCTGTCTACGGCGTGATGCTGGCCGGATGGTCATCGGGATCGAAATACCCTCTCCTGGGCTCCGTGCGTGCATCCGCACAGATGGTGTCCTACGAAGCCCCGCTCGGCATCACGATCGTAACGGTCATCCTCCTCACCGGCTCGCTCTCCACCAGGGCGATAGTGGATGCGCAGGCGGCACACTTCTGGGACTGGAACCTTATCCGGCTCGGGATAGTGCCGTTCCTCATCTTCATGATCGCAGTGACTGCAGAGATGAACCGCCCCCCATTCGATCTGGTGGAGGCGGACTCCGAGCTGGTCGGAGGGTTCAACACCGAATACTCCTCCCTGCGCTTCGCCCTCTTCTACCTGGCGGAGTTCATGAACACGGTGACGATGTCGGCGATCATCGTCACGCTGTTCCTGGGCGGGCCTGATGGTCCTGGATTCCCCTTCCTTCGCTGGCTGTGGCCGATCCTGTGGTTCCTCGGCAAGACGTTCGTGTTCCTCTTCATATACGTGTGGCTCCGGGCTGCGCTCCCACGCCTGCGATACGACCAGCTCATGAATCTCGGATGGAAATGGCTGATCCCGATAGCGCTGGGTTGGATGCTCTTCGTGGCTGGGCTCAGGATAAACGAGGCATGGGGGCTCGGGATTCTCGGTGTCCTGGTGGTCCTGGTCGGGCCTGCGCTCTACAGGGCAGTGGCACTCGGCAAGCGTGCGGGACACCTGGGAGAGCCGCGGGCAGCAGTGGTCGCTTCCCCTGGTCTGGCGAAGAGGTCAGGCCTGCCCGCAGGTGGCGTGCCGGCTGGTGCCGTGCCCGCAGGTGGCGTGCCGGCTGGTGCCGGAGGTTCTGGACCTGTCCATGCGCCGAAGCCGGGTAGCGGCGGGGAGGAGGCTCCCTGATGGCCAGCCGCCCCCCGCTACGGGTAGGGCAGTTCATGGAGGGATTCGTTCGCTTCTTCGGCGGGTTCAAGGTGACAGCGGAGCAGATGGCGCGACCGCGTGTCACTTTCCAGTACCCTGACGAGAAGCGCCCCAAGCCCCCACGGCTCCATGGCCGGCACGTGCTGAACCGCTACGAGGACGGGATGGAGAAGTGCATAGGCTGTGAGCTCTGCGCGGCAGCCTGCCCTGCCGACTGCATATACGTGCGCGGAGCCGATAACCCGGATGATGCGCCTGTCTCTCCCGGTGAGCGCTACGGTTTCGTCTACGAGATCAACTACCTGCGCTGCATCCACTGCGACCTCTGCGTGGAGGCGTGTCCTACCGAGGCAATCACCGAGTCGAAGCTCTTCGAGTTCTCCTTCACGAACCGGGCCGATGCCATCTACACGAAGAGCGAGCTCGTGGTCGATGATAATGGCATGCCGCGCCACCAGCCTTGGGAGGACTGGCGGGAGGGAGATGACAGGCACACCTCTGGATGGATGCGTGCGACTTCCCCGGGTGGGAGCGCTGCCTATGAGGGTATCGCCCAGTGGTCGGGCGAGCTTGGCTACGGAGTGCGAGCTGCCGAGGGTGGCCAGAGCGGCAGGCGTGATGATGCAGCCACGGGGAACCTGGCGCTTCCAGAGATGATCCCCGAGCATTTCGGCTTGCGCCGTCGCGATCGGGCTCACCACAGCCTTATGCAGCTCCTGCCTCCAGGTGTCCGGGACTCGGTGCGCGATCGCCTGGCAGGGAAGCCTCGCGCAGGGACAAAGGATGTGGGGAGCGCCGGTCGGAGGCCTGGGGCCGAGTCTGGTGATCCCGGCGAGCCTGGCCCGAAAGGCGAGCCTGGCCCGAAAGGCGAGGTGGCCTGATGCATCCCGGGCTGGTGCCCGTGCCACTTCTCGCCACGAGCCTTCCGGACGCGATCACCTTCGCCGTCTCGGCGGTTATAGTCATAGCCGGAGCTATCGGGGTCGTGGTCGCGCGGAACCCCGTCCATTCCGCGCTGATGCTCGTCATGACCCTCTTCGGCGTAGCTGTGCTCTTCGTGGAGCAGAGGGCCGACTTCCTAGCTGCAGTTCAGGTTATCGTCTACGCGGGTGCGATAGTTGTCCTATTCCTGTTCGTCATCATGCTGCTCGGTGTGGACCGCAGGGAGGCAGTTAGCGCTGACCCGCTTCCCTGGCAGAGGCCGCTAGCTCTCGTGCTCTCCTTCTGCGCCCTCGGCTCTGTGCTCGCTCTTGGCTTCAGCGGTGCCTGGTCCACCGGTGCGGCATCGGTTACCGGAGCCCTTCCTCACAGGGCGGGCGACACTGCTGCTCTCGGCAAGGTGGTGTTCACCACCTACCTCCTTCCATTCGAGGTCACTGCAGCGCTGCTCGTCATAGCAGTTGTGGCAGCCGTTCTCCTGGTGCGGGTGCCGCAGCTTCGTGAGCAGGGAGGCCAGGCGGGAGCCGAGCGTGGGGGCGCCGCGGGACTCGAGGGCGATCCAGAGGCCGTGAGTGACCCGGGAGTCGATGGCGATCCACAAGGCCTGGGAGAGCGTGACAGGGAGGTGGTGCCATCGTGACCGACGTCAGCGGCGCATGGTACCTGTCCCTCGCTGCAGCGCTCTTCGGCATAGGAGCGTTCGGCCTGCTGGTGCGGAGAAACGTGCTGGTCATGTTCATGTGCGTAGAGCTCATGCTGAACGCAGCGAACCTTACGTTCGTCACCTTTGCCCGGATGTTGAACGACATAGCCGGCCAGGCAGTCGTCTTCTTCGTGCTGGTGGTGGCTGCAGCTGAAGTGGTGGTTGGACTGGCGATTATCGTCGCGATATTCAGACGGCGTCGCGAAGCCACAGCGGATGACCTTCACATACTGAGGGGCTGAGGAAGAGAGAGGACGGGACTCGAACAGCGATGCTGCACGCCGCCTACCTGATGCCACTGTTCCCGCTTGCCGGGTTCGCCGTTCTCGCGGTCTTCGGCCGCAAGATTGGGAACCCGCTCGCCGGCTGGCTTGCCACAGGCACGGTCACTGCGTCTTTTGCCATCGCGCTCGTGACTCTGGCGGGAATGATCGGCGAGCCCGCCTCTCACCGATCCTTCGTGGAGACGCTGTTCACCTGGATCCCGGTGAGCGCGCTGCACGTGCAGGTCGGCTTCCTGATCGACCCGCTGTCGCTCGTGATGGTGCTGTTCGTTACAGGGGTGAGCGCGGTCATCCACTGGTACTCGATCGGCTACATGGCGCACGACGAGGGCTATGCGAGGTTCTTCGTGTACCTGAACCTGTTCGTAGCCTCCATGCTCATCCTCGTCATGGCGAGCAACCTGGTCTTCACATTCGTCGGCTGGGAGGGGGTGGGCCTGTGCTCCTACTTCCTGATTGCGTTCTGGTACGACCGGCCAGCGGCAGCGAGCGCCGGGAAGAAGGCGTTCATCATGAACAGGGTCGGAGATGCAGGCTTCCTGCTTGCCATGTTCGTGCTGTTCAACGCGCTGCACACACTCTCCATCCCTGCCATCCTGGCTCACCTGGGTGATCTATCCACCGGCACGGCCACGGCGGCCGCGCTGCTCCTTTTCCTGGCGGCCACCGGCAAGTCAGCTCAGATACCTCTATTCACCTGGCTGCCTGACGCCATGGAGGGCCCTACCCCTGTCTCTGCCCTCATACACGCAGCGACCATGGTCACCGCAGGCGTCTACCTCATGGTGCGCATGAGCCCGCTGCTCCATCGGGCGACCGATGTATCTGAAGTGATCGCGATCGTCGGGGTAGCTACGGCCTTAGTGGCAGCCACGATCGCCTCCACGCAAAACGATATCAAGAAAGTAATAGCGTACTCGACAGTCTCCCAGATCGGCTACATGTTCCTCGCTGTTGGGGTGGGTGCCTACACAGCTGCCATCTTCCTCATGGTGGCTCACGCGTTCTACAAGAGCCTCCTTTTCCTCTCGGCAGGCTCCGTGATCCATGGGCTCCATGACGAGCAGGACATCAAGAAGATGGGTGGGCTTCGTAAGTTCATGCCCTGGACGTTCGCTGCGTTCATGGCTGGCTGGCTGGCGATAGCGGGAGTGCCACCGCTCTCGGCGTTCTGGGCGAAGGGCGCAGTTCTGGTCCATGCTTTCAGCTACGACATAGGGCTGTGGATCGTGGGAGCGATCACGGCCGTGTTCACCGCTTACTACATGGGCAGGGAGTTCTACATAGTCTTCTACGGGGACGAGCGCTGGCGACGGCTGGAGGTAATAAAGGGCGATCCACACGAGTCACCATGGGTGATGCGCGGGCCTCTCGTGATCCTCTCCGTGCTTGCTGCGATCGGCGGTCTTCTCGACCTGCCCTTCCATCCCCACCTCGATTTCCTCTCGAGCTGGCTGGCTCCTGTCGTGGGATCCGTGAGCCGGCACTCGAGCGTGGGAGTCGGCGGCGAGTGGGCACTCGCGATCACAGACTCGGTTCTGGCCGTCATAGGCGTAACCCTTGCCTGGCGGCTGTGGAGGGTCACTGCGGACGCACGCCATCTCGAGCCGGCGTTCCTGCAGCGGGCCTGGCTGGTGGACGAGACCTACGACAAGATCTTCGCCCGTGGAGGGGAAGCACTGGCCGGGTTCCTGGCGAACGTCGTCGAAGCGAAGATCATCGATGGCGCCGTGAACGGGACTGCCTCTGGTTTGCGCTGGATGGGTTCGGGCCTTCGCCGGATCCAGACAGGATATGTCAGGAACTACGCGATCGGTATAGTCCTGGGACTTGTAGCGATACTGGCGTGGATGCTCGTGCGGGCAGGGGTATGAAGGCGCTATGACGGCCGAACCCTTCCCGTTCCTGACGGTCATCGTCCTTTTGCCCGCCATAGCTGCTGTGGTAGTGGCGGTCGTTCAGAAGGCACCTCGCTGGGTCGCGGAGCTCGCGAGCGCGCTCGCGAGCTTGGCCGTGCTAGCGCTCGCTGTGACGATAGCTGTCCAGTTCCGCACCCACGATGCCGGCTACCAGATGGTGTCCAGGCACCAGTGGATTCCCGGGCTCGGTATCTCCTGGGCGCTGGGCGTCGACGGCATATCCCTCTTTCTCGTCGTGCTCACCGCTGTCATCTTCCCGCTCGCCATGCTCGGGGGAAAGGTCCGCCAGCGCCCGGCGTCATTCCTCGCCTGGATGCTGTTCCTGGAGGCTGCTTGCATAGCCAGCTTCCTCTCCCTCGATCTGATCCTGTTCTTCGTGGCATTCGAGATAACCCTGGTGCCCGCCTATTTCCTCATAAGTGGTTGGGGTCACGAGAGGCGCGGTTACGCCGCCATAAAGTTCTTCCTCTACACGTTCGTCGGGTCAGCGTTCCTGCTCGTCGGTATCCTTGCCCTTGCATTCATACACCTCCACCAGACGGGTCACCTCACCTTCGACATCGTCCAGCTTGCTCACACGCATCTCTCGGCCGTGACAGGCGATCTGCTCTTCTGGGCTTTCACAGCGGCTTTCGCGGTGAAGGCGCCTCTGTTCCCGCTGCACACATGGTCGCCGGACGCCTACGGCGAGGCACCGATCGCAGGCTCGGTGGTTCTGGCTGCCATCCTCGCGAAGCTTGGCACTTATGGCATCATTCGCTTCGACTTGACCCTCTTCCCTCGCGCTACCGTCTCCATGGCCCCGGGAATCCTCACCCTGGCCGTGATTGGCATCATCTACGGGGCGCTCGTAGCCGCGAAGTCGAAGGACCTGAAGCGTCTGGTCGCCTACTCATCACTCTCGCATATCGGATTTATCGTGTTAGGACTATTCGCCCTCTCTGCCGAGTCTCTTTCGGGCAGTGTTCTCCAGATGATCAACCACGGGATCATCGTGGCGGCTCTCTTCCTTCTGATCGGCATGATCTACGAGCGACGCGGTACTTGGCAGATACCGAAGCTTCGCGGCCTGCAACGCCCCGCGCCGATCCTGGCGGCGGTGTTCGTGGTGGTGGTGCTCGCGGCCGTGGGCCTGCCTGGTCTGAACGGGTTCGTGGGGGAGTTCCTGATCCTGATCGGCACCTTCGTCACGCACAGGTGGTGGGGAGTGGTAGCCGTGGCAGGTGTGGTGCTGTCGGCCGTGTACCTGCTCTGGGCGTACCAGCAGGTCTTCCACGGCAAGCCCGACGGGGAGAACGAGCACTTCCACGAGATGCGCTGGCGCGAGGGGTTGCTCATGGTCCCACTTGTCGGCCTGATCGTGTTCCTCGGCATCTACCCGAAGCCAGTTCTCGACCGCATCGAGCCGACGGTGGACGCGCTGGTGGCCCATGTGGATGCTGCGGCCCATACCCGTCACGGCCCGCACACCCCGTGCCGGGAGCGCTCTGTCCGGTGTGCTGGACCGAAGGCAACCACGAGGAACCTCGCGCTCGCTCCCCGTAGTGGTGTCACGCCATCCGCCCGTGCCCAGGACAGCACGCACCGAGATGTTATTGGCACGGCTGCGACCACGGGAAGCGGGGTGGGTGGATGAGCCTCTTCTTCCTCTCGGCGCTGGTCCTACCGAAGATCGCGTGGTCGGCGATCCTGCCCGAGCTGATCCTGCTCGCGGCCCCTCTCGTGCTGCTCGCCGTCTCGGCGCTCAGCGCCCGCCGGCTCCCGACCGGAGTCTATGCAGGAGGGATGGGAGCAGCGGGCCTCGCCTCGCTCGGGGCGTCGGTGTGGCTCTGGACGCAGGTGACCCCGCACGGAGCCGGCACCGCCGTGGACGGCGCCATAGCAGTGGATGGCTTCAGCGTGCTCGTGATGATCCTCGTGAGCTCGGTAGTCGTTCTGGCTGCTCTGATAGGGGAGGGCTACCTACGCCGTGAGGGTATAGGCGGCCCCGAGTACTACGTGCTCGCCATGTTCTCGGCTGCCGGCGCGATGCTCATGGCATCTGCTGACGATCTGGTGCTCATCTTCCTGGGGCTCGAGATCATGTCTATAGCGCTGTACGTGCTCGCCGGCCTGGACGCTCGGCGCCAGGGTTCCGGCGAGGCGGCGATGAAGTACTTCCTTCTCGGAGCATTCTCGTCTGCCATATTCCTGTATGGCATTGCTCTGGTCTACGGAGCCACCGGATCGACGAACCTTCCCCAGATAGCCGATTTCCTCGCTCATAACGTGGCGAGCTCCGACGGGCTCCTGCTCGCGGGAATGGCGCTTCTCCTGGTCGGCTTCTTCTTCAAGATCGCTGCAGTGCCCTTCCACATGTGGACGCCCGACGTGTACCAGGGCTCTCCCACCCCCGTTACAGGGTTCATGGCGGCAGTAGCGAAGGCGGGAGGCTTCGCTGCGCTGCTGCGCGTCTTCTTCGCTTCCTTCGGCCTCCTGCGTGATGACTGGCAACCCGTTATCTGGCTGGTCGCAGTCGTGACCCTGCTCGTGGGCGCGGTGCTGGCCCTCGTGCAGCGCGACGTGAAGCGCATGCTCGCGTATTCCTCGATCAATCACGCAGGGTTTATCTTGGTGGGACTCGAGGCGGCGACCACGAGGGGCATAGCGGCATCGCTCTACTACCTGTTCGTCTACGGCTTCATGGTGGTGGGAACCTTCGCTGTTGTAACGGTAATAGCCAGGCGCGGTGATGAGGCTCATGATCTGGGCTCCTATCGCGGCTTGGCTCAGCGCCAGCCGTTCCTGGCAGCCATGCTGGCTCTGCTCTTGCTGGCCCAGGCCGGGGTGCCACTTACGACCGGCTTCCTGGCGAAGCTGTACATCATCTCGGCTGCGGTGGAGGCCCACTCCTACGCGCTCGCCGTGATCGCCATGGTGTCTGCTGCGATAGCAGCCTTCTTCTACCTCCGTGTGGTCGTGCTCATGTACGCAGGAGCGAAGTCGGGTGTCGGGCTGCCTGCCCCGCTCGCTGCCACCGGGGCTGGCGAGGGCGCAGGCTCAGGGGAGCTGAGCCCAGTAGCTGCTTACGGGCCTGGAGCGGCCAGCGCTGCCGAGCTGGAGGGTGATCGCCCGGAAGCTTCTCGCCCGGATGGCGCGGGCGGCGGGGAAGGCCACGGCGAGCCTGATGCAGCTGGCGTTCCTGCCACGATCGCGCTGGCTATAGCCTTATGCGCAGGTTTCACGCTGCTCTTCGGTATCTGGGCCCAGCCGGTCGTGGAGCTGGCACGCCAGGCCACGTTGCTGTTCCACTGAGAGGAGCTGGCCAGCACCAGGCTGAACCGGTCGCCGGCTACGCCTTTGCCGCCGGGCTGGCCTTGTCACCAGGAAGGTAGGGCGCGATCGCAGCGGCGAGCACCGGGAGTGGCATCGTCTGGAGCCAGACGGTGCCAGGACCGCTCAGGGCCACCAGGTGGAACCCGTCGGCACCGAAGAGCTTGTTCGCGATCCCCGGCACGCGGGTGATCTGGAAGCTCACGCTGTCCTGGAACACCCCGACGTGGCCCGGGTGGACGAGGATGCTCTGGCCCGCTGCGAGGTCGTAGGTGATGGTCTCGCCCGCCAGCTCCACCCACGCGGTGCCTTCCCCTTCGAGCTTCTCCAGGATGAAACCCTCGCCTCCCCACAGGCCGCCCCTGAAGCTCTGCTGCAACCCGATCGATGGAACGACGCCGGGGGTAGCGCACAACCAGCCGTGCCGGTGGACGAGGAAACCCGCACCGGGGGCGACCGTCACCGGGAATATCCTCCCGGGAAGCTTCGCCGCGAAGGCGACGATTGCCTGGCCTCCACTGGCCTCGTAGCGGGTGAGGAACACTCCCCCGCCGCCCATGGCGCGCTTGATCCCAGCCATGACCCCGTGCTTGCCTCCGGTGCCCACGGTCTGGGACATCTGCATGTTGGGCCACATCCACGCGAGCTCGCCGTGCGTGGATATGACCTGCTCGCCCTGGTCGAGGACCACCTCCAGCACCGGGAGAGTCGACCCCTTCACGTCTGCCTGCACTTGCGTCTCCCTTCCCGGCGGGGCTCCCCCCTAGACCGGACACTGTTTATCCTACGCTCCGATGCTGCAATGACTCCTCGTGCTCTGTGGGTGACATCTGTGAGTGACATGTGGTCAAGAGGACTGTGAAATCTTTCGATACTATACCATACGATCCACTGGAATATCGCTAGCCGCGCCTGCTCTTTCGTGGCCAGACGGGTGTCATGGACGGGTCCTCGCTTCAACGATGGCCACAGGCTTTCGGCCATTGCGTTGTCGTATGAGTCGCCGACCCGTAGGCTGTGGGGGTGCTGGTTCGGGGACATCGCATTCGCCTGGGCACGGTGCTCGGCTTTCCCGTCGAGATAACTTCCTCATGGTTCCTCCTCGTAGTCATAGTGGTATGGAGTTTCTGGGTGCGCTACGCGTTGGAGTTCCACCATAAGACAGATGGTGTAGGCGTGGTGATGGCGATCGTGGCGACGGTCATCTTCCTCGGATCCGTGTTCGTCCACGAGCTGGCGCACGCTGTGGTGGCTCGCCGGAGAGGCATGGCCGTTACCGGTATAACGCTCTACATCTTCGGAGGCGCCACGAGCGCGGGCGACCCGAAGAAGCCAGGTGACGAGTTCCTCATGACCGCAGCCGGCCCGCTTGTGAACTTCGTTGCCGCTCTGGTCCTGTGGGGGATAACCATTGCAGCTACCCACGGGCACCTGGCGGAGGTAGCGGAGGTATCAGGCGAGGCAGCCTGGCTGAACCTCCTGCTGGGAGCGTTCAACATAGTTCCGGCCTCTCCCCTGGACGGGGGGCACCTGCTCGAGGCGGTGGCGTGGCGGGTAAAGGGGTCACGTCCGAAGGCGATCCTCATCGCGGCTGGTGCTGGAACGGTCCTGGGGTGGCTCCTGCTCGCGGCTGGCTTCTTCGAGCTCCTCTTCGTCACGGGAGGGCTGTTCGAGGGGCTATGGATCGGGCTTATCGGGTTCATGCTGCTCGAGGGGGCCCGCTCGGAGAAGATGCGAGGATGGGTGGAAGGTGTGCTGGAGAACAAGCCCGCCTGGTACCTGCTAACGGAGCACGCGGCCCCTGTCACCCCGGAGACGTCCATAGGCTGGCTGATAGGCGCTGAGCTCGTGCGCCACCACGTGGACGCTGTGCCGGTGGTGGACTCGAATCATGTGGCTGGAGTGGTGCTCGCGCAGGACGCGCTGTCCATCCCGCCGGCCGAGCGGTTCGGGCGCGTGGCGAAGGACGTCATGCGCCCGGTTACCGACCTCCCCTGGGCGCGGGCCAGCGGTAAGGCCATGGATGTGCTCCGCCAGCTTGCCGAGCACCCGATCATTCTTCTGGTGGACGACAGGGGTGGGGCCGTTGGCGTGGTGAGCGAGCGCCAGGTTGGAGCCGTTCTCGAGCGCCTGCGTCTCCTGGACCAGCGTGGCGGCCAGCCCAGATCGGCGGGCCAGTTCGGGCCGTCAGGCTCATGGGACCAGTGGCAGCCAGGGGCAGGGTGGCAGCCGGGGACAGGGTGGCAGCCAGGATCCGGACCCCAGCCGGGATCTCCGTGGGATCAGGGACCACCAGGCCAGGACCGCCCGAAGCAGGATCCTCCTGGCAAGGATCCGGGAGCAGGCTGAGCCCGCGTAGCACCTCGCGGCCAGGGCACGGTTCGCTGGAGGTTCCTTCGACCGTGGTGCTGCGACCCTGGTGCTGCGCTTCGGTCTGTACGGCGCTTCTGGCTGCTCAGACCGCTGGAACGGCCGTCTTCACTATGGCGCCTGATGGCCGCATGACATGCCAGATCCCATCGAACTGATCCAGGTTCTGGCCGGCCAGGTCGCCAGGAGCGGTGTCCGTAGCGTAGTGGTAGAGCGGCCACCCGTTATATGTGAGCTCCTCACTCCCGCTCGGCCGCCTCACCTCCCCGACCAGGGAGCGCTGTATGCCGGGCCCGAAGCGCGATTCGCTCAGCGGTTTCTTGGTGAGCACCGGAGGCCACAGAGCCGTGCAGGCCCCGTGAGGGCAGTTGCTCCTGACCCCTCGCTGGTCACGGGTGAACATGAACACAGACAGCCCGGACCCTGTGGTGACGATGGTGCCAACTTTGGTCTTACGCGTGGAAAGCGCGTAGGGCGAGCTTGCCGAGCTGCTTGCGGAGCTGGAGGAGCCACACGCTGCGAGAAGGCATGCAGCCAGAACTATCACAGCGAGTGGCGTTATGGTAAGGCGTGAAGCCTTGTCCTGGCTGGTGGCCGCATGGCTCTGGCCGTGATCACTGACGGCAGAAGTCGCCGCAGGCGTGTAGGGGGAAGCGCCTGGCGCATCCGGAGAGCCTCCCCTGCCGGTACGGCCAGCTCCCAGGTAGCGACCGAGCAGCCCAGAGTGCTCGGCTGTGGATCCCCACACCGACCAGGCCAGCAGGGTGGTGGCGCCGATCACTTCTGACGCGATCGCGATCCCCCCCGAGTACGAGATGCCTGGTTCGTGGAAGCCGAAAAGCACGGACTCGACAGCATATATGTACGCCCCGAGCGCACCTAGGCACATGAGTCCCGACGCGAGTGCCACCAGCCTGAGCGGGTATAGGGCGAGCAGGATGGCCAGCAAGAACGAGGAGATCACCAGCGCCAGGAACATCCAGCCGACCGTGGGTATGGCATCGTACTGCTCTCGCGCATACAGATTCAGGTGATCGACGGCTATGACGACCAGCATGGCTATCCCTACCCACAGCGCAGCGTGTCTGGTGTTCCGGGGCATGGGTACATTTCAGCATACGGCCTTGTCCCGGTCAGAGCGCGGGAGTCGACCCTCGCACTTGCTCAGCCAGTTCGTTCAGCGCTCTGACCCAGCCAGGGAGATCAACTCGCGAATGCCGTCTCGGCGTGGGCCTCTGCCGGGTCGTCGGATTCTGCCATCTCGTCCATCTGGATCGGTCCTTCGGTGCGACCGGCCAGGAACTGCTCTATGACGGGATCGGTGCTTGCCATCATCGCTTCCTTGGGGCCGAAGCCCACCAGGTGGGAGCGAAAGAGGATCCCGAGGAAGTCTGCTGTTCTGCTCACCGATTGGATGTTGTGTGTGATGATGAAGAAGGTTGCTTTTGTGGCAGCCTGCGCTGTCACGACCAGCTCGTCCAGGTATGCAACGCGCACTGGATCGAGTCCGGAGTCCGGCTCGTCGAACAGGACTATCTCGGGCTCCATGACAAGCGCGCGCGCCAAGCCGGCGCGCTTGCGCATTCCTCCGGAGATCTCTCCCGGAAGCTTGTCCAGATGGTCGCCGAGCCCGACTATGGACGCATAGTGCATCACGATGTTCCTTATGGAACGCTCGTTGTTCTTCGTGTGCTCGCGCAGTGGAAATGCGATATTGTCGTAGATGGGCATGGAGCCGAACAGGGCTCCATCCTGGAATAGCACGCCGAACTTGCGTCGCACCCGGTAGAGATCCTTCGTTCGCATGCCGACCAGTGGCTCTCCGTCTACCCATATCTGCCCGCTATCTGGCATGAGCAAGCCGAGGATGTGCTTCAGCAGGACGGACTTGCCGGTGCCGGAGGGCCCGAGAATAGCCGTGATGCGACCCTTCGGGATGTCGAAGGTGACATCGTCCAGGACAAGGTGGCTTCCGAACGCCTTGGTCAGCCCTTTGATGCTGATGATGGGCGTGGGTGGCATTCTCCGGGCCTCGGGGCTCCCCTGGCTGGAGCCTGTCCGGCTCCCCTTGCCTGCTGCCGGTTCGGGGCGTACCCAGGAGATGCTCACGTACTGGTAACGTGCCTGCACAGCAGATCTTGCGGAGGCGCGCATGAGCCCCACTGATGGCATTGATTGGCGTTCCTCAGAGGCCGCTGCCGAGAACACCAGTGAGGTCACCGATCACGCCGGTGGCTCCCGACACCGTGCTACCGAGGGCGCTAGTGGCTCCAGATGCCGTGCGAGCGAGGGCGCTAGTGGCTGAAGATGCCGTGCTGCCGAGGGCGGACCCAGCCCCCGACACGGTGTTACCCAGGGCGCTAGTGGCTCCAGAAGCCGTGCGAGCGAGAGCGCTAGTGGCTCCCGATGCCGTGCTACCGAGAGCGCTAGTGGCTCCCGATGCTGCGCTACCGAGGGCGGACCCGGCCCCGGACAGCGTGCTGCCGAGAGCGGATCCGGCCCCAGACACCGTGTTACCGAGAGCAGACCCGGCCCCAGACACCGTGTTACCAAGGGCGGATCCGGCTCCCGACACGGTGGAACCGAGAGCAGACCCAGCCCCGGACACCGTGCTACCGAGAGCGGACCCAGCCCCGGACACCGTGCTACCGGGGGCGCTGGTGCTCGCGGCGCTGTCTCTTGCCGAGTTGGTAGCAGAACCTGATGTAGTGCCGGCGCCAGAGGCCTTCACGGGCAAATGCGCCTCCGAGCGGGGATGGGTCACCGATCCAGTCGGGGCGCTTCCGCCCGCGCGGGAGCTCACGGGACTCACGAGATGGATGGCCCTCTTCCCGCTGGCCGGCGTGTTGCTGCCCTGAAGAATCACGGTAGGTACGATGACGCCAGCCGTGGCAACCGCAGCGAGAGCTCCGAGGAGCAGCAGGCGCGCGCTGTGCCCGGCAGCGGGGGCCCCTGACGTCAGAGCCTGAGACCCTCCAGGCATATGGCGGGCGAGCGATAGCCGCATGGCAGCGAGTTTCTCTCGTATCGCACTGGCGGCCCGGCTTGGTATCGCCCAGAGACTGGAAAGAGCGCCACCCAGCAGAGCGAAGGCCCCGAGGCCACCCTCGCAGATCGCCTGGTATTCGCGTTTCAGCGCTTGCCGGGCACGCCACAGCAGGGTTTCCACCGTGCTCACCTCTACGCCCTCGCGCTCTGCTATCTCCTGGTAGCTGAGTGACGATCCTTCTCTGAGCTCGAGGACCATCTGGTGGCGCCGGTTCAGTCGCCTGAACGCCAACGATGCGATCCGGCGATCTTCTGCTTCCAGTACGGAAGCCTCACCGTCGTCTCGCTGGATTGCCGCTTCCACCTGGTGGCGACCAGCGAGATCGATATCTGCGACCGGGATGCTCCGGTGCCGCTTCCTGAGCTGGTCTGTGCATAGGTTGGCTGCGATCACGCTGAGCCACGGGTAGAAGCGCCTGTCTCCACCGAAGCGACCGAGCGCCTTCCAGGCCTTAATGAAGGATTCCTCGGTTACGTCCTCTGCCTCATGAGAGTCGCGCAGCCTCCTCATGCAGAAACGGAAAAGCCGCTCCCTGTAGCGGCGGTAAAGCTCCTCGAACGCTGAGTGGTCGCCCGCCTGGCACTGCTCCACCAGCAGGCGATCTCTGGCCAGATCCACGTCGTCCGAAAGTGACAGCCCTACGAGGGACCGATCCGCTCGACTGACTCTCCAGCGAGAAGCTCGCTCCTGCCGCTGGCTCTCGTGCCCCCAGGCGTCTTCCTGCTCCCACTGATCCCCTTGCCCCCACTGGGCTTCTTCTATAGCCATGACCCCTCCCAGACCCCCTTCTCAGGCGATCATCACCAGGCGTTTGCACCCGGCAACAACCGGACTACCGAAGCTGGCCCTGCGGTCGGCCCAATCGCAGTTCCCCTATAGCTCGGGCTGACTTCCCCCGAAATTGCTGTTACCTCACGTATATCACGCTTGGTAGTGCTTTGCAAGCGCGCCGTGTTCGGGTTCTCACCACAGGAGCTTCTGGCGGTGATCCCGGACGGATGATGGATGCTACCGCAAGTTCCCGATAGGGCAGCCGTTCCCTCTCCGTGGGGTTACCGTTCGTAGTGGTGACCGGAGCGAACGGGAATACACGAGATGCTCTATAAGGAGTCAGGATGATGCTATATGAGGGGAAGATGTACAGATCCAGGGGTCTTGCCCTCGCAGCCGAGGCAGCCCTTGTCACAGCAGCCGTGCTGCTCGTGCTGCTCTCGAGCGTGGTATTCGTGGCATTCACCGATGGAGCGGCAGGAGCCGCACTGGCTCCCACCTGGAAGGGGAGCGCCTCGGCTCAGGCTCTCAAGGTATCCCTCGCGGGTACCAGCCTCGTAGGCGGAGATGCCACTTCGTCACTCTCGGGGACGCCGGCAGAAGGGGCGAGTGCCTCCTCGCAGATGCAGTCCCCAGATCTCCAGGCAACTGGCTCAGGCGAGCTCCTGCCGGTCCTGACAGCGCAGCAGAGCGCCAGGGTGACGGCGGCTGGCCGCCAAGACTCGCTACCGCAGGCCTGTGGCACCCCCTCGCTTCCCTCGCTTCCCGCTCCATTCACCTCCCTGCTTGCTCTTGGTGCAGGGTGCGGCTCAGCGACTGCCACAGCGACTGGACCCGACGAGGCTGCGAGCGCTACCGGGAGCGTGGCCAACCTGACCATCGGGCTCGGAGGTCTGTTGAAGGATGTGCCGGGGCTCAGCAGCGGCCTGTCGAGCCTAACATCGGCCCTCCAGTCTGCCCTTGGCTCCCTGCCGAGCTTGCCGGGCGGCGGGGTCTCGCCTACCAGTGCGTTGAGCAGCGTGCTGGGTGTCTTGAGCCATGCACCTGGCAGCCAGTCATCGTCGGTCTCTTCTAACAGCAGTGGCAGCGCCGGCGCGGATGGTGGGGGTGCCACCGTGGAAGGCAGTGGGTCATCCTCGGCATCCTCCAGCGGAGGCTCGGGCGGCTCTTCCGGCCTTCCATCGGTCCCCGGGCTCTCATCGCTGGCTGGGATCGTCCAGGGCATAGTCGGCTCACTCCCCGGCATGGCAAGCGGCGGCGTCTCCCCGGCAAGCGTGCTCGAAGGCGTCCTCGGGGTGCTCTCGGCGAGCCAGCTTCTCTCTGCGCAGATTGGCCAGTCCCAGGCAAGCATGGCAGCCACCGGGTCGGCATCCCTTCAGGCCTCGTCCACTGCAAACGGGGGTAGCGTGGCGCTTTTCCCAGGGCTGGATGGGGGTTCAACTGCTCTCCTGACCGTGAACGTGGCTGCGGCGAGGAGCGTGGCGACCGAGCCGGCTGACGGCCAGCCTCCCACGGCGAGCGTGACGCCGGCCGTAGCCACCGTGACTGTTGCCCTACCGGGCACGGCGCCACAGACCCTGTCAGTCGGTCCTGGCAAGTCGGAGACGCTCTTCTCCGGGACGCCGCTCGAGAGCACGATCTCAGTCGCTGGAGGTAATACCTCGGTGCAGGGAGATACGGCTACGGCGAGCTCCCAGGGGGTTCAGATAGACCTGCTCCAAGGTCTGGATGGCGGCGTAAACCTCGATCTGGCCTCTACGAACGCGTCAGTCGACACCCCGGCGGTTCCGAGCAGCAGCCCGGTGAGCCCAGTCCCACCGGTGCAGGTGACGTCTTCGAGCACGCTTGCTCCGGTGACGGGCGTGACAAGCGTGCACACGGGCGAGCCGTGGGCTGGGGGGCTTCCTTACGCAGCGGGCCTTCTGGCTGTCGGGGCGGGTCTCATGAACCTACAGCGCATCCGGCGTGCTCTGAAACGCCTGCGGCTCCATCATGTCTCGGATAGATGACGCGGCCGGCCCTCGAAGTAGCGGTGCGCGCGCCCTGCATCCAAGCGTCGTAGCCGGTACACTTCTAATCTGGGTCGTTCTAGGATTCGTTGGCTACGCTGCCGGCTGGACGTTCCGGAGCCATCGCGCAGACCAGGCCATAGTTCACTCTGTGCATTCGCAGCTTTCCACGATCAGCGTTGCCGGCTGCAGGCCAGTTCTGCCATCGAGCGGGCAAGTAGCTGGCATACTGTCCATTCCATCCCTCCATGTGAAGGCTCCCGTGGAGCAGGGGCTGGCAGGCGCGGTGCTGGATGTGGCAGTTGGCCACGCCTCCCAGTCGGTATGGCCAGGGCAAGGTGGCTCGGCCGTCTTCCTGGCCCACGACGTCAGCTATTTCAGCAGGATCGACGAGCTCGCTCCCGGCTCTGTGATCACGTTCCAGGGTCTTCCTGAAGGTTGCAGGAAGCTGACGTTCGAGGTCACCGGCCACGACGTCGTTCCCGCTGGCTCTCCTATAGCTCAGCAGGCAGAGCCATCCATGGTGCTCGACACCTGCTGGCCCGTTAACGCGCTCTGGTACACACCGAACCGCTATCTGGTGCGCGCCGTGGAGGTAGGAGGCTCGCCTTCCAGGGTCGGTCCTCACTCCAGGGTCAATCCTCACTCCAGCGCCAGGAGCGCTGCTGCATCTAGAAGCGAGAAGGCGCACGAGAGCCCGCCGGGGAAGGCGGGAGTATCGAGAGCGCTACGGGAAGTCATGGTCAACCCCTCCTCCAGCTGGTCACTGCCGGCGTCATCGAACCTGGAAGTCCCTGCTCCGGCTGCCCTCGTCGCCCAGGGCCTGACGCTCCAGGACAACGAGGCACCCATGGGAGCCATGGCGCTGCTCGGGAGCCCTGCGTCGAGCTGGGCAGAGTCGCCAGCCCCGCTGGAGGTGGAGGCCAGCGCTCTCGAGGAGTACTTCGGTGCACTTCACGCGCTCTCTCAGGGCGAGGCTGCCTGGTGGGCAGATCTCGCTCCAGGAGTCACATTTCCCCAGATATTCGACGGGACTTCTGTGGTAGCCCATGACAGCGGTCTCGACGTCACGATCACGGCAGAGGGGACGCACCCGCTGGAAGTGATCCTCAGCTCCACCGTCGGGTTGTCAGGCGCATCAGTGCCAGGGGGATCCGGAGCTTACCGGCTAGAGGTGAAAGAGGCCGTGGAGGGCGGATCACTCTTCATAACTACATGGAGCGTGACGCCCGCATGATCCGAGCGCTTGCTATGGGGCTGAAGTTTTTTCCCCATGTGACCGCAAGGGTCCTGAAGCTCCGGCGTTTCACCGAGGTGGTGAAGACTCGGGGCCTCGCAGCGCGGCTTTCCAGTACGAGCTGGCGAACGCGTGCGATCATTTTCTCTGCGGGCAGCCTCGGCGCGCTGCTCACAGGTGGGATCCTGGGTGGAGCTCTGGGTGGGTTCCAGGTCTCCTTCCCATTCGCCGGAGCGTCCAGTCATGAAGGAAGGGTTCCCGCCCCTCGCGCAGGAAGGGTTCGAGCCCCAGGCAGAGGAGATGAGCTCAGGTCGCAGGATGTGGCCCTGATGTACCCTGCAGGTACATCGATCGCCGGGAGCTTTGGATCATCAGCCCCCGGTAGCAAGATCCCGGGAAGTGCTAGGGGCGCGACAGGCCCCGAGCTGGCCACGACCCCGGCCAGTGGTACCGCCCATGGCGAGCCCGATTCGGCAACGGGAGCCCCACCCCGGAGCACGGATCCCACTCCGGGCTCGTCGAACGGGGCCGGCCCCGGCACTTCCTCGGGAGCGGATGGACCTTCCGGTGGGTCCACGACGCCGGTATCGGGGCCGGTATCGGGTACGCATGAAGGCTCGACCAGTAGCCCCCTTCCTGGCCATATCGATCTCGGTAACGGCACTGTCCAGGTAGCTGCCAGCGGTAGCGGGGTTTCCGTCTCTGCCGGTAAGGGCGCGGCGGGCATCGGAGCAGGAAGCTCCGGGATCAGTGCTTCCCTGGGCAGCGGCGCAGTAGGCGTCAGCGCCGGCAGTTCCGGGGGCGGATCCTCGGCCACGAGCTCGTCTGGTAAGAGCGGATCCCCGACCGCGAGCTCGTCTGGCAAGAGCTCGCCAGGTGTCAGTGTGAGCGTTGCCGGGATCGATGTCGGCATCAGCTCTGGAGGCGTGACCAGCAATCTGAATCTCGGAGGTCTGTGACTGCCTCCACCTAGATCGCAGCCTGTGACACGGGGGGACGCCTACCGGCTTGGTCGGCCCCCCAGAGGTCGGTATCGACCCCCCGTGGGCTGCATTGGCGCGATACATGCCCCTGCACGGGGCTTGCCCCTGGCTGCAGTTCCAGAGAGGGCTTTCATTCGGCCGGCTTCCCAGCGGCCAGCTTTCCGGTAGAGGGCTTCCCAGTAGAGGGCTTCCCAGTAGAGGGCTTTCATGTGCCGGGCTTTAGCGGCTAAATATCTCACTTCCTGTGGTCGGCTGGCCGCAAGGCAAGGGGTGTTGCCACGTTACCCAGACAGGGGAGCAGTCGAGGATAGGCCGCTCCGATCGGAAGGACTACAGCAGGGGGCCTTCAGTGGTGCAAGATACCGACAGGGAAGGTATGAGGGGAGCGCTCGGGCTGTCCTCGGGCGCGCCGAAGGCCCGTCCATCCGATCCTCTGGTGCCGCCGCTCGGAGCGAAGGTTCGGCGGCTGCTCGAGGATACAGGCAACATGTTCGCAGTTGCCCTGGAAGCGCTACGCAGTCTCTTCACGGAGGGAATGCCGCTCGGTGAGCTCATAGACCAGTGCTGGTTCCTCGCACGGGTAACGACCCTGCCACTCATACTGGTCTCGGTTCCCTTCGGTATGGTGATCGCGCTCGAGGTCGGATCCCTGCTGTCCCAGGTCGGGGCGCAGGCTCAGCTGGGAGGCGCGATGGTCCTCGCTGTAGTGCGCGAGCAGGCTCCCATTGCCACAGCCCTGCTCATAGCTGGTGCGGGCGGGTCCGCGATGTGCGCCGATCTCGGTAGCAGGAGGATTCGCGACGAGATCTCGGCGATGGAGGTTATGGGTGTCAATCCGCTGAACAGGCTCGTTCTCCCGCGCCTCGCGGCAGCCATGATCGTGGCGTTCCTTCTCGATTCTGTCGTGAGCGTTGCCGGGATCGCAGGAGGGCTCTACTTCGGAACTGCGTCAGTTCACATAACCGTCAGCAGCTTCTTCGCCACATTCAGCGAGCTGAGCCAGATCTGGGATCTGCTCATGGCACTGGTGAAGGCGTTGATCTTCGGCCTTATCGCTGCGATGGTTGCCTGCTACAAGGGCCTCTACGCGAAGGGAGGCCCCAAGGGAGTCGGGGATGCAGTGAACCAGGCTGTCGTCATAACGTTCATCCTCGCGTTCGTGGTGAACTCCGTGCTCACCATCGGATACTTCAACTTCATACCTCAGAAGGTGATCTGAGCATGGCTATAGCCGTCGACAGGGGGGTAGCTGATCGCAGGGGGGTCTCCGGCGAGCGCCGCCATCACACTCCGGGCCAGCGTGCTCTGAGCCAAGCCCTTGGCGCGATCGAGCTCGTATACGACCATCTGGCCTTCTACTGGCAGGTTCTGCGGGCGATGCCAAAGGCACTGAAGTACCGGGCCGAGATCTTGCTCCTCATCTCGGACATAGCTGTTGGACCCAGCGCTCTCGTAGTAGGGGGCGGGATGCTCTTCGTCGTAGTCAGCATCTCGTTCTTCACGGGCACCGAGGTGGGTCTGGAGGGATTCACGGGCCTGCACGAGATCGGGGCCCAGGCATTCGTAGGGGTGATCGCGTCACTCGCCAACACGAGAGAGATCACGCCGCTGGTAGCCGGGATCGCCCTGGCTGCACAGGTGGGTGCTGGCTACACCGCGCAGATTGGCGCGATGAAGATCTCCGAGGAGATCGACGCTCTCGAGGTAATGGGCGTGAACAGCACGGTTTACCTGATCGGCACGCGCGTCTGGGCAGCTCTGGTAACGATGATACCGCTATACTTGGCAGCGCTGTTCTCCAGCTTCTTGGCCAGCCAGTTCATCGTTACTACCTTCGAGCACCTGCCAGTTGGCACCTACCAGCACTACTTCCAGCTCTTTCTCCCACCGATAGATATCTTCTACTCATTCCTGAAAGCCATGGCGTTCGCGGTTGTCGTGGTCATGGTGCACTGCTACTACGGCTACAAGGTCAGGGGCGGCCCTGCAGATGTTGGTGTGGCAGCGGGAAGGGCCATAAGGCTCTCGATCATCTTGATAGTGCTTCTGAACCTCTTCCTCTCGCTCGTGATGTTCGGAGGGGACTCGAACACGGCGAGGTTGCTCGGGTGACGGGGAAGCTTGTGACGAGAGCCACAGCGGGTCCATCCCTCGAGCCTGGGGCTGTTCCTGAGTCGGCAGAGGTGCGACGTAGCGCTGCGGGCCACGAGCGGAGCCATCGCATCAGGAGGATAGCGACCGCGCTCGTGGCGGTCATGGCTCTCGTCGCTGGTGTCACGGTCGCTATCAGGGCCGCTGACGGTGATTACTCAGGAGCCTACCGGCTGGTAGGAATGTTCAGTCGAGCAGGCGAGGGGCTTGCGCCAGGTTCCCAGATCACTTACCGAGGGGTGCAGGTGGGGCGAGTGTCTGGTGCAACGCTGTCAGGTGGTCACGCGCGCCTGGTAATGCTGATCGACCCAGGATTCCGAGTCCCACGCGATGCCGTGGCGACCATAGCACCTCAGAATATTTTCGGGGCCGACCAGGTAGACTTGAGCTTCCCGGCTGGAGATCATGGTCCCTGGCTTCGCCACGGTGGGACGGTTCTGGCTACTCGGGTGCAGGGACAGATCCTCGATCTGTTCGCTGCTGCTGACCCGCTGCTCGAGCGGATCGACACGGGCGCGCTCTCTAGCGTGGTATCGGAGCTTGCACAGGCGTCATCCGGGGACGGTCCTCAGATAGCGCGGTCGATCAGTGCGGGCGCGAAGCTGGCCAGCTTGCTCGATCAGACTGTCAGCAGCCAGATCTCCTTCCTCGACAGCTTCGACGCGCTCAGCGCCCAGGTGGCGGGTGTCGGTCCTACTCTGGACAACCTCTCGAATCAGAGCAACGTATTTCTGCCATCGTTCAACGATGCGGCAGCATCCTACGCCAAGGTGCTGGCGAGCTTCACGCCTTTCGCCAACGATTTCGCCAGCCTGCTGGCCGACTACCGGCCGAACTTCGTGCAGCTCCTGAACGAGGGGGAGGACGTAGTAGCCGTGCTCGTCGCAAGCCGGCCCCAGATCGCCGGGGCCCTCGAGGGCCTGGACAACTACGTGTACAAGATCGAGCACGGTGTCAGCAGCGAGACCCTTCCGGATGGGTCGCATTTCTCCTACTTCAACACCTTCATCATGTTCTCTGATGTGAACAATCTCGTGTGTAGCTTGCTCGCTCCGAACCAGCCTGGCATGGCATTCCTCGAGCCGCTCCAGCAGGCGCTCACCGGTTCGGGGAGCCCGTTCAACTGCAGCACGGAGCTGGCCAGGTTCGATGCCGCTCAGGCTGGCAGCTCCTCGACCAGAGCCGCGCCAGCACCAGCGGCCAAGCCGGCCCCGAAGCCGAGCGGCACGAGCGTCACCTCCCTTCTGCCGCCAGCCGTATCGGGCGCGGCGAGGAAGCTTCTCCAGGCGGTGGACCAGATCCTGGGTGCCCCAACCTCTGCGAAGCAGAGGTCGATAGGGTCTTATGTCCACATGCTTCTGGGAGGTCTGTGATGGCCTGGTGGCGGCGCAGCTCCCCCGCGGACGGGCGTGCCCGGCCGAGGCAGGGCAGGCGCTTCTCCAGGAAGTCGCTCCTGGGCTTCACTGCCTTCGCGGTAGTGTGCCTGCTTCTCCTCGGTGAGCTGGCGATCAAGGTGGGGAACTTGCATCCCTTCGCCAGCACCAGGACCTACTACGCGGATATGGCCAACGTGACGGGCCTCACGAGCGGGGATGCCGTGAAGATAGCCGGCGTATCTGTCGGCCAGGTCGCTGCCATCGGCGTTCAGCACGGGCATGCTGTCGTGACACTTGCGATCAACCGGGGGGTGAAGCTTCCAGAGGGGACAGAGGTGGGGATCCAGTGGAGGAACGTCATCGGGCAGATGGAGCTGTACCTCTACCCACCATCAGCGGGCCGGCCGATGCCTGCAGGCTCTACTATCCCACTGAGCGCCAACGCCGCCAGCCCTAACCTCGGGGCGCTTCTCAGCTCTTTCGGGTCTTTCCTCGGCGCGATAAATCCGGAAGAGGCCAATGCGTTTATCGTGAGCATCGCTAACGCCCTGGACGGCCAGAGCGCACAGGTGCGCGAGCTCATAGCCAACGGGGCAGTCGTATCGAAGACGCTCGGAGGGTTGAACAGCGAGATAGGGGCGGTGATCGGTGACTTCGACCAGGTGTTGTCGGCACTCGCGTCACGCAGCTCTGACCTCGGTTCCCTGCTGGATCACCTCGACAGCCTGACCTCCACCCTGCAACAGCACAACGATCTCCTGGACCAGGCGATAGGGAACCTGGGTAGCTTCGCGAACGATCTGGCGAGTCTCGAGAAGACGAACCACGCAGCGCTTTCCGGCCTCCTCACGAACCTGAACGCTGTCGTTTCGACCCTGAGCACCCACCAGAGCGAGCTTGCAGGAACCCTCAGCACCCTCGGTGAGGGTATAGCACCTTACGAGCTGATCTCCTCGCAGGGTCAATGGTTCCAGATAAGGACTGTCTATACCTGCCTGGCGAACGAGACCACTTGCAACTACTACGAGCCGACGAATCCGCCCTCTGGTACTGGCTTGCTCGGCTCCCCGCCTACCTCGCTCCCGCTATCAGTGCCTGGCACTTCCGGGCGAGCGGCTACAGCGCAGCCATCCGGCGGGGCTCCCTTCTCTGGCACTGGCGGTATAGAGCAGGTACTGGAGCAAGTGGCTGGGGCTACCAGCGATGCTGGATCCGGAGCGGGAGCGGGAAAGTCATGAAGGCTTTCACGGATAGGAAGCCGCTGGTGATCGGCGTAGTCGCGATCGTGGTGATCGTCGTGCTGGGATCACTCGTGCTCGTGCTGAAGCGCACGACATTCGAGTCCGCTTATCCCATCCGAGCGAGCTTCGCCTCGGCGGCAGGGGTGGGAGCAGGGGCAGATGTGCTGCTCGCAGGTGTCCCTGTGGGGCGCGTGGCGTCGGTGCAGCTTCATGGTGACCATGTGATCCTAACGCTGAACATAGACCACGGTGTCGTGCTCCCACACGATACGTCAGCCTCTATACAGACAGAGACCGTGCTCGGGGTCCTGGACGTGAGCCTGCACGCGATAGGCGGGTGGGCTCGCCCTCTCCCTGCCGGCGACCTCATCACTGACACGAGCATGCCCACAGAGCTGTACCAGCTCCAGGACGAGGCGGGTCGTTTCTTCGAGAGGGTGAACACGCAGGCCTTCAACGAGCTGGTAGATGAGCTGAATAAGATAACATCGGGTAACGAATCCCAGGTCAAAGCCATCATAGACGGCCTGGGCAGGCTCACTACGACGATCGACGAGAGATCGAGCGAGCTGGCACAGCTCATAGATGCCGCAGATAGCGTTAGTGGGCTCCTGGCCAGTCATGATGCCCAGATCCAGGGCGTGCTCGACAACCTGACCACAGTGGTGCAGGGGCTGGCAGACCGCAGTGGCGAGGTCGCGGCGTTCATCCAGGGCATAGACGCGGCGGGCGCCAATACCGCTTCGCTCGTGCGCCAGGATGCTCCGGAGCTCGACTCCCTCATCTCACACCTGGAGAGCGTCCTCGGTGTCGTAGCGAGCCATCAGCTCGACCTGGCCGAGGCGGTGTCGTATCTGGCTGCCGGGGTGAAGGGCTTCGCGTCGGTCGGCTACTCGGGTCCGGCTGATACGCCCAACACCTGGGCTAACATCTATACGAACCTCTTGGTGACGTCCGGTGTCTATGGAGTTCTCGGCGCCTGCGGGGCACTCTCCGAGGTGGAGAACGTCGCCCTGGGGCCGGATCCTCTCCCCTGTGGCAAGCGGGACGGCCCATCCCCGTCAGGCAGCTCTTCCCCCGCTCGCGGATCGGGGGGGTCGAAGGTGTCCTCCGTGATCTCCCCCCTGCTTCCCGGAGGTGGCTCGTGAAGAGGCATGCCTTCATCGAGCGCATGGCTGGGAGGCGCCTGGCTGGGAGGCGGCTGTTTGTGGTGACAGCGGCTGTAGCGATGCTGCTCGGAGGAGCACTGGCTGCTGTGGTGGCGCTGACGAGCGGCCCCTCGACCTACCGGATAGAGGCTGAGTTCGCGAGCGCGCCGGGGCTCTTCGCAGGTGCTCCCGTGGAGATGCTTGGTGTCCAGATCGGCACAGTGACTGCAGTGAAGGCGGATCCCGGCCACGTGCTGGTCACCATGGGCATCGACAGCGGGCGGCCTGTGCCAAGGGGTGCCGATGCAGCGCTGACTTCCGTAGAGCTGCTGAACGAGCCCGACGTAGTGCTCGTTCCGGGATATAGTGGTGGTCCGCGTATGAGGCCGTCCTCCGTGATTCCCGAGTCCCACACTGCGGTCCCGGTCTCCACGGAGCGCCTGCTAGAGGAGCTCCAGACGGTGCTCAGGCAGGTGAACCCGAAGTCGGTCGGTGGCCTGGTGCACAACCTTGCTCTCGACCTGGGTGGCCAGGGCAAGGAACTCCAACGTCTCATCTCCGGAGCGGCAGGGACGCTTCAGGTGCTTGCCCAGAAGGGCAACGATCTCGGCCGCCTCGACGGATCTCTCGCTTCGGTGATGAAGACATTGCGCGCAGACTCGACGAATCTGGTGCAGCTGATCACGGACTACGATACGGTGTCTTCCGTAATCGCCAGCAACGACAGCGCTCTCGGGCAGGGCCTGGCGAATCTGGACGCTGCCTCGAAGCAGCTCGTCGACCTGCTGGCTCCGAACCTCGCGCCACTGGAAAAGGAGGTGCCCGTAGTCACCACGGTCGGCAGGACACTGGACCGGAACCTGAGCTCGCTGGACGAGCTCCTGGCATCGGCGGTGAAGCTCTTCAGCGGGGCGGAGCGGGCATACGTTCCCCAGTACAAGTGGCTGAACCTGAACAATCAGCTGCCACCAGGTATGACCGGTGCTTACGTGGCCGGGCTGATAGGAGATCGCTTGGCCGGGATATGCCGTCGCCTGCTGGCTAACCACTCGGCCGGCCTGAGCGTAGCAGAGATCGCGACTCTGAAGACCTGCGGGAATCCTGACTCGGGATTCTTCGACCCGATACTCGGCCTCGTGCCGAAGATACTGGACTCCCTGCCCGGTGGGGGAAATGCCACCAGCCTGCCGAACCTATCGGGTGTGAGCGCATCACCAGCTACCTCTGCCAGCTCTGTCTTCGAGAAGGGTCTTGGCGAGATACCGGGCCTGAGCAACGCAGAGAAGGCAGCCCTCGAGCACGGTGCATCGTCCCCGCCATCCTCTGGATCTCGGGCTACGGCGCAGGGAGGACCATCCTCGGGCTCATCCCGGGCGTCCTCTGCGCCCAGCGGATCTACCCGGTCGGGCGGAAATGGAGCGTCGCCGTCGGGTGGGAAGCAGATCACGATCAAGACCCCGCTGTTGAACCTGTCTCTCTCTGCCGACAGGGATCTTCCTTCCATAGCGCGCCTACCCGGCGCAGCCAGGCGGCCAGGCGGTGTGAGCGGCTTCTTCGACCAGGTCGCTCATGCTGTCTCGAGCGCGCTGTCGAGCGCTGCCCACGCGCTGTCCAGGGGCTTCGAAGTGATTGGCGGGTGGCTCTGATGGCTCTTAGGCGCCGTGCGCAA
>DAHXND010000196.1 GCA_027366675.1 Acidimicrobiales bacterium
GGCGAGCCCGCGCCGGAGGCCGGCGGGCTCGGGCTGGCGGGTGGCGAGATCGGGCTGGCGGCTGGCGAGCCCGCGCCGGAGGCCAGCGGGCTCGAGCGTGACTGCTCGTAGGACTCCGGGTCAGAGGATGCCGGGCTCATCAACGGGCTCCCACGGTGCTCAGGTGGAGCCTAGGGAGTCACCGTGCGTATCCCGGGATAAACCGTCGCCAGCTTCCGCGGCAGCACTGCCAGCTATCTCCTCTCTCCCGACGGTGATCGCGCTGGCACCGGCCTTCATCGCAGGGCTCTTGGCAGTGCCCGCCTTCTTCGCAGCGCTCTTCGCAGCGCCAGCCTTCTTAGCAGTGCCCGCCTTCTTCGCAGCGCTCTTCGCAGCGCCGGCCTTCTTCGTAGCCCTCTTCGCGGTACCGGCCTTCTTCGTAGCCCTCTTCACAGAGGGACCGGCTGCGCGCCGGTCGGCCAGCAGCTCCGCTGCTCGTTCGGCAGTCAGGCTCTCCACCGTGTCCCCCGCACGTAAGGAAGCGTTCGTGACGCCATCGGTAACGTAGGGACCGAACCGTCCATCCTTCACCACCATTACGCCCCCGGAAACCGGATCCGCTCCTAGCTCTCTGAGCGGCGGCTTCGCGGGTCGCCCGCGGCGCGTCTTCGGCTGGGCAAGGACGGCCAGTGCGCCCTCGAGGTCTATGCTCAGGAGCTCGCGCTCGCTGGTAAGGCTCCGGGTCTCTGCCCCTTTCTTCAGGTACGGGCCGAACCGGCCATTGGCAGCCACGACCTCCTGGCCGTCGGCGGGATCCACCCCGACGACCCGTGGCAGGCTTAGAAGCTGGAGAGCTTCCTCGAGGCCAAGCGACCCGGCTTCCATCCCAGTGAAGAGCGATGCACGCCTGGGTTTCCCCGATGGATCCGACTCGGCATCGCCGAGCTGCACGTAGGGACCGTAGCGCCCGGTCCGGACGCTCACCTCCATCCCCGTCACGGGATCGCTGCCGAGCACACGGTCTCCAGAGGGAGCAGAGAGAAGCGCCAGAGCACGTTCGGCAGTGAGCTCATCAGGAGGCAGGTCTTCGGGAACGCTCGCCCGCTCATCTCCACGCTGAACGTAGGGGCCGTAGCGGCCGACCCTGACGACGATTGGAACACCTTCGAAATCTTCACCTATAACGATAGAGTTTATAGAACGAGCATCGATCTCCCCGAGATGTGTGGCGACAGCCTCCTTCAGACCCATCCGCCTCTCGCCATCGACACCCCCATCAGCGGGCTGGATCCCGTTACCGCGAGCCACCCCACTGCGAATGTCGCCGAAATAGAACCGCTCGAGCCACGGTATGGCTTCCTCCGAACCGCTCGCGATCTGGTCCAGATCGTCTTCCATGCCAGCCGTGAAGTGATAATCGACGAGCTCTGAGAAGTAGCGCTCCAGCAGGCCCACCACGGCAAAGGCTGTGAAAGTTGGAACCAGGGCGCTTCCCTTCTTCCATACGTAACCGCGGTCTTGGATGGTTGCCAGGATGCTCGCGTAGGTAGAAGGCCGACCAACGCCCTGCTCTTCCAGGGCCTTTACCAGTGACGCTTCGGTGAAGCGGGCAGGGGGCTGCGTCGCGTGATCGCGCGCCTCTATCTCCCTGGCCACGAGCGAATCTCCTTCGACTAGCGGAGGAAGGGCGTGCTCCTCGCTGGCTCCGCCCGCTGCATCCCCGCCAGACCCGTTCTCGGAGGCGCTGTCCGAATCCGCATCATCCCTGCCTTCCTCGTAGACGCGCAGGAATCCTGGGAACGTGATCACGCGGCCGCTCGCGCCCCAGAGCGAATCCCGGCCATCAGCGGATTCGGCGCGGATCCGAACCTGGGCCGTCTGCCCTTCGGCATCTGCCATCTGGCAGGCGATAGTGCGCTGCCAGATGAGCTCGTACAGGCGTGCGGGATCACCGCCTACGCCGGCGCGAGCGACCTCCCCGGGATCGAGGAAGTGCTCACCCGCCGGCCGGATCGCCTCATGAGCCTCCTGGGCGTTCTTCACCTTGCGCAGGTAGAGCCGGGGCCGCTCCGGCAGGTACCTATCTCCAAAGCGACGCGCTATCTCCCGGCGCGCAGCTGATACTGCGACCTCCGCCAGATTCGTCGAGTCGGTGCGCATGTAGGTGATATAGCCCTGCTCGTAGAGTCGCTGCGCTGCCTGCATCGTCCGCTGGGCGCTGAAGTGCAGCTTGCGTGCGGCTTCCTGCTGGAGAGTAGATGTCATGAACGGCGCCGCAGGCGAGCGCCTCCAAGGTCTCTCCGTGACGCTCGCCACGTGGAATGGGCGTCCTTGGAGAGATGCTGCGAGACCACGCGCGCGAGCCTCATCGAGAACGATAGGAAGCCCCTCCGGGGCGCCTTTGCCTCCCGCCTGCAGCAGTCCCTTGTCGTCAAAGTCCTTGCCTGTTGCGAGTCGCTTACCGTCTATCTCTATGAGGGACGCCTCGAAGGACTGAGCGGGTCGCTCCTCGCTATCTATTCCACCAGCCTGTCGGGCCCCAGTAGCACCCCTGGGCGTTCCGCCTCCTGAGGTCTGCAACACTGCCACGAGATCCCACCACCTAGCAGAGGAGAAACCCATCCGGGCGCGCTCGCGCTCCACGACCATGCGCACGGCGACACTCTGGACACGCCCGGCCGACAGCCTGGGCATCACCTTCTTCCACAGCACAGGCGACACCTCGTAGCCGTACAGCCGATCGAGGATCCGCCGGGCCTCCTGGGCATCGACGAGATGCCTGTCAAGGTCACGCCATTCGGCAAGAGCCCGCTCTATCGCGCCCTTCGTGATCTCGTGAAATACCATGCGCTTCACTGGGACCCGAGGGGAGAGCACCTCCAGAAGGTGCCAGGCTATGGACTCGCCCTCCCGGTCCTCGTCAGTCGCCAGGTAGACCTCGCTTGCCTCCTTCACCAACTTCTTCAGCTTCGCCACCTGGTCCCTCTTGCCGGAGCTCACGACATAGAGGGGCTTGAACCCGTTGTCGACGTCCACACCGAGCCGCGCCCAGGGCTCCCCCTTATAGCTGCTCGGGACGTCCGCGGCGCTCCTCGGGAGGTCGCGTATGTGCCCGATGGAGGACTCGACCAGGTACCCCGGCCCCAGGAAACCGGCGATGGTCTTGGCCTTCGCCGGAGATTCCACTATTACCAGTGGCTTCGCCATATGGCTGTCAGGCTGAACAACTTAGAGGGCACTTGTCAAGCCACGCCTTCTACCAGGTATTTCTTAGCGCCGCGAGGGAGCAGGATCAGGCCACATGATCAGGTAACGCGCGGTAGCACCCAGGGATCAGGCGCCGGGGCAAGGATCGGGCCCATGGCCTCTATAGGCTCTGGGTATGCGTGCCGTGACGATCGGGGCCGGTCGGGAGCTGTCCCTGGCAGACCACCCTGATCCAGCCCCGAAGGCTGGCGAGATACTCGTCCACGTGGCAGCAGCAGGGCTGAACGCCGCTGATATCCTCCAGCGGGCAGGCCACTACCCTCCGCCACCCGGCATCCCCGATGACATCCCGGGCCTGGAGCTCGCCGGTACGGTCGTGGCGTGCGGGCCTGGCGCGAACCGCTTCCACGAAGGCGACCGGGTCATGGCGCTCACGAGCGGGGCAGGGCAGGCCGAGCTGGCCACGGTGCATGAGTCCCTCGCCATACCGGTGCCGGAGGCCCTCACCTGGCCGGAAGCTGGGGGGTTCTGCGAGGTGTTCGTGACAGCGTACGACGCTCTTTTCACGCAGGCAGGCCTTCAGATCGGCGACCGGCTCTGCGTGACCGGAGCCGCAGGTGGGGTGGGCTGCGCAGCGATCCAGCTGGGACACCTGGCTGGCGCCCGCGTGACAGCATCGCTACGCGATAGCACGCACGCCGGCGCCATCGAAGATCTGGGGGCTACTCGCGTCCTGGCTCCGGACGCTGTGGCAGAGAATGGACCTTACGACGTGATCCTGGAGCTCGTGAGCGGCCCGGCACTGTCAAGGTCGATCGACGCTCTGGAGACAGGAGGCAGGGTCATAGTCATCGGCACGGGCGGGGGTGCCCACTTCGAGTGCAACCTGCTCACCCTCATGACCAGGCGGGCGCAGCTCCGTGGCTCCACCCTGCGCTCCCGCCCCATGCATGAGCGGGCAAGCGCTATCGCATCTGTGACGCGCCACGTGCTCCCTCTCATCTCCAGTGGTCTTGCGCGGGTGCCCGTAGCAGCAACGTTCCCGTTCACGGAGGCAGGAGCTGCCTACGATCGGTTCGTGAAAGGCGGCAAGCTGGGCAAGATCGTACTCGTAGCCGGGTGAACATGCCCTTCGCCAGTCCAGGCGCAGGGCCGGGCGCAGACCGCAGTGCAGGCCCAAGGGCCGACCACAGTGCGGGCGCAGGCCGCAGTGCAGGCCCAAGGGCCGACCACAGTGCAGGCGCAGGCCACAGTGCAGGCGCAGGCCACAGTGAAGGCGCCAGCCGACCCACCATGCAGATCACCACCGGGTGCCGCGTCGTGATAGCGACCGATGAGAGGATGTTCGACGACCTTGCGGCATCCGAGGTGCTGGAGGTGATCGGATCGGATCGGCTCTCCCGCGCGCCGAACGTCGCGCTACCGACAGGGCGCACGCCTGTGGGAATGTACCGAGCACTCGTGTCGCGAGCATCTGAGATCGGCGAGGTCAACTGCTTCGCCGTCGACGAGTACGTAGGCATCCCCCCCGCAGATCCACACAGCTTCCACTTCGCGCTCAGGCGCCAGATCGTAGATCTCCTGCCCGGAGCAACAGGCCATCTTCTCGATGGCTCCGCTCCCGACCCCGAAACCGAAGCCGCTCGCCACGAGATCGATCTTGCCGCCTGCGGCGGACTGGACCTAGCCATCCTCGGCCTCGGCAAGAATGGCCACCTCGGATTCAACGAGCCGGGTTCACCCTTTACCAGCCGGACCCGCCTGGTCCGGCTCAGTGAGGAGACACGCCGAGCGAATGCCGCTTCCTTCCGCCAGGAACGGGACGTGCCGGATCAGGCGATAACCATGGGGATCGGCACCCTCTTGGACGCGGCGAAAGTGCTGCTTCTGGTCGCAGGTGCCCGGAAGATGCCTGCGCTAGCCCGCCTGATCGAAGGGACCGCCGACCAGTCCTGGCCCGTGACAGCACTGCTGGCGCACCCTCACTCCCTGGTGATCGTGGCCCCGGAGGCAGTACCGCCTACCGTGACCGCCCGGATGCACTAGAATGATCGGTCGATGAACGACGAGGGCGAGGATAGGGAGCATCGGTCCGAGCGGCGCCGGGCCGAGAGGATACCCGCGAACGACGAGACGGTCGCTCTCATGGCTGCACTTCAGGTTCCGGTAACGATCCTCGACCTCTCCGCTACGGGTGCCAGACTGGCGAGTGACGATGGGACTCTGCTCGCGCCCGGAGACAATGGCTTCCTCTACCTGGCGAGCGGGATCAGTGATCCCAGCGGCTCCATGGGCATATGTGAGATCGCGGTCGAGGTAGCCTGGACCGAGGGACCGATTGCAGGCGTAAGATTTCTCTCTGGTGATGATATTATTCCGCTCGAGGTGGCCGAGCGACGAGCTCGCCTGGAGCTGGCATATCACAAGAACCAGAGGGAAAGCTGAGCGCGGCTGGAACTTTCGCAGCGAGTCCGAGCTGGAACACCGCGAAGAGTCCGGGCTGGAGCTCTGGGAGCGAGTCCGAGCGGGAACACAGCGAAGAGTCTGAGCGGGAACACAGCGAAGAGTCCGATCCCCTGGATCCGGCCGACTGGGACGGCCAGCCTGCGGCCGCTAGACTTCCCGCGTGAGCGATACCGTGACCAGCCGGGCACGGTCGGAACGGCAAGCGTTGCGCCCGGGAGACCGGGGGGCGAGCGCCACCCGAAGTTGCCCGGTTCCTCCTAAGGAGCACACTGGAGCAGGCAAGAGTCGAGGTGGCGGAGCAGCGTGCCCGGTTGCTTCCAAGGTGGGGCCTGCGCCTGGCCGCTCTGGTGCTGCCACGAGGGTACGTGCCATCCCCTTGGCCGAGCGATCTCCCGCAGAGCGGGTGATGAGGAAGGTCCTTTTCGTTCCCGAGCATGCAGGCCCTATGAGCGAGGACAAGGTGCATCGCATGTTCAGCACGTCTATCCTCCTATCTGCCGCCCGTTGCCTGCTCGCATATGTAGTGTTCCCCGTCGTGACCCTGGGTCTCGGGATAGCTGCGGCAGTAGGACCGATCGTTGGCATACCTATCGGCGTGGTGGCCCTGGGCTTCGACATAGTGGGGATGCGCAGGTTCTGGGTCGCAGACCACCGCTGGCGGTGGGGATTCACTGCCCTCTACCTGGCTGTTATCGCTCTGATCCTGGTTCTCCTGGCGCTCGACGCCGCAGCCCTGGCCTAACGCACCCTGGCTAAGAATCCGTTTCCCGGGCAGATCGCCATCCCCGCCCCATCTCGCAGCGCGAGTCGATCTTGGAGTTGGCGGGATCTCATCGCAGCTGAACGCCTAGATGTCGAGGAAGCGCACGTCCTTGGCATTCTCCTGGATGAAACGGCGCCTGACCTCTACGTCTTCTCCCATGAGCACCGAGCAGATATCGTCCGCGACCGCAGCCTGCTCCAGGTTTATCCTGAGGAGCGACCGTCGCTCAGCATCCATAGTCGTATCCCGCAACTCGTGAAAGTCCATCTCGCCCAGTCCCTTCAGGCGTTGGAACTCGACCCGGTGTCCCGGGCGCTCCGAGAGAAACTGCTCCTTGGCTGCCTCGTCCTTCAGATAGACCTTCTCCTTCCCGACCAGAGTCGAGAAGAGAGGCGGCTGGGCCACGTACACGAAGCCCCCCTCGACCAGGGGACGCATCTGGCGGAAGAAGAACGTGAGGAGCAGCGTCCGGATGTGCGAGCCGTCCACGTCCGCGTCAGCGAGGATGATGATCTTGTGATAGCGGATCTTCGTTACATCGAAGTCGTCCGCGAGCCCTGCGCCTATGGCGGATATGAGCGCCTGGATCTCGGCGTTCTTCAGCATCTTGTCCACACGGGCACGCTCCACGTTCAGGATCTTGCCGCGGATCGGCAGTACCGCCTGCGTCCGCGGATCCCTGGCGTCCTTAGCCGACCCCCCGGCACTGTTGCCCTCTACTATGAAGAGCTCGCTGGCACGAGGATCACGAGCCGAGCAATCTACCAGCTTGCCTGGGAGCCCGGCCCCATCCAACGCCGACTTCCGGCGGGTGAGGTCGCGAGCCTGGCGAGCAGCCAGCCTGGCGCGTGACGCCACTATCGCCTTCTGGACCGCCTGGGAGGCTTCCCTCGGATGCTCCTCGAACCACTCGGCCAGCTTCTCGTTCGTCACGCGCTCCACCATCGAACGGATCGACACGTTGCCCAGCTTGTTCTTGGTCTGCCCCTCGAACTGCGGCTCTCGCAGCCGCACGGAGATGATCGCCGTCAATCCTTCACGAATGTCCTCGCCCAGCAGGTTATCTTCCTTCTCCTTCAGGAGATTCCTGCTACGTGCATACTTGTTCACGACATTAGTTAGGGACTTCTTGAACCCCTCCTCGTGAGTGCCCCCTTCCGGGGTACCTATGCCATTCGCGAAGCTGTAGATGCTCTCGTAATATCCGGTGTTCCATTGGAGAGCCACCTCGCACTCCTGATCGTCCTCGGCAGCTTCGAAGTACGCGACCTTCCGGAAGAGAGGCTCCTTGGTCTCGTTCAGGTGACGCGCGAAATCGATGATGCCGCCGTTATAGCGGTATACGACCTCATGCTCGTGACCTGGCCGCTCGTCCCGGAAGTGGAACTCGAGCCCCCGGTTCAAGAACGCGTAGGTCTGCAGCCTTTCCAGGATGGTCTGGGCACGGAACTCCGTCTCCTCGAAGATCGTGCCATCAGGCCAGAAGGTTACGGTGGTGCCGGTACGGCCACGTGGAGCGGACCCGACCGCACGGAGCTTCCCCTGCGGCTTGCCCCCGTCGGCGAACTCGAGCACATGGTGCTTGCCGTCGCGATCGATCTCGAGTACGAGCCGCACTGCCAGGGCGTTTACCACGGATACCCCTACCCCATGCAACCCACCTGAGACCTTGTAGCCGGACCCACCGAACTTGCCACCAGCATGCAGCGTCGTGAGGACCAGCTCTGCTGCGGAGCGATCCGGGTACTGCGGGTGTGGAGCCACCGGTATGCCCCTACCGTTGTCAGCCACCCTGCAACCTCCATCAGCGAGCAGCGTTACGTCGATGCGGCTGCAATGGCCGGCCATGGCCTCGTCCACGGAGTTATCAACTACCTCGCGGACGCACTCGTGAAGGCCTCTCGGGCCCGTAGATCCTATGTACATGCCGGGCCGCTTCCGGACGGCCTCCAACCCCTCGAGCACACGGATATCCGCAGCTTCGTAGCCGCCGGGCTCTGCTGCCATCTCCTGGATACGCTGGCCTACAGCCATCTTCCTCCTGCTCCTCCGTCCTCCGGTCATTGACCTGTTGTGCAGCACGGACCCCGGCGCGACCTCGCAGATGCCGGCGAGACCCTCGCACGCTGGTGCTGCCGCTCTCCCGTGATCCCACACACCCCGAGGGGCGTGACACCCCGGGAGCCTCCCGGATGCGTACCATCAGTCTACCGGATGCAGCAGGTGAGCCCCGTGAACACTCCAGCTCCCACGCTGCGCCTGCCTGCTCCGCCCACCCGCCCGGCCCCGCTCCGCCTGCCTGCACCGCCTTGCTCGGCCGCCTGCTGGGCCCGGAGGAGAACTCTCTCAAGTGGCATCTGGGCGCTGGCGCGCAAACGCCGGGCAGCGAGATCTCGCTGCCCGGCGTTCCGGGGATCGCCAGCCGGGCTTCCCCAGCCGCGCTACCTCAGTCGACCCCAGCCGGCCTCGGGCTTCCCCAGCCGGCCTACCTCAGTCGACCTCAGACGGCCGGGCCAGTCGCGAGCGTCACCGTAGCGTTCACCTTCTGACCGCTCGGATCCACCCAGGTAAGGCTGGCGCTCTGACCCGGATGGTCGGCCTGCTCTGCGTTCGACAGGGACGTTACAGATGTAACCGCCTGCCCATTGAAGCTCACTATCACGTCCCCCGGGGCGATCCCGGACCGTGAGGCTGGGGTGCCAGACAGCACGCCCACCACCACAGCACCTGAGCTGACCGGCGGGGTGTAGCCAGGAGGAATGCCGAACCCACTGCCGTTCAGTCCACCGCCGATGCCACCCTGAGCCGCATCTATCTCACTCGGATTTACTACCTCTACGCCGATGAACGGACGTGCGCCGAGCAGGATGGTGGTACCCAGGCTACTGGACTGTCTCGCCTGGATGGCATGGATTATGGTCAGCGCCCTATTGATCGGGATAGCGAATCCAATGTTGGAGGGAGAATTCGACGAGGCTCCCGTCAGGCCGCTGCTCGCGCTCTCTGCCGCCGTGTCCATACCTATGACCTTGCCTGCGGCGTCGACAAGCGGCCCGCCCGAGTCACCGGGCTGCAAGGGAGCATCGGTCTGCAGCATGTTCTTCAGATGCTCGCTCAAGCCGGTCGGGTCCCGAGCTGTGATCGAACGACCAGTTGCGGTTATCGCACCGGTCGTAACGGTCGGCGGACCTCCCAGCCCCAGAGCGTTACCGATCGCTATGACCGACTCACCCACCTTCACCGTGGACGAGCTCCCGAATGGCATGGTGGGCAGGCCTGATACGCCTTCGGCCTGGATCAGTGCCACATCGTCGGTCGGGTCCACGCCGAGCACCTTGGCAGGCACCGATCCGGAGTGACCGGGGATCTGCACTGTGATCTTCACGGACTCATTGACCACATGGTTATTCGTCAAGATCTCGCCGGATGATGTGACTATCTCTCCGGTCCCTGCCGCCGTTCCCTGGCCCTGCTCGAGCACTGTATCTATGTTCACGACAGCAGGCTCGATGCGCTTCAGCACCGGGCTCACATTCAGCGACGGTGAGCTCGAGCTCACCGAACCGGGTACCGGAGACGCCACTCGCTGGCCAGCCGAGCTGGTCGGGCGCACAGCCACTGCTATGCCGGCTCCTGCCACCGCAGCTACCAGCAAGGCGACCACCAGCGAAACGGTTGCCCACCAGCGCCATGCATGGTGACCCCGCCCCCCAGACTGCTGACCCGTGGCCGGTCCCCAGATCCCGCCGGCACCGGCGCCGGCGCCGGCAGGGCCATACCATCCGGAGCCGCCTGACCCGTAGGGACTGTAACCGCCAGGGCCGGGCCCACGACCAGGACCGCCAGGGCCGTAGCCGCCACCCGAGCCAGGGCCGGGCCCACGACCAGGGCCGCCAGGGCCGTAGCCCCCACCCGAGCCAGGGCCGTACCCACCCGGGCTACCCGAGCCAGGGCCGTAGCCCCCATAGGCGCCACCCGAGCCAGGGCCGTAGCCCCCACCCGAGCCAGGTCCGTACCCACCCGGGCCGGCGCCAAGACCAGAGCCGGCAGCAACAGCGCCAGGACCGGCAGGGCCAGAGCCGGCAGGGCCAGAGCCGGCAGCGCCAGAGCCGGCAACAGCGCCAGGACCGGCAACAGCGCCAGAGCCAGGGCCATAGCCCCCGTAGGCTGAGCGAGCATCGCGCAGCTCTTCGGTTGGAAATCCCTGGGTTGGCTCCTGGCCCTCATAGGGTGCGTACGGCACCCCTCGCCAGGACTGCCACGAAGGGCCATGCCATGGCAGCGGCCCGCCACCACCTTCATCAGACCAACCCCCCGGAGGTGAGGGATCGCCCGGCTGGGGTGGCAGAGGGAGGGGGCCACCGGGCGTAACAGCACCTCCGGGGGAGATATAGGCGCCAGGCTGGGGTCGGTCTTCCGACTCTATAGCTGGCTGCGATGGATAGTTCTCGCCGGGCTTCACAGCACCCTCTTGGGCGTCGCCTCCCGGAGCTGAGGGAGCAGCGCCTGCGGCAAAGGGCCAGCCGGGCACGTACGGGTGGTCGGATCGCCCCTGGGAACCTGGTTCGCCATCTGGTGCTGCCATCTCTTCGTCATCTTTTCCCATGGTGCATCTCCTTCACGCTTCCTGGCCGCAACCCGCCCGAACACTCACAGCTCACAGCTCCCTTCCTCGGGTGCTGGACCGTGCCATCCGGCCTGCTGCGACCTCTCCAACGCTTCTTCTCCTGCCATCATGCCCACCTTTGCTGGGAATCCGGTGAGCGTTGGCTGAAAAACACCCGAAAACACGCCGCCGGCGCTCCCCACGCGTCCCAGCTCACCCAGGGAATCCAGGCACAGCCCCCCACTGAGTAGGAAATATGTTCCAATCCTGGCTCGTATTTCCCAGGTGACACTCAGGCCCCACCCAGGTATATTTCAGCGTACAGGGCTTTGCTGGGAGGCAGCACGGTGAACCCCTCATCGAGGGCCGCAAGATGCCCGGGAAGGGATACATGGCCAGGGAAGAGAAGTCAGAACCGAAAAAGGGAAGGCGCCCGGGGCAGGAACCTGCCGGTGGCGCCCGGACCTCCGAGCGTATCCTCGTCGTCGACGACGAACCATCGATAGTCGATGCGATCGCCACGACGCTGCGCTACGAAGGCTTCTCCGTGAGCGAGGCATCCAGCGGGCGCTCGGCCCTGCAAGCCATACAGGAAGACCCGCCTGACCTGGTAGTGCTCGATATCATGTTGCCGGACCTGGATGGTTTCGAGGTCACCAGGCGGCTTCGATCTGATCACATAAGGACCCCAGTGCTTTTCCTGACGGCCCGCGATGCCGTGGAGGACAAGGTTACCGGGCTCACGATCGGGGGAGACGACTACCTGACGAAGCCTTTCTCCCTGGTGGAAGTCGTTGCCCGAGTCCGCGCCATCCTCCGGCGGACCGCACAGGCCCCCCAGTCCACTTCGCAGCTGCGCTTCGCGGACATCGTGCTCGACGAGGACACCCACGAGGTGACCCGAGCGGGCGTCCCGGTGCACCTGACGGCCACAGAGTTCGCCCTGCTGCGCTTCTTCCTGAGCAACCCACGGCGGGTCCTCTCGAAGGCCCAGATCATCGATCATGTGTGGCACTACGACTTCGGCGGAGATCTCGGGATCGTGGAGACCTATGTCAGCTACCTGCGGAAGAAGCTGGACAGCCTGGGACCCCCTCTTATAGACACGATACGCCTGGTGGGCTACCGGCTCCGCGAGCCTCGGGAAGGCACCTGAGGGAAGGGCTGCCGCAGGTGTCACTAAGAGCGCGCCTGGTAGCGGCAGTAGTGGTCGCATCCCTGGTGGCGCTCGTAGCAGCAGGATCAGTGACGTACTCCGCTCTGAGCTCTTTCCTCTACCAGCAGGTGGACGGCTCGCTAACCACAGCCTCCTCACCGCTCGGGAGTGCCTTCGCGAGCGCCGTCACGACCGGCCAGCCCATCAGCACCACTTTCGTCGCGAGCCACGCTCCAGGCATGTTCGTAGAGCTTCGCTCCGCCTCGAATCGCCCTCTCGCCGAGTTCGTCGCGTACCGGCCAGGTGGTCAGATAGTTACACCGGCCCTGCCTCCCCACCTACCGGTCCCTGGCAGCGCAGGGGCAGCCACCTACCTGAACGAGCCCTCCGCTCAGGGAGGAGGCCCCGGCTTCCGGGTACGGGTAGGCAATCTCGGCAACGGCCTCGTGCTCGTACTGGCACTCCCGCTTACCCAGGAGTCCAGCACGCTCAGCAGGCTGCTGGCTGTCGAGCTGATCGTAGCCCTCGCCGCCCTGATAGCGGCTGGGCTTATCGGCTGGTGGCTGGTCAGGGTGGGCCTGCAACCCCTGCAACGAGTAGAAGCGACGGCTGGAGCGATCGCGGCTGGGCAGCTCGACCAGCGGGTGCCTGAGGGGAGCCCACGATCCGAGGTCGGCCGCTTGGCTCGATCGTTCAACACGATGCTCGACCGCATCCAGCATGCGTTCACGCTGAGAGATGCGACGGAGCAGGCGTTGCGCTCCTCGGAAAGCCAGCTGCGCCAGTTCGTCGCCGATGCCTCGCATGAGCTGCGGACACCAGTGGCAGCCGTGGGCGCCTACACAGAGCTGGCGGAACGGGCCACAACCGAGCATCCCGAAGATCTTCCCAGGATCCTTACCGGTATCCGTGCGGAGACCTCACGCATGGGACAGCTCGTTCAGGATCTGCTCCTGCTGGCCCGGCTGGACGAGGGCCGGCCACTGGAGCACGTGCCGATAGAGCTGGTCGGGCTCGCCGCCACGGCAGTCCAGGCAGCGCAGGCCGTTGGCGGCGACTCCTGGCCCGTGGCCCTGGTGGCCGAGCATCCAGTCGAGATAGTCGGAGATCCTGACCGCCTTCGCCAGGTTCTGGACAACCTACTGGCAAACGTCAGAGCTCACACCCCTGCGGGAACCCATACCATCGTCTACGTCGGCCAGGAGGGACCCGAGGCAGTGCTGAGCGTTACCGATGACGGACCCGGGCTCTCCCCCGAGCATGCCGCACACGTCTTCGAGCGCTTCTACAGGGCGGACAGCTCTCGCTCACGAGCCTCGGGCGGTGCCGGGCTCGGACTGGCACTCGTGGCCGCGATCCTGACAGCTCACGGAGGATCTGTAGCACTGCACAGCACCCCGGGGGAAGGAGCGACTTTCATCGTCAGGTTGCCGATCGAAGAAGGCCTGGCACCTTCCGATGACCAGGCGGCTATAGCGCAGGAGCCGGAGCCCGGGGAGGGGAGAGCGGCACCGGCTGGCGGTGCCGGCGTGCCGGGGAGGCCAGCACCTCCCGCCGCCTCGCCTGCCAACCTCCGCTCCAGGTAATCTGGTCCCGTTGCCTACGGTCCCCCACCTACCACCGTTCGGCGTCAAGTCCGTATGGATCGTCCTGAGCACGCTTTCCACCGGTCCATGGGCAATCTTCACCTTCGTCACCGAGCTCGGGGCAGCAGCCTGGTACGCCCGGCGCGTAAGGCTCCTGGCCGAGCTCCGGAAGCGCCGGTGGCCCGCGAGGCGGAGCGTGTTCTTCGCTCTCGGCATCTTGAGCTGCATGCTTGCCTGGCAGACGGGCGTCCCCCTCTACGCAGGATCGGTTTTCACGGTTCACGTCATACAACACCTCGCCTTGATGCTTGCAGCACCCATATGCTTCGCCCTGAGCGCCCCGCTCACACTGGCCATGCAGACCATGGAGCGAGATCGGAAGACACGGACCATCCGCTTCCTCCGGAGCCGGCCCGTTCACTTCCTTACGAACCCTGTGATAGCGGGAGCGTTCAACTACGGGATCATGTACTGGTTCTTCCTCGACAAGGGGATAGCGATAGCCATGCCCCGCCCCGATCTCATGGACTTCGTGAACGTCTGCTTCCTCTTCTTCGGATCACTCGTCTGGTGGCCAGTGTCGTCAATCGACTACATCGGGCGCCGACGCTATCCTTACGCTGCCAGGATAGGCATAGCTATGGCCGGTATGCCCTTCGACTCGTTCCTGGCCATCGCCCTGCTGGGAGGAGCGGCCAAGCAGTCGATAGCT
The DNA here is from genome assembly GCA_027366675.1 of Acidimicrobiales bacterium. Classification (GTDB taxonomy): domain Bacteria; phylum Actinomycetota; class Acidimicrobiia; order Acidimicrobiales; family JAMCQF01; genus DAHXND01. The sequence continues at coordinate 14,476 of DAHXND010000196.1, forward strand.
CCGGGCATGTACAGCCTTGCCTCGGTGGAAGCAGGCGCATCGGTGTTCTGGATAATGGCAGGGTTCCTCAGTGGTCTCGGGATCCTGTCGACCATCCTGCGCTGGATACGTCACGAGGAGCGCTCTGCGCGTCGCTACGACGGCAAGCTGGCAGAGCTGAAGGTCCAGGGGAATGAGCTCGACATCAGGAGAGGCGAGGAAGGGGGGTTCGTGGTCGTTGGGCCAGACGGCCGCTTCGTGATCGTGGGGCCCGAGACGGACTGAGCCCGGCACGGACCGGGAAAGCCTCACGGCGTGCTCAGCCATCCCGTCCGAGACTCAGCTCCCGGCCCCCTGGAGGTTCTCCGATGTCGCAGTCTTCGGTGCCACGAGCGAGACCGCGTGCCAGCCTGAGGCCTGCCCTGCGGCTATGGGGGCGGGAACCGTCCAGTAGGCGGGCCTCCCAGACGACGTGGAGCCCGAGATCGCGAGACCAGACGGCGGGCCTGCGCCTCCGGCAGGTGACAGCCAGGTCAGCCCGTATGCGATCCCGGCCAGGGAAGCAGGGGGAGTTATCTCCCGCCAGCCGCCATCAGAGCTGGCGCGAACGACCAGCTCCCAGTGCCCTGGGTGCAGCCAGTCCGCCGGCGCCCTGCCGACGAGCACAGCCGCCTCGCCGGCCGGGCCTGGTGCTATACCTCCCTGAACGAGGGTACTGCCAGCCGGCACTGCGAGCGGGGATCCGTCCTCCTCCAGCGAGCGACCGGTACCGGCAACGAGAGCTCCGGCCATGAGGGAGCGCACCTTCGGCCGCGACAGACCGGTCCATGTAGCAGCGATCTCCCCCTTCTCCGGCAGGACGCTCACCGTGGCCTTCGCATCGACAGCGCCGGGTGGCACGAAGGTCTGCAGGCTGAAGGATCCTGACTCGCCGTACCGGGCCATGAAAGCACGGCCCGTTCCGGTGCATGCAGTCCCCACCTCGATCGTCCTTCCTCCTACTGCAGCCAACCCCTCCAGCTCGCAGGAAGCGGTATCTGCGCCGAGTAGCTGGCTGGCGGTGGCAAGCGTCTTCCAGGCGGTCCCACCGTTATCGGTCACGAGAAGCCTGCGCGAGTACCCTGTCCCGGCGAGCACCACTGCCCTGGCCGCGCTGAATCCCAGTATTCCCCCGGGAGTCGGGTCGAAAGGCGCCGGCAGCGCATTCTCCGACCAGGTGCGGCCACCGTCAGTAGTTACTGCTACGGCACCGTATAGCTGGTACCGATAGCTTCCTATGCCGAGCCAAGCCACACCTGCGCCGGGTGCGCTCACAGCGAGCCCGCCTCTCGTGGTTATCCCCTCCGGGGTAACCTGCGCTGCCGTAGCGCCAGCGACACGGTAGAGAACCCAGGGCGGGCGGAGATTCGCATCGGGGGATGTTACGATGCCAGCAGGGTATGGAGCGATCACCCACGTGGCCGCACCACCGGAGACCACCGAGGCGCTCGACTGCCATCTGGGGGCGGTAGGGTTCAGGTCGGCGCCGTTACCCGATGTAACCCTCGCGGTGCTGCAGGCAGCGAGAGCGAGCGCGCAGGCGAGCATGACCATGGCAGGGATGATCCGGCAGGAGAGCACCTGCCCACGGTGAAGCCGCCTCTCAGGCATGAGGCACCAGATGGCTGGCCTCGTCGGCAAACATATTCGCGTATGCCTCCTCGATCTTTATCCCGGGCGTGCCTGTCGCCTGGGTAAGGGCCTGCTCGCGCCCGTCTGGACCTATCACGTAGACGAGGAGGCTGTGGGCTACCATGCCCACCTGCGGCGTGAGCGTCGGTGCGCCGTATGCCTGGTACAGCTTCTCGAGAGTTGCCCTGGGTCCCGTGAGGAACTGCCAGTTCTTCATGGCTGCGATGCCATGCTCGGCGTCGAATGCGCGCAGGGTCGAAGGGCTCCTGAAGTCAGGGTTGGCGTCTATCGTCACGAACTCTATGTTCTGGGTGCGGCGCGATAGGAGGCCTGCTACCTGGGCCAGCTCTTCGGCTACGACAGGGCATGTCGCGTAGCACACAGGGTCCAGGAACGACAGGAGAACGACCTTTCCTCGGAAGCTCCCGAGGTCGTAGGGCTTGCCATACTGGTCTACCAGATGGAACCCGGGCGCCTTGGGGCTCCCCGGCACTCTGGCGAGGCCACCACTCTCCACGTAAGCAAGGGTCACTCCACGAGGAACGGCAGCTGCCGCGTGCAGGGAGCCGAGCACAGGCAGCATTGTCCACAGCGACGCCACTGCGAGCGCCCCGACGAGCCAGGTGCGCACGGGATGGCGTACCGGCCACGGCGACGTCGAAGCCGCTCCCGAGGCGTTGCCGGCAACCGCCCCGGCTACCTCAGGATATGGGCTTTCAACTGAGGGGCTTTCAACTGAATAGCCGGCATCCACCCGGGCTTCCCTGACATCTCGCTCCTCGACAGGGCTGATCGCAGCCGAACGTAGCCCCAGCCAGGCTGCCGCAGCGAACAGGCCTACAGGAACGGCAATGTTGGGGTCAGTTCCCGTCCCTCCGATCACACCGAAGTCCATACCCAGCCACCAGGTCGCGAAGAGAGCTACCCCGGTGAAGCCAAGCGCCCAGTAAGAGTGACGGCGGATCAGCAACCACATCCCAGCGAGAGCGAATATCGCCACGAACACCGCGTTCACGACTGCCGGATCGTGCAGTGCCGCACTCTCCATGGCTCGGATCGGAGCGGAGAGGAATGCGGGCTGAGAGTTGGAAGCGGCATTGGCGAAGACGCGGGACAGGTGCGTGCCATGCCAGAATCCCTCCGACGGAAGGGCCTGGATGGCAGCAACGAATAGCCAGAGCACTCCTATGGAGGTGAGTATCCGGCGAGCTGCACTGCCGTCGTTCCACCGCCAGGAGGGGACGAGCAGGAGCACCATCGCTGCCGCTACGTATACGAGCGCTCCGCCCGGCGTTCCGCTCAGCCAGGTGGCCCCCTTGCCGAACGTGCCTCCCAGGCCCTCGCCGAGAGCCCATACCACCAGACCCCAGGCAATCGAGCTGGACAGCGCCAGCTTTCCTATGACGCTCTCGCCTCCGAGCATGATGCCGAGACCGATCGCTACCTGGACGAAAACCGTGAAGGCGTCGGTCGTGACCGTATGGATGCTCCAGAGGTTGATCCCGATCCGCCCTAGATTCACGACCCATGCCGGCTGGCCGGCCAGCGCCGGCTCGAGCACCATGGGTACGAACTCCCTCGGCATCGCCGGTTGGGCCTGGAGCAGGCCATCTATGACCCACAGGGCACCGAAGCCAACCTGGATAACCGTGCGCGCTGGGCTGCCCGCCTCGAAGACCTGCCAGAAGCGCCTGCGAGGAACTGCCAGCACTCCTCTGTCCCGCTTCAGCGCCATCCACCACCACAGGCCAACTGCGGCGAACACTACGAGGAACGCGACGAGCGTTACGTGAGTGAGCATCGAGTCCAGATACTGAGCCTGGAAGTTCGTGCTCTCTCCCATACCTGGCACGCCGGCAGTCGCCTCCAATCGCTTTTCGCGTGACCCGGCCTCTACCGTGTGACCAGATCACCCCTGAGCTGGTGGCCTCGTCCCGATGGCCCCGTCCTTATGGCCCTGATCCTTATGGCCCCGATCCTCATGGCCCCGATCACTAGCCAGATCCCCTGCTACTGTAGCGATCCGCCAGTGGAGCCACCAAGTCGCCCCAGCTGTCGCCCGCGTTGATTGGCGCTCCTGGCGGGCGCCGGAATACTTTCCCGCGCCGCCTGGTTCAATCATGTGAGCTGATGTGCTGATTGCGTTCATGACTGGCCGCAGGAAGCTACCGAAAGTGCAGCGAACCTATCCGAGAGGTGGTATTTCATGGCAACGTTGATACATGCGAATGATCCGAAGAGCTTCCAGACCGAGGTGATCGAGTCGAAGATACCGGTGCTGGTCGACTTCTGGGCGGCTTGGTGCGGTCCGTGCCGCATGGTGGCGCCTGAGGTGGACGCGATCGCGCAGGCCCACGATGGGGACCTGAAGGTAGTGAAGGTCGACGTGGACGCGAACCCGGAGCCTGCAGCCCGCTACAACGTCATGGGCATACCGACTATCGGTCTGTTCCGCGATGGGAAGCTCGTGGCAACTTCGGTGGGAGCCAAGCCCAGGAAGCGTATCGAAAAGGAGCTCGGGATCGAAGCAGCCAAGGCATAGCGCTCCCTTGGAGGAAGTCGCTCAGCAGCGCCTCCAGGCAACCGGCCAGGAGCGCCCTCTACGGGCTATCCTGGCCGGTAATGGTGGAGCCGGGGGGTAACGGCGCTGTAGTGGCGCGAGGGCGCGGAGCCAGGGCTTGGGAGATAGCTGGCGGGTTCTCGGTAATATTGCTCTTCATCTTCTCCGAGGCATTGCCGTTCGCGAGGACGTTTCGCCAGATCGCGTTGAACGCCACCGTTCATGTGCTGGTGCTGGCATTCCCTTCGAGCTGGCTCGGATCGAGCTCCAGGTGGCTCATAATCGGGGCGGTGCTTGCGCTCGCGGTGATGTGCGTACCGATGGTGCGCTTCGACTGGAGGCGTTCCGTGCTGCCGCCGTCCAGACCACGACGTGTCGCGGGTCTGCTGCTCCTGCTGGCCGGCCTCAGCTTCTTCCCGCTTGCCGTGCTGCTCCCGAACGCGAGCAGCATCGGGCCATTATGGTCTCTGACGGGCCTTACCTGGATCGGTGCGAACCTCCTGGCCGAGGACTTCGACTTCTTCTGGGCGTCGGTTGCCGGATCGTTTCTCTGGGATCTCGGGGCAGGGGCCCAGGGCCTCGCATACCACATGCGCGGCTTGAACGAGCCATATGGTAACCACGTGTCGCCCGTAGTAGTGACGACCCTCGACTGCATTGGCTTCCTGCTTGCGTGCATAGCATGGAAGGCGGGCCTGGATCCTGGGAAGATAGCCCTCCGGGCTCAAGGGCTGATCGGCAGGCATCGGTCCACGACTGATAGCTCCGCTACACTCTAGGCGGGACCGGGGAAAGGCCGGAGCCAGCGGCTCTCGCTCCAATAGTTGGCCATCCACTCACTAGGCTCCCTCTCCTGGCGGCTCTCGCTCCAATAGTTGGCCATCCACTCACTAGCCCGCCACCAAACGCATTACGGGGCATCGCCTAGCCGAGCACCAGATCGGCAGCCCGGCTCATAGTGTCAGTCGGCATAGATGCAACTCTGTGACCTGCGCAGATGCTCACAGATACACCACTTGCATTCTCTCCCTCCCGACCACATTTCCACTTGCACGCCCCTGTTTCTCCTGCTACGTTCAATCTACAGGCCGAGGAGCGCTCGAAACGTGGGGAGATATCATCTTTGCCCACGAGCGCCTCTCGAAGCAGCTGGGGTGTCAAAGGGGGGAGTTGAGATGGCCATATCTCGAACACGTGGTCAAGCCACACACACACACACACACACACACCGGGAGCCGCTTCTGGGAGGCTCTCGCGTTCAAGTGGCTTCCTCGTAGGGATAGCTACAGCTCTTTGTGTCTCTTCTCTTTCGATGATCCTCCCTGCTTCTCTCTCGCACCAGCGCTTTTCCCATAGAGGCCGCGGTGTCTCCAGCCTCGCCTCATTTGGCTACCCGGCTCCAGGTGACATAGCCACCTTTGCAGGAGATGGGACCCCGTGCTCGAGCCCGCCATCTTGTGGAGATGGAGGTCCTGCACTGAACGCAGAGCTGAACGGTCCCGCTGGGCTTGCCATAGGACGCGGTGGGTCTTTGTACATAGCAGACTGGGCCGATGACGAGGTCCGCATGGTCGCGGGCTATCCCTGTGCATCTTCTTGCCCCTTCGGGCTTCCTTTTCTGGTAGAAGGGGACATCTACACGGTCGCCCATGCAAGGAAGGTGTTCGGGGTCGCACTCGATTCCTTAGGCAACCTCTATATTACAGACACCATTGCAGGGACCGTGGAGGAGGTGGCACGCTCAGACGGCCAGGTCTCGGTAGTAGCTGGGACAGGAGCTCTATGCTCCTCTCCCACCTCGCCCTGTGGTGATGGGGGGCCTGCTACATCTGCCTCTTTGGACCTGCCGGTAGATACCCTCATAGGCCCCAGGGGAAGCCTCTACATCGCAGACTCAGAGGACTACCGCGTAAGGATTGTCCCTGGATATAGCTGCAGCTCTTCTTGTGCGTGGGGGCTCCGGTCTTTTACAGGCGGCTATATCTACACGATCGCAGGTACTGGCGCCTACGGGTGCTCCCCGCCAACTTCGAGCTGCGGCGATGGAGGAAAGGCCACCGGTGCCAACCTCTCTGGCCCAGAGGGGCTTGCCTTTGGCCCAGAGGGGAACCTTTACATCGCAGACTCAGAGGACAACCGCATAAGGAAGGTAACCCGCTCTGGCGACATCATCGAGACCGTTGCCGGGAACGGGGTGAGGGGCTCTACCGGAGACGGGGGACCTGCTACATCTGCAGAGCTTGATTTCCCCCACAGCGTGGTGCTCGACTCCTCTGGGAACCTGTACATCTCCGAGGGCGGCTCCAACCAGGTACAAGAGGTAACACGCTCAACTGGCAAGATCGAGACCGTTGCCGGGAACGGGGTGAGGGGCTTTACCGGAGACGGGGGACCTGCTACATCTGCAGAGCTTGCCAACCCCTTCGGTCTAGGAATCGGAGCCCACGGGCACATCTACATAGCAGACGACGGGAACAACCGCATCCAGGTGATGACCCCAGAGGTGGCGCTGGCCCCGGTAAGAGAGGCCCTCGGGGACGGCCCCAGCGTGGTCTCGAACGCAGACATCTGCACCAGCGGCGACGCTGTCATCTGTTCGACCGGGGACTTCAACCTCTCCTCTACGGACTTTTCCATAAAGGGCTTTGGGGCGGGGCTTTCACTCACCCGTACCTATAACTCAACTGATGCATCTGATAGCTCGATCTTTGGATACGGCTGGACATCTAGCTACTCGATGTCGCTTCATGTGGAGTCGAACGGGGACGTGGAGGTAGGACAGCCTGGTGGCTCTCTCGTGACCTTCACGCCAGGGAGCACCCCAGGTACCTATACAGCCCCGCCCTACGTCTTTGCCTCACTTTCGAAAAGCCCCTCAGGCACCTTTAGCTACATAGTAAGGGGCCATGGCATCTACAGCTTTTCTCCTTCAGGAAGCCTCATCTCGATCTCTGATCCAAACGGGTCTGCTACGACTCTCAGCTACAGCCCTGGCGGCAAGCTCGCCAGCCTCACCGACGCATCGGGTAGGTCACTGAATCTCTCCTATAACCCCTCTGGCTTCGTGTCCTCTGTGACAGACCCCATGGGGAGGACATGGGAGTACGCTTACAACCCATCTGGGGATCTCGTCTCTGCCACCAACCCAACAGGTGGCACCTGGGACTTCACCTACAGCCCGCCACATCTTCTCCTCTCCGTGACAGATCCCATGGGAGGAACGACCAGAAATACCTACAACACGTCCGGCCAGGTCATATCCCAGGTGGACCCGGCAGGTGAGGCCACCACCTACTCCTACTTTGGGGATCCCTTCTCATCTGGTGGGGGCACCACCACGATTACCGGCCCGACCGGGATAAGAGAGACTCAGACATATACGCTCGGCACCCTTACCTCCCTAACGAGAGATGCCGGCACACGAGAGGCCTCCACCTGGAGATACACGATCGACCCGGCTACGCTTTCCACCACCTCTGTCACCAACCCCACAGGTGACACCACCAGGTTCTCCTATGACTCCTCCGGCAACATGGCGAGCGTTACCGACCCGCTCGGGAGAACCTGGAGGTTCACCTACAACTCCTTTGGCGAGGTCACGACTGTGACAAATCCTGCAGGAGGTGTTACCACGAGCACCTACGACGCATCTGGGAACCTGACATCTACCAGAGAGGAGCTATCCCCCGGGGTATATGCAACTACCACCTATATCCATGGGAACCCGGCACGCCCGGGCGAGGTGACCGCTGTGAAAAACCCCGACGGCCATAGCTACCACTTCACCTACGATCCCTACGGCAACCTGGACTCCATGACGACCCCACCTGGCTACGTGACGAGCTACAGCTACAATGCAGATTCAGAGCTTCTCACGACGACGTCTCCTCGTGGCAACCTGGCCGGCGCGGACAAAGCCGCCTACACCACGAGCTACACCTACAGCCCACTTGGCAAGGAAGCCTCTGTGGAAAACCCGCTAGGAGAGGTGACCACCTACTCCTACAACGAAGACGGCGAGCTAACAGGCCTCAGCGCTCCAGATGGTGCTACCACCACCTATACCTACAGCCCACTTGGCGCCCTATCCTCGGTCACCAATCCTCTCGGTCAGGTAACGAGCTACAGCTACGGGCCACGGGGGCATCTCGTGAAAGAGACGAGCTCTCTGGGTCAGTCCACCACCTACAGCTTCAACGGGGCAGGAGAGCTTGCATCTACCACCAACCCGCTCGGGGAGATAACCAGCTACGCCTACGATCTCGCCGGGCGGCTCGTCTCTGTGACGAGTCCGGGCGGGAGGCCCACAGATATGACCTACGACGCCGCAGGCGAGCGCACGGGGCTCTCCTACCCCGGCACCACCATGGCGCCCTCTGCCTTTACCTACAATCCACTTGGCGAGATCGCGAAGATGGTAGATGCTACTGGGGTGACCACTTATACCTATGATCTCGCCGGAAGGCTCACATCGAGCGTGGACGGCGCCGGTGCAAAGCTCACCTACGCCTATGACCCCATGGGGAACGTGACCTCTATCACCTACCCGAACGCCAAGGTGGTGCAGCAGACCTACAACGCTTCCGGCGAGATGAGCTCTGTCACAGATTGGCTTGGCAACACAACGACCTTTACCTACGGCCCGGACGCCAACCTCGATTCGACCAGCTACCCGAACAGGGTAGAAGGGACTGCCACCTACAACGCCGCAGGCAAGCCCACCTCGATAAGCTACGCAGCCAAGAGCTGTAAGGCAGCCCCCTCTTACTTCTTGTATCGCCACCACCCCTGCAAAGAGGTGGCGAACCTCCATCTCTCCTACTCTTACAACCAGGAAAACGAGGTCACGAGCCTGCTCGGCTCAGGCGAGCCCCCTGGCGGATCCTCCTCTTACGGCTACGATCTCTCAGGTGAGCTCACCTCCGCCACGCCTGTAGCTCCCATGCCCTCTCGCCAGGTGGGGCTTTCCCCCCTCGGGGTCGGCTACTCCTACAACGGCTCCTCTCAGCTTTCAGCGACAACCGGTCCTGGGGCACTTAGCTCTACCCTTACCTACAACCCTGCATCCGAGCTGACCGGCCTAGAGGGCTCGATCCTTGACTTCCCCTACATGAGAGCGAGCTATACCTACAACAGAGAGGGAGAGCGCACCAGAACTACGACCTCGGGCCTTTTCTCCCTGGCGAGCTCTGCGAGCTACACCTATAACCCAGCATCCGAGATGGACAGCTACGAGGGCCCCCAGGGCGGCTCGCCGGTCTCCATCCAGAGCGCTCCGATGCCTTCACTCCTAGGCCCCGGCCGCACCACGACCGAGAGCTACACCTACAACGGGGCAGGGCTACTTAGCGAGATCTCTTCTGGCGGCTCATCGAGCCTGCTCACCTGGGACACGAACGAGAAGGTTCCCGAGCTCATAGGTGTTGGAAAGAGCTTCTATATAACCGGGCCGGC
>DAHXND010000225.1 GCA_027366675.1 Acidimicrobiales bacterium
GACCGAGGTGTTGAAACCCGGGCCGTAGAGCCAGGAACCTGAGATCGTGATGGAGTACCCACCACCCTCACCGCCGCCGTGCTGGGAGACCGAGGAGATGGTAGGTGGTGGCGGGTTGTACGTGTAGGTCTGGGAGTTCGACGTCATGCCGGCCGCGTTCGTGATGGTAACCGCTACCTGGTCGTAGCCACCGTTCGGCGAGCTCGGGACTACAACCGTCAGGTAGGAGGGGTACGATACCAGATTCCCACATGGATTGGCTTGGCCAACCCTCGAGGTGTGATAGCTGACATTACCGGTCGTCGACCCACCGAAGTCGGCGCTCGTGATGTACTGGAAGTTCGATCCACAGATGGTGATGGTGTTCCCGCCGCCATGGGGACCGTTCGCCGGCTTCAGGGAGCTGATAGACGGCGTGTTCGCATAGGTGTAGGGATAGAACGTCGACGTGCCAAAGCTGTTCACGGCCGTGACACTCACCTGCTCGGGCCCGTCGAGGACGCTGGTGCAAGTTCCCACCAGGTCGATGTAGGACGCCGCGGGCGCTGACAGCACGATCTGGCTGCTGCTCTGAGACTGGAAGGACGAGACTGAAGCGCAGCCGAAGTTCACGCTCGTGACATGATCCAGGTGACTGCCGGAGATCGTGACCGTGTTCCCGCCACCTACTGGCCCCCCTGTCGGGCTGACCCCGGTAATGACGGGCGGGTAACCGTACGAGTAGGTAAGGGCGTTCGAGGTGCCGAAGTTGTTCGAGGCTGTCACCTGCACTGCTCCTGAACCCGGCGGGGTGACAGCCTCGATGTAGTGATATCCAAAAAGCGTATCTCCGCACGCACCGCCGCTGACGCTGAACCCCTGCCAGTTGATCTTGAACTGACCCTTCGTGGAGCCGAAGTCGACCCCCGTAACCGTTCCAAGGTGAGATCCGCAGATATAAACGGTGGTCCCGCCACCTACTGGCCCGGATGACGGCGATATAGAGGAGAGCTGCGGGGTAGGCCCGTACTCGAAGTGGCAGGTAACCGGGAAATTGCCAGTGCCCTGCCAAGTGAGTGAGACAGGAGTCTCCGAAGAGCAGTCCGGCGAGCCGACCAGGCTCGGAGAGTACGCGCTCGTATTACCCGGGACGAGCTGCACCGCTGCGTAGTTGGTAAGGCTACCATTCAGGTAGGCGATCTCATTGTTCAGGCAGGATAAACTGGGATTCTTGACACAGTTCTCTAGAGCTGTGATACCCACGTCATCTACCGGGGATGCGGCAGAGATCTGGCTGCTCGAGACGACGCTGAAGTTCGCATCCGCCGTGAGCATAGGTGATGTCGCGCTACCAGCCCCTTCGGGGTAGATGCTGAATACCACAGCACTCCCGGGGCTCTGCAGCTGGTCGAAGTTGAACCCGAGGATGTCGATGGGAGTTCCCCCATTCGGCGTGCCCGATGGGTGCCCCGTGTTGCAGTAGCCAGTTGCGTTTGCCGCACAAGGGGCGGTCGTGCCGATGGACTCGATGAAGGGGTTCCCGTAGTACAGGTAAGCGCTGTTCAGGGAGCCCGACAGGGTAGTCCCATTAGCTTCGACGACGTTCACGGTTATGCTGACCGTCGTCCCTGAGGGGAACGCCGGCGCGCTCACATCCAGCTGCTGATCGCCGCTCTCGGCTCCGGTGCAGCCACTCCCCGACGGGATGGGGGTGAAGGACGCGTCAGCCGTAGTTCCACCGCTCGAGAACACGACCGAAGTTGGCTCCCACGTGACAGAGGAGCCTGACTGGCCGAAAAGCCCGGTCCCACAGATAACGAGTGTGTTCCCACCGGTGGCAGGACCCTCCGGTATCGGAGTCTGGCCCGGGGTCCAAGCGCTCGCCATCCACGGAATGGCCTGCAACGAGTCGAGATGTGGCGCACCGTGCGCGCTCTGCGTGCTGGTAGCCGTGCTGGGCACCTGCAAGATCAGGGAGTACACCTGCCCGGCACTCAGCGTCACCGAAGCGCTGGTCGCACCGTTGCCGGCGGTCACCGTGTAGGTGCCGGGAGGCAGGTTCACGAAGGACACGCAACCAGTACTTCCAGTCTTGGGCGGCGATGCAAGGGAGCTGGGGGAGGGGGAAATCGTCACCGGCACAGAGGTGTCGGGGGCGTTCCCTGTCTCGGTCTTCACGTCGATCTGAGCGGGCACTATCAGACTGGACTGATTGGTCGTCATAGCACCGGAACCCACCGCGGCATGATTCGCGGCGAGACCGTTCTGCACGGTGCTCTGGACCTGGAGAAGTGCTAGAGACGAGCCGGGGAACCCGAAGCACTCGTTCTGCCATGCACTCGGATTCGCGGAAGTTATGAGTGGCTTACCATTCTTGTAGGCCACCAGGGATGCCGTAGCGTTGACATTGTAGGATCCCGGAGACGTGCTCGCGCCAGAAGACACGGGCGCGCTGGGGCAGGCTGTGGTTATGGTGCTGGTCGCCACGGTCTGCGGGCCGCCGTACACTGCAGTGCTACCACCCACCACTGCAGCAGGGAGGAGGCTGGAAGTGGCGGAAGCGTGGAGGCAGTTGTCGACCTCGGTGGCGACGGAGGAGCCCGTCAGGCGGGCACTCTGGCCGGCCACTGCACTCGTCTCGGACATGAGCAGGTAGGTAGTGGCGAATGCGACTCCTGCCAGCACAGTGATGGCGATGAGGACCTCGATCAGCCCTATACCGCTCACATCGTTACCGTTACGGCTGCCTGCGCGGGTGCGTGGGAACCAGGAGGACAGCACTCGATCGGCGAAGCGACCTGTGCCTGGCCTCCTGCGAGGCGGGGTGAAGCGTCCCCCCGCGCCAGCTGGCGAAGACCATGAACCTAAGTATGTGCGAGCCATCTCCATCCTCCCCTAGATGCCCGTAATGACCTGACCTGGCGTCATCTCTGTGACCTGACTCACCCAGTTCACTCCCTGGAGCTCCTGGACCAGGTAGGGGGGCGGGTTCAAGACGACGTCGGGACTGTAGTTGATATTGACCTGGTGATAGCCGGTTGATACGTAGCAGAAGTCGGCAGCGGCAACGCACGACGAGTCGAACAGATGGAAGTGGTTCGTAGTGAGACCGGCGTTCGCCAACCCGTTCGCGTAGGATTCGACGATCGCGCCGTTCTCGGTCAGTGTACCCAGGCCGTGACCCGCCCGCGAGTAGCTGCCGCTGTTCCCGCTGTCCAGGTTCTGGACCGTGAAGCTGCCGTTCGTGATGTTCTGGGGAGTAGATGCCGGGGTGAACGACGCCCCGGTCACCTGGCTGCTCGAGTTCGAAGCGAGTATGTCCGCGTCGATGATCGGGTTGTAGATGGCGGGGAAGGAGTTCAGCGGACCGTGCACCCAGGATGCCTCCCACGTGGCGAGCTTGGACTCGTATCCACCGACATTGGGGCAGGCACCGGAGAAAAGGCTACAGAGCTCGTTGAAAGCAGTGCCCGCCTCACTCCCGAATGCCCAGTAGTAGTCGAAGTAGCTAACCACGCAGCCAGAGGGAAGGAACGAGAGGCTCCAGTCGCTCGTGGAGCTGCAGTTGGAAGGCGGGCTACCGGAGAACGTCGGAGTTGGAACGGCTGTAGGGTTCGTGTTGCTCACGCCGGCATTCTCGTAGAGACCACCGGATGTAGGGCCAGTGCATCCACTGAGGTCTATGAGCGCCGCAGCCTGGCTGCCCATCCCGCAGTCATAGCCTGCTTGCACGATGTTGTACATGTAGCTATCTACACCCTCGTACATATCGTCCAGCAGGCACTCCAAGTAGGAAAGTGGGGCGGTGATACTGAATGAGCATTGCTGGGGGGGCGGTGGCGCCTGGATGCTCGTCGGGATACCCGGAGAGCAGGTCGCCGGCAAGCCTCCCGGGGCGGCCCCGGCTGGCTCAGTGAGGAACGAACAGTTGTTGTCGTTCTGACCGTTCACGACCGGATGGTTCACGACCACGTTTCCCTGGGGGTAGAAGACGCCGGAGCTTCCGACAGAAGGCTCCGATATGGGCACGTTCCCTCCAGGCGCAAGGCCGAGCGAGCTCTTCTGCATGCTGCCTCCCTGCGCGATGACACTGCCGGTTATCACGATGTCGTTCGACGCCCCTATTGTCCAGTCACCGCTGTAGCTGCCCTGGACGAGAGCATCTCCCCAGTAGCAGCTATGGTCCTGGATAGGAGTGGTCGGGCCAAATGGCAGGGCAAATATGGACGGGAATGGCTGGCAGGTCTGGTTCTCGGGCAAGTTGTGAACATAGAGCACAGTCCCGTTCGAGCTCGAGGGGACCGTGTAGGCGCCGTTCGTCGAACCGCCACACCCCGAACCGCCCATCTCGGCGGTGTCAGGGCTCCATATATCGGCAGTGCCGCCCTGGAAGTCGATGAACGTAGGTCCGTAGAAGTTGCACGTCGCATTCGCTGCCATCGCTGCGAAGTCAGGGACCGGCGTCGGCTCGGGGGCGACTGCCGCAACGTCAGTCGGCTGGTTAGAGCATCCCGTCGAGATATTGAACGTGTA
>DAHXND010000003.1 GCA_027366675.1 Acidimicrobiales bacterium
GAGCGGCTCGTTTCCGAGCGGCACATGGAGCGCGGGGATGTGGAGCGGCGTATGCGTGCGCAGGCGAGCCGGGAGGACCGCCTGGCTGTCGCCGACTTCGTCATCGATAACTCCGGCGACATGGCAGCTCTGCGTTCCGGCGTCGACAAAGCTTGGGAGTGGATGGACGGGCTCAGGACGGGCGGGGGTAGGACCGCGGGATCAGGGCAGGGAGCTCGGGATGGGCGGGCTCAGGACCGGCGGGCGTAGACCTGCGGTAGCTTTTCTGCCCAGGGTTGCCAACCGACGGTGGTCTCGAGGGCGCTCGCCAGGCGTATCAGCCGTGCCTCCCCCCATGGTCCACCCACGAGCTGGACGCCAGTAGGAAGGCCGTTCGGGCTCACGGCAGTGGGAAGGCTGATGGCAGGCTGGCCCGTAACGTTGAAGGGCGAGGTGAACGATGCCATGGCTACGACCTCTGCTACGGCGCTGCTGCCAGCCTCGTTAACCTTGGCCAGGACATCGCCTGCCAAAGGTGGCTCGATAGGGATCGTCGGTGTGATCAAGACATCGATCCCCCCTGTCCAACGCTGCACGATCAAGCGTGAGATGCGCTCGAGGGTGAGCACGGCCTTCCGGTAAGCGATGGAGCTCATTGCCTCAGCCGCTTCATAGGCAGCCCGGTTCTGCGGCTCGAGGTGCTTGTAGTCGACAAGGTCGAACTCTGCGACACCAGCGCTGACCAGGCCGATGAATGCAGTCAGGTACTCGCCGACCTCGTCCTGCCCGATGAGGGGTGAGCCAAGCTCCACGACTCGATGGCCGAGCCTCTCGCACTGGAGTGCTACCTCCTCGACGGCGCTGACGGCCTGGGGCTCAGAGGCCATGCCCAGCGGGGTCTCGGTGAGGTAGGCGATCCTAAGGGTGTCGAGGGGAGCACCCACCTCGTCCTGAAAGGGCCTCGCCGGGCGCGGCGCGTTCTCCCACGCGAACGGGTCGAGGTAGGAGATGGCGTCCAGGATCGCTGCAGCATCCGCGATGGTTCTGGCGAGCACGCCTTCGACGGCAGCCCCTTCCCAGTTGCGCGCGAGCGATGGCACTCTGGCGCGGCTGGCCTTCAGGCCGACGAGCCCGCAGCAGGCTGCGGGGATTCTTATGGATCCGCCCCCGTCGTTGCCATGGGCCGCAGGAAAGCATCCGGAAGCTACGACTGCAGCCGCTCCACCGCTCGATCCACCGGGAGTGCGCTCGGTATCCCATGGATTGCGTGTGATCCCGTAGCGAAGGTTCTCGGTTACGGTTATCGAGCCCAGCTCTGGGGTGTTAGTGCGACCGGCAAGCACGAATCCCGCCCGGCTGAGCGCGCTGGCGACGAGCTCGCTCAGAGCGCTTGGCGCGCTCGGCGCTGCGTTCGAGCCGTAGGTGGTCGGCCAGCCCTCGACAGCCGTGAGATCCTTTATCGGGATGGGGACCCCCAGGAAGGGGGGGAGATCGCTCGGGTCGGCGGTGGAGGTGAGGATGTCGGTGGCATCCCGGGCATCCCGACGTGCAGCCTCCTCGTCGCACCAGATGACAGCGTTAAGCTCTGGGTTGCACTGAGCCACTGCGTCCAGGCATGTGTCCATGGCCTCGAGCGGGCTGATCTTCCGCTCCCTGATCGCAGCGGCAAGGGCCAGTGCGGAATCGAACGGTTCGGCAATGGTGGAGCCAGCCATGCGGTCACCCCATCTCTAGTATGTGACGATATTATATAGCACTGCTTGGCACCGTGCATCGTGGCATCGATGCACTCAGGACTCTACCGGCTTCGCTTCCGGCTTGCGGCCCAGCTTCAGCGACAGGTAGCACGACCCTCCTGCTGGAATAGGAACCCAGAAGTTCACGAGGCGGTAGGAAAGCACACCCAGGATGGCAACTCCCTTCGGTACGCCGAAGCCGCTCAGGGTGGCGATGAGCACTCCTTCCACGACGCCCAGGCCTCCAGGTGTGATTGGGATGACCGCGAGTATGTAGGCGAGCCCGTAGGCGACGAGCAGGTCCACGGGCGAGACGAGCTGTCCGAATGCCAGTAGGAACACCCAGAGCGAAGCAGCGTCCAGTAGCCAGTTGGCTGCAGCCCACGCTATGGCTTCCATGAGGAGATGCTTGTCGGCGAGAAGGTTATCCAAGCGGGTGGCTATCCGCCGTAGCGACGCCTCGAGGTGATCTGGGTCGACGTGAGGGATACGCCTCCCAACTGCCCGGATGAAACGGCCTGCTCGGTCCTCAGCTCGCGTGAGCAGCAGGACTATCCCAGCGAGGATGGCTATCAGAACAGCCCCGAGCCCGGCTGCAGCGGCGTAGAGGAGGTTGAACGGGTGGAAGGGGATGGAGACGATGAGGGCGATCCAGAACATGCCGTTCAGCACCAGGGCCGACCCGATTCCCTGGGTGCCGAGGGCGAACCAGGCATCCGGTCCTGCTATGCCGGACCCGGTCAGGAGACTGTAGCCAAGCCCGGTGGCAGGAGCGGTACCGCCTGGCACTACGTGGCTGAGAGCGAGGGTGGAGAGGTCTATACGGGACAGCCTCCCGAGACCTGCCGAGTGTGGCGGGAGCACGGATCTGGTTAGGAGGAAATACGCCGTGAGGGAAGCTGCCTCCAGTACGACCCCGAGTAGCAGGTAGCCAACGTGCACCTTCGATAGCAGGTGCAGGGCCCTACCGGCTCCTGCTATCTGCGGTATGACGAAATACTCGACTACGAGCGCCGCCAGGAACAGCATGACACCGATCCGTACCGAGAGCGGTATCCGTCGCTTGCGACGCCCTTCCGGCGCGTGCGCTGGTTCGTCGGTGGGCATCTTCGATCCGTTCGCTGGTTCGGTGGGTATCTGGCTGTTCTGGTAGTCGGGAGACGGTAACAGCACAGGCGACTAGCGCAGGCTACTGCCGGCCCGTGCATCACTGGTGGGTGTGAATGAACCAAGCGTAGCGCCACCGTGGGCCGTTCCTCTGCCATGCTGGACGGATGAACCCCAGCCCAGACCCCGGTTCCCTGGACAGCCCAGACCGAGGTTGCCCAGACAGCCCTGACCCCGGTTCCCAGGACAGCCCAGAGGCTGGTTCTTCGGGCAGTAGGGAAGGGGAGCCTTCAGGGTCCCGCCTGGAGCGCCTGTTCCGGGGGGTGCCGCTTCGCACCATCTTGAGCGTGGACGTGATAGTTGTGGCCACTGGCCTGGTCTGCTTCCTGATATGGCAGCTACGAACCCTGCTCCTGCTCGTGGTGGTAGCCGGGTTCATAGCACTGGTACTGAACCCGCTCGTAGAGATGCTGACACGTCGCGGGATGGGCCGCGGCTCGGCAACCACGGCCGTGTGCCTGGCTTGCCTCGTCGTGCTGGTGGGCTTGGTGGGGCTCCTGGCTGTGCCCGTGTACCACGAAGGCGTGCGCTTTGCCAAGGACCTCCCACATCTTGTCAACGAGGCCAAGGCGGGCAAGGGTAGAATCGGTCATCTGGTCGAGCGGTTCCATATAGCGAAGATCGTCAACCAGAATGCCCCGAAGCTGAGCACGGCCCTGACGAAGCTGACGAAGCCGGCTCTCGACATCGGGAAGCGGATCCTCGGAGTGATGGTGGATACCAGCCTGATCCTCATCTTGACTGTGTTCTTCCTACTCGAGGCTCCAATGCTCCGAAGAGGGACGCTGTCGCTCTTCTCGGCCTCGGATGGGAACCGCGTCCGCTCGGTTTCCGGCAAGGTGGCAACAAAGGTGAGCGGCTACGTCCTGGGAAATGTCCTGACATCTATCCTCATAGGCCTCGTGATGCTGTTTGCGATGCTGGTGCTTGGGGTTCCGTTTGCCACCGTCCTTGCAGTATGGGTGGCCCTGGTCGACCTGCTGCCGCTCGTAGGTGGGTTGCTGGCGGGCGTGCCTGTGGTGGGGGTGGCGCTCTTGCATTCGCTCGGATCCGGGATCATCATGGCTGTGCTGTTCATCGTCTACCAGGAGGTGGAGAACCATGTCCTGAGTCCTATAGTGATGAGCCGCACGGTTCGTCTGAACCCGCTATGGGTCTTCCTGGCCGTGCTCTTCGGTGCGAATCTGGGAGGTCTGATAGCTTCTGACCTGGGAGCATTCGTTGGAGCCCTGATAGCGATCCCCTTCGCTGGAGCGGTGCAGGTATTCGTCCAGGAGCTGCGCCAGTCCTACCAGATGGATCGTGGCCACACGCAGGAGGGAAGCCTTCGGTTGGCCCACTCGGGAGCTGCTGGGGAACCCCCAGGCGGCCCCCCGGGCTCGGTCACAGGCGCGCCGCTCTTCAGGGCCTCTCAGGGCGAGGACGAAGGGCAGGAAGGCCAGAAGTCCTAGACTCCGTCCATGCGAGAGGAGCGTCGGGTGCTCGTGGTGCTACCCACCTACCAGGAGGCCGAGAACATAGGCGCCATACTGCCGGCAATCCGAGGTGCCGTTCCCGCTGCCCACATACTGGTGGTCGACGACAACAGCCCGGATGGGACCGGCGACATGGCCGAGGCAGCCGCATCGGAGCTTGGGCAGATCCATCTCCTCCGGCGCCGAGAGAAGTCTGGTCTGGGCGGCGCCTACAGGGCGGGGTTCGCGTGGGGGCTCGAGCGCGGCTTCGAGTCGCTCGTCGAGATGGACGCGGACTTCTCTCACGACCCGGCTGCGCTCCCTGAGCTGCTCTCTGCGTCCGAGGGCGGCTTCGAGCTGGTTATCGGTTCGCGCTACGTGCCGGGGGGATCCATTCCGAATTGGGCTCTCCACCGCCATCTCCTGTCGCGGGGGGGAAATCTGTACGCGTCTGCCTGCCTCGGCCTGGACTGTCATGATTCGACTTCAGGCTTTCGCGTCTACGCAGCGACTCTGCTTGCGCGGATCGACCTTTCCAGGGTTCGTGCCGACAGCTACGGGTTCCAGATCGAGATGACATACCGGGCTGTTCAGGCGGGAGCCAGGATTCGCGAGGTTCCGATTCGCTTCGTGGACCGCGTGGAGGGCGAGTCGAAGATGTCTCTCTACACTGTTGTCGAGGCTCTTGGCCTCGTTACCTGGTGGGGGTTGGAACGCCTGGCACACCGCAAAGGCAGCAGGGTCGGCCCCGGCCCACTTGCGGCTGCTCGACTTCGAGTCGGAGACGCCGCTCACCTGGAGCTGGAAGAATAAATGGAAGAGCCTGCATTGGCCCGGCATACTGATCTGCGCGGTGGCGATCGCCGGAAAACCGATATGGAAGGCTAGCGATGCCTGGAACCTCTGAGCCGGCAGGGGGCCGTGTTCTGGTGGTGGATGACGAGGCAGGCATCATCGATGTCGTGACCACGGCATTGCGCTTCGAGGGCTACGAGGTAGGCCAGGCCACGAGCGCTGCCGCCTGCCTGGGCATGGCGAGAGCAAGCTCCTGGGACCTCGTGATCCTGGACGTGATGCTGCCTGATATGCCAGGCGTGGAGGTCTGTAGCCAGCTCAGGTCGAGCGGGATAGACGTGCCAGTGCTTTTCCTCACGGCCCTCGATGCCACCGAGGATCGGATTGCCGGGCTGGCGGCGGGAGGCGATGACTATGTAGCCAAGCCTTTCAGCGTGGAGGAGCTGGTCCTACGGGTGAAGGCTCTGCTCCGGCGAGGACGCAATGGCACCACTCCTGCAGCTTCACGGCTGTCGTATGCCGATCTTATACTGGACACCGAGACCTACGAGGTGTGGCGGGCGTCCGTACCCGTGGAGCTAACGGCGAAGGAGTTCCGTCTCCTGGAGTACCTATTGACGAACGCTCGAAGGGTGATGTCCAAGGACCAGATCCTCGATGCGGTATGGGGCTTCGGGTTCGATGGGGACAGAAATATCGTGGAGACGTATGTCAGCTACGTGCGGAGGAAGATAGACACCCTCGGTCCACCGCTGATCCATACGGTGCGCGGCATCGGCTACACATTGCGCTCGAATGCTGCCAGCGAAGAGACGTGACCATACGCAGGCGCCTGGTCGTGGCAGTGATCGTGATAGCAGCCCTTGGCCTCGTGACGGCGGATCTGGTGACTTGGACGCAGCTGCGCTCCTACCTCTACGGCAGGGCTGACCAGGAGCTCACACAAGGGGCCGATCAGGGGGCGTTCTATCTCTACCAGGCAGCCCGCCGAGGCATTCCAGTACACTACGATATCCTCGGGAAGCGGGTGGTGCCGGACATCGCAGTCATGCTCATAGGTCCGGGGGGCAAGGTCATCTACTCGCGTGCGGCCGGGCTACCCTTCGCGGCGCAGCCACTGCCAAGGCTGCCGAAGGTGCTTCCCGTCAGGCCGCTCGCAGCGCCCCGATCTCGTGACGGGAAGCAGCATGGTAGAGCACTCTACGCTGCATACCATCCCCTGGGATATGACTTCGACGTCCCCGCGAGAACTGGCGGCGCGCCGCCGTACAGGTCTCAGGCCGTCGCTGTGCCTGGTGGCGTGCTGGTCGTGGCGAGCTCCCTCGGCCCGCTGGATGCCACGCTGTCGTCACTTGCCACGACTGAGCTGGCCGTGACCCTCGGTCTCCTGGTACTGCTGGCGCTCGCTACCTGGTGGGCGGTGCGCCTGGGACTGCGCCCGCTGGACCAGATGACCTCCACGGCAGAGGAAATAGCCGTGGGACAGCTCCATCGCCGGGTCAGGGAGGGGAAGGTCAAGGGCGAGGTGGCTCGCTTGGCCACTGCACTGAACGCGATGCTGGGCCGGATCGAGCACGCGGTTGCCGAGCAGCACGCATCGGAGGGGCGGCTGCGGCAGTTCATCGCAGATGCATCGCATGAGCTACGGACTCCCGTCACTGCGATCCAGGGCTACGCCGAGCTCTTTCGCCGAGGCGCCCTCGAGGATCCGGCCAGCCGGGCTCGGGCCACGTCAGCGATCGAGCACGAGGCACTACGGATGGGGAAGCTGGTCGACGAGCTCCTGCTACTCGCACGCCTCGACCAGGGCCGGCCACTCGAGCACATGCCAGTGGACCTCAGCCTGGTAGCCAGGCAGGTAGTGGAAGACGCCATGGTGAGCGAGGCTCCTCACCCGGTGTCGGTCTCGGCCACAGAGCCCGCTGTCGTGATGGCAGACGAGCACAGGCTCTACCAGCTGGTGGGGAATCTGGTGAGGAACGCTTTCCAGCACACTCCCACGGGTACGCCTATCGCGATATCGGTGAGGACGGAGGGGGCCATGGCGAGGCTGGCAGTCTCGGACCAGGGCCCGGGAATCTCGGCTTCAGATCGAGCGCATATCTTCGATCGCTTTTACAGAGGCAGCGGGGCTCGCAGTAATGCGAGGAGCCAGGGGAGCGGGCTCGGTCTCCCTATCGTCGCTGCCATAGCCCAGGCCATGGGTGGCAGAGCCATGGTTGCAAACGGCCCTGGAGCCACCAACCGCCCGGTAGCTGGCGACGAGGCGGGCCAGGGAGCGCGCTTCGAGGTGGTGCTTCCCCTGGCGGGCGCCGGCACCTTGCCCGAGAGGAGCGGAGACTGAGCGAATATTATTCGAATAGCGAGAGTATCGCTGTCAGTTTAGAATATACCTCAGCGAGCTCTGTGTCAGCGTCGGATCCGGGCACGATGCCAGCCCCTGCGAACGCGAGCACTGCGTCAGGTTCGTCTCCCAGCTGCAGGGAGCGGATCGCAAGCATCCAGTCGCCGTCTCCACGAGAGTCGACCCATCCGACCACCCCACCGTAGAACCCTCGTGGTCTGGCCTCGATGCTGGCGATCGACCGTAGGGCTTCTGCCCGCGGAATGCCCGAGATGGCCGGAGTGGGGTGTATTGCGAGCACCAGGTCGAGCGCGCTCGGGTACGAAGTGCCGTGACCGGAGGAAGGAATCCCAGGGGAGGGTGAGAGCTCGCCCGATATGTCGGTCGCCAGGTGAGAGAGACCTGGTACCTCCACGGCTACTGGTCCCACAGCCCGTGGCTCCACCGTGCAAAATGGCCGCAGCCGGGCGGTGATGTCGTCGACCACGAGGCTGTGCTCGAGCAGGTCCTTCGTCGACGAGAGGAGCTCTCCACCACGGCCCCGGGGACGGGTGCCAGCCAGGGGGCGTGACTTGACCAGTGGGCCTCGCCTGGAGATGAGCAGCTCGGGGCTCGATCCCACGAGCGGGCCGACCGCGAAGCGGCTGCTCATAGGGGAGACCTGGCTGGACCATAGGGCAGCAAGCAATTCCTCCCTGGTGAGCGGAGCACCAGAGCTGGAACGGACCGGGGCTGCAAGGGCGAGCACCAGCTTCTTCAGCTTCCCCTCGGATACGAGCTGGCAGGCTTCGTCGAGCTCGCGCCGGAAGCGGGTCATAGCCGTTATGTCTACGGGTATCTCGAGGGCTAGCCCCGCCTCGGGGTTGGCCGCTCGATAGCATGACACGCGCCGGCGATGGTAGCCCTTGGTTTTCTTTGTTTCGCCTTCATCATGAGAGACTTCAACATGCCTCATCGGTCCCTTTGCGATAGATGGAATCTCGAAATCCACTGCATTTGGGTATTTTATGAAGAGATAGTTTGGTAACTTCATCCCGCGATC
>DAHXND010000020.1 GCA_027366675.1 Acidimicrobiales bacterium
CCGGGTTCGCCAGGGTCGCTTCCGGCCGGGCTGTCCCCCGAAGGGCTGTCCCCCGAAGAGGCCCGGCCTGCCGCGCGAAATGACTCTATAAAGCTACGGGCGATGCCCACGCCGTTCTCAACCTGGGCGAAGGCGCCGTAACGGTTGCCGCCGGGGAACGGACGCCCAGCCAGCAGGTAGTACTCATCGGCCGGGTAGGCCATCGGGTGACCGAGGCAGGACGAGAACACCTCCTGCCAATCCTCGACGAGATCCACTACGGCCTGCACCTCCTCCGATGTGTGGGCACGCATCGAAGGCTCCTTCGAATAGCGGCTGACGCCCAGCGGCACCACGGCGACGCTGGCCATCTCCGGGTACTCGTCCAATATCCCGGCCATGGTGTCATCGAGGACACCTCCGTCGTTCAGGCCAGGACAGACCACCACCTGGCCGTGGACCGTGATGCCGCGGTCCAGCAGCGCGCGAAGCCAGAGCAGGCTCGTACCCCCACGCTTGTTGCGTAGCATCCTGGAGCGCACCTCCGGATCGGTGGCGTGGATGCTCACCCACAACGGGCTCAGATTCTCCGTAACGACCCTTTCCAGGTCCAGCTCAGTGAAACGGGTGAGCGTCGTGAAGTTCCCGTACAGGAAAGACAGGCGGTAGTCGTCGTCCTTCAAGTAGAGGCTTCGCCGCAAGCCCTTCGGAAGCTGGTATATGAAGCAGAACTCGCAGTGGTTGTCGCACGTACGGACGCGGTCGAAGATCGCCGCATCCAGCTCCAGCCCCAGAGGCTCTCCGCCGCGCCGGTCTATCACTACCTCCGCGAGCACGCCCTCGCGGCGAACCCTCATGGGAACGGCGTCAGAGTCGGTGAGCTCGTGGTACTCGATCACATCCCCGGGGATGCCACCCCCGATCTCTACCAGCTCGTCACCCGGGAGGATCCCGGCATGCTCGGCAGGAGACCCGGGAACCACACCGGCTACCCTGGGAGGGGTATCGTGCTTTGCCAGGCGCACCCGCACGGGGCGCGTATCTTCCGGAGGTCTCACGCACCCACGCTACCGTCGCTGCATGGCTGGCCTGCTACCTTGGATGCGTGACAGTGCGACGGGTCATCCTGGCCAGACCCCGGGGATTCTGCGCTGGCGTCGAGATGGCTATAAAGGCCCTCTCGTGGATGACCAGGATCTTCGAGCCTCCGATCTACTGCTACCACGAGATCGTTCACAATAGTCACGTCGTCGAGCAGTTCATCAGGGAAGGGGTGATCTTCGTGGACGACGTGACCGAGGTCCCTCCTGGAGCGCCCCTGATGCTCTCGGCGCACGGCTCCCCCCCAGCGGTAGTGGCAGAGGCAGGTAAACGCTCGTCCTTCCTGGTGAATGCAGTCTGCCCACTGGTCACGAAGGTGCATCACGAGGTCAAGGTACGAGCCTCGAAGGGCTACCAGATCATCTACGTCGGCCACGCGGGTCACGAGGAGGCGGTTGGCACCATGGCCGAAGCGCCAGATGCCATCCAGCTCGTGGAGACCCCGGCCGACCTCGATGCCATCGGCCCCATTTCAGGGCCGGTCGCTGTTCTAACCCAGACGACGTTGAGCAGGGACGACTGGTCGGAGATACACGAGCAGGCGCGCTCCAGATTCGCCGGCGCCTGGGTCCCCGGGCGATCCGATCTCTGCTATGCCACCACGAACAGGCAGGCAGCCCTAGCCGCGGTTGCCGGGCAAGCCGACGCCGTCGTGGTAATCGGTTCGGTGAACTCATCGAACACCATTGCCCTCACGAAAGTCGCCGCTGCTACCGGTTGCCCTCTCGTCGTGCGCGTGGACAGCGCCGCGGAGCTGCCTGAGGAGCTGACAGCTCCCGGAGCAGAGATCGGAACCGTCGGCATCACGGCAGGGGCCTCTGCTCCGGAGAGCCTGCTGAGAGAAGTCCTCGATGCACTGCACCCGACCGAGGGGGTAGAGGAGATAACCATGTTCGAGGAGGACGAGTACTTCCCCCCACCTCCAGAGCTCCGGGAGCTGATGCCCGCGCTCGCAGCAGTCCTCGCAATGGGCCTTCTGGCGCCCCCTCCCACTGCTTCCCCCCTGTCCGGAGATCGATCGGCAAGGGCGAGCGACGTTCTCGAAGACATCGGCCAGGCAGGGCAGACCCACCTAAGGAGACCGGCATGAGACGAGACGATTCGCCACACGGGCGAGGGCAGATGTCGCCACCTCGCGAGCACCACGGCTGGGACTGGATGAACCCCGACGATCCCGGGAACCGCCACAGGGGTCTCTTCGGCGACCTCCCCCGTTTCATAGTCCGCCAGGCCGAGGAGTCCTTCGAGAGAGAGCACCCGAACCTGGTGCTCTCTCCGGTCGTTGCCCTTATAACCGCTTACCAGGAGGAGGGCAGCATCGCGCACGTCCTGGATGCCATGGTGCACGAAGCTCACGGCCTGCCGGTAACCACCCTCGTAGTAGTAGACGGCGGCGGGGACAGGACCGAGGAGATCGCCAGATCCTATTCCGAGCGCGATGTGGTAGTGGCCGCCCTGCCCTTGAACCAGGGTCAGGGGATCGCCCTGCGCCTCGGGTACCACCTGGCTATCACCCACGGCGCGGAGTACATCGTCACACTCGATGCAGATGGACAGAACGATCCCGCCGAGATACCGAACCTCCTGGCACCCCTTCTCGACGGCAGCTCGGACTTCGTCGTCGCATCGAGGCGCCTCGGCACTGACCACACGCGAGACTCCGTGCGCCGCCTGGGCGTCCTGGTCTTCGGCAAGCTCATCAGCTGGCTGATCGGACAGCACCTGACGGACACCTCCAACGGCTACCGGGCAATCCGAGCCGAGATCTTGAAGCGAGTCCACCTGGAACAGGAGCAATACCAGACGGCTGAGCTCATAATCTCTGCCGCCCATGCTGGTGCGCGCATAACCGAGGTGCCCACCGTGTGGCATCCCAGGGCATCTGGGCACTCGAAGAAAGGGAGCAACGCCACCTTCGCATTCCACTACGCCTTCGTGATCGCGCGGACTTGGGCTCGGGAGCATCGGGGATGAGCGCGGAAGGGCAGTAAAAGGATCTCCGGGCGATCACCGACGGCTGGCTGGAAGATCCGCTCTAGGCAAGCTCTCCCAGATCGCGGCTGGCAGCGTCATAAGCATCCTGGACCCCTGCCTCCAGCTCGCTCGTGAGGGAACGGATCGCGGATCGGGGAACCCTTCGACCGGGCTCGGCGAGCGGGCCACGGATCGGCTCACCCACGCGAAGCCGCACGCTCACGGGTCGTATCCAGTGCGATCCTTTCGGCATGGCGCGGTCCGTTCCGGCGATGCCAACCGGCACGACCGGCACGTTCGCGCGCAGAGCCAGGTAAGCGGCTCCTTCCTGCAGATCTGTCACCTTCCTTCCCTCGCGGCGCGTACCCTCAGGGAAGATGACCAGAACACCTCCTGCAGAGAGAACCTGCTCGGCTCGCCTTACCGCGTCCCTGTCCACGCCGTTCCTGTTCACCGGTATGCCTCCAAGGGCACCTACGAGCCTGCCCAACCAGGCGATGTCCCAGATCTCCTGCTTCACCATGTAGAACAGCTTGCGCCCGGGAACAGCCGTGGCTGCGACTGCGAAGTCGATGAAGGACCGGTGAACGGGCGCCACAACGAAACCGCCGCCGGAGGGGACGTTCTCGCGCCCAGCCACCTTGATCCTGAACCACGCACGTACGAACCCTACGACGAGCCCTCTGCACAGCCGGTAGATCGGAGTAATCCGCGTATCGGGCTGCCAGACCTCTCCGCCGGTCACGTCGAGTCCCAGGCGTGCCTGGACGGTCGCCACCAGGGCTGCTATCGATCGGCCCGTGGTATCGAGCATCAGAGCGTCACTGGCAGGCACGAGGGGCGAGGCATCGCGCGATGAATCCATGTGGTCCCGCTGCTCCATGGCCTGGCGCAGCGAGTCCTTGGACTGCAAGCTATTTCCTCCATCCCGAGGAGCCTCTGCCTGCTGTGCGAGCCGGCGGCGCGCACGCTCAGACGCATCTGCGGTGAGGAAGATCTTCAGGCTGGCGTCAGCCATGACCACCGTACCTATGTCGCGACCCTCCACCACGACGTCGCCATGGGCATCTATCCACTCTCGCTGGCGACGGACCAGCTCGCTCCGCACAGCCGGGTGCGCCGACACCTCAGACACTACGGCATCGACGCTCGCATCACGTATGGCATCGGTGACGTCCAGGCCGTCGAGCATAACGCGTTCTCCTACGAGCATCTGTGCGCTCCGGGCACGCGCCGCGAGCTCTGCCTCTGCTTCGAGCGGGATCCCCTCTCTTATGGCAGCCAAGGCGACTGCCCGGTACATGGCACCGGTATCGAGATAGGAAGCACCCAGCTTCTCTGCAAGCGCACGCGCGAAGGTCGACTTGCCCGATCCCGAAGGACCATCCACCGCGATACGCAGCGCCCTCCTCGTGGCGGCGCCTGCTCCCGGTGTTGCCAGAGCCCTACCTGGGGATGGCGACCTATGCCAACGATCTCGGCCCGTCACCATCGTGCCAGCACCGCCAGGTCATCGGCGAACCCCGGATAGCTCGTAGCCACGGACTCCCATCCCGTCACAGTTATCCCCTCGGTGCTCGCCAGACCTGCTATAGCTGCTGCCATCGCGATCCTGTGATCATGGCGTGCGTCCACCGCGCCTCCCTCGAACGGCTCCCCCGCTCGCCCCGCTATGACCAGATCATCACCCTCTACATGAGCACTTGCACCCAGTACGGTCAGGAGATCCTCTATCGCCGCCAGCCGGTCGGATTCCTTCACCCGCAGCTCCCCAAGGCCGGAGAACCGGCTGATCCCCTCGGCCATAGCTGCCACCACTGCGAGGAGGGGGATCTCGTCTATGCAGTCAGGCACCTCCCGAGGAGCCATCTCGGTCGCCACGAGGCGCGACGTCCTTGCCACGATGGCAGGCTCAGCGCCTTGCCCCGATGAAGCACCCACCGATCTCCCCCTTGCCCCTCCGGCAGGCTCCCCATCCTCGTACTCGAGGCGCGCTCCCATCCGCGCCAGCACCCGAAGGTATCCAGCGCGCTCTCTCCCCTGGTAGGTACCTACGATCGTCACCGAGCTCTCCCGGCAGAGAAGTCCAGCGGCTACCCAGAACGCACCTTGCGAAGGATCGCCCGGCACAGACACCTCGGCCGCGCCGAGCACACCCGGGGATACTCTCGCTACCTGCCCGCCACCGGGAAGTGCCTCGCAGGCAATGCCTGCCCCATGCAGCTCCAGGAGCTCCTCCATGTGCCGGCGCGTTGTCACGGCCTCGCTCACGCTGGTCGTGCCACTCGCCCTGAGTCCCGCGAGCAGGATCGCGCCCTTCACCTGCGCGCTCGGCACTGCCGGGACCTCGTCCACTCCCACAAGATCGCCCCCCCGTATGACAAGTGGCGGCACACCACCATGGTCGCGCCCGTCAACGCAGGCTCCCATGCGGCGAAGCGGCTCGGCTACCCGCCGCATTGGCCGCTCCCGTAGCGATTGATCGCCGGTCAGGACCGTGCACCATGGGAACCCTGCGGCCATACCCGAGAGCAGCCGCATCGACGTACCGGAGTTACCGCAGTAAATCACGTCGCCAGCCTCATGAAGGACACCACCACCACCGGTTATAACGGCGTCCAGGCTTCGCTCCCCGCTCGTCCTCGTCGTGCTCACCTGAGCTCCTAGCATTGCCACGGCATCCAGGGTCCGGCCCACGTCCTCACCGTCGGGGAGGCCCTCCACCCTGCTGATACCCTCTGCGAGCGATGCAAGTATCACTGCCCTGTGCGCTATCGACTTGTCTCCTGGCGGGCGAACCCTGCCTGCAAGGCGAGCACCACCTCGTGCAACGAAGCTAACTGTCACCAGGGAGGACCCGTTCCATCTGATCCATCGTGTCGCGTGGTACTAGGTCCTCGCGAAGCTGGCGCGCCCCCTCCAGGTAGACATGCACCAGTTCCTCGCGGGCTCGTTCGGTGTAGGCATGGGCCAGCACTCTTATGCAGAGCGGCAAGGCGCCGGGGACCTCTATCTCGCGAGCGCAGATCAGGGCCACGCCATCCAGGCCGAGTGCCCTGGCAGCAGTCGCCGGGAAGGTGGAGGTCACATCACTCGTCGCAGTGAAGAGAACGCTCACTATATCGTCCCCGGTGAGCCCATTCTCGGAAAGCATCGCAGCTACCAGGGCCTGTACCCTCTCGGTCACCTGATCGACCGTGTCCTGCTCGACGGTGGTAGCCCCACGAATCGCCCATATCATCCGCGGCATCGGAAACGGAGCCTAGCCGGGACGGGGGTCCGGCGCAGGCTCTGGAGCCCTGCTTGCCCGCGCGTTGCCACCACCCCCGAGGTGACGCCCGCGATCACGCCCGGATCCGCCTCGTAGCGTGCGCCTCGCTGTCGCGTCCTGGAGCCTCGCTGTCGCCTCCTGGACCCTTCGCAGCTCTGTGGGGGTCAGCGCGCGCCAGTGCCCGGGCAGCAGACGTGGGTCGCGCAGGGGACCTATCCTGATCCTGACCAACCGCTCTACCGGATGCCCGACTGCAGAACACATACGTCGCACCAGGTGGGTTCTTCCCTCGTGAACCGTTATCCGCAGCAAGCTCGGCCCTACCAGTGAGACGCGAGCCGGGGCCGTCATGCCGTCCTCCAGCACGACGCCCCGCCGGAGCGCCGCTATATCCCGTTGGGCAAGCGCCCCCTCTACGCTTACCAGGTACTCCTTCTCTATCCCGTAGGAGGGATGCGTCAGGCGCTGGGCGAGGTCACCGTCGTTCGTGAGCAGGATCAGTCCCTCAGTCGCTGCATCCAGGCGGCCTACCGGAAACACCTTAGGGGTTCGCGGAACGAGGTCAAGGACTACCGGACGCCGGTCCTGGTGGCGAGCGCTCGTCACGACTCCCGCCGGCTTGTTGCACAGGTAGTAGACGCGGGTCGGATCCAGCGCTACGACAGTACCGTCTACGCGGACCTCATCCCGACCGGGCACCGCCCTGGCACCGAGCGCTGAGCGCTTCCCATTCACGCTCACGCGTCCCGCTCCTATGAGCTCCTCGCAGGCTCTCCTGCTCCCGTAGCCGGCTCGAGCCAGCAGACGTTGCAGTCGCTCGCCCTCGGAGCCGCCTTCCTCTGTGCCTTGCCCTATCCCCTGAGCCGCCAGCCGTTCCCCGGCTATGCTCGCATCCCCACTCACTCGAAGGGGTCAGGGGAGCTGGTGGAAGACCCCTGCGCTGGTGGCGATCGCAGTGCCCCCGCAGACCGGCCGAAACCTGCCTCCATCTCATCCAGAAGCTCTACCCCAGGAACGAGATCAGCGATCGGAGGCAGATCCGACAGGCTCCCGAGCCCAAGCTTCTCCAGGAACAGATCGGTCGTAGCGAAGAGGGCAGGCTGGCCCGGACCGGGGGCGTGACCGCACTCCTCGATGTAGCCGCGCTGGCAGAGCATTCGCACCACGCCGTCCGGGTTCACACCCCTTATGGCAGCGATCTGGCCGCGCGTCACGGGCTGCTTGTAGGCGATGATGGCCAGCGTCTCCAAGGCTGCCCCCGACAGCCTTGTCGACACTCCTTCTGACGCGAAACGCTCCACGTAAGAGGCCATCTCCGGATGGCTCTGGAAACGATAGCCACCGGCAACCATGGTCAGCACGAACCCGCGCCGCTCGTCCTCGTATCGGTTAGCGAGGCCACGGCAGGCCTCCTCCACCACCGGCAGCGGTACCTCCAAGAGCTCAGCCAGCAGCCCGGGTGCCACCGGCTCTATCGCGACCATCAGAACGGCTTCGATCGCCCTCTCGTGGTCGCTCGCTGGAGACGGGGCAGCTTCATCCTGGGTGCCACCGGAGGTTCCCGGCGAAGGCTCCTCTCGCGCCCAGGTGTCGCTCACGCCATGGACCAGCGCCTCCCGGCTCTCTCTGGTGTCGCTCACCTCTCGCTCCCAGGCATCGCTCACTGGGCGACCGATCCCGATCTCGCCTCGGATACCTCCATCTCGGCAAGGAGCACCTCTGTGTCCACGGAACCACCAGTCCAGCAGACCACGAGGTCTCCGAAGGTGGCTCCCTGGTCGAGCTCTACCCGGCCCTGCTTGCAAAGCTCGAGCAGGGCGAGGAACCGAACTATCACCTCGATCCGCTCCACCAAGCCCTCGGTAAGCGCGCGGAAGGTGGTCCGGCCGAGCGATGGCAGCACCGAGGCTACCTCCATGACCGCCTCTGCTACGGTGACCCTGTCAACCAGCACATGGCTCGTGTCGATCGCCTGCGAGGGCGGGCGTGCCTGCAGGGCCTTGGCGAATGCCTTGCGAAGGCGCTCAGGGGTCACGCCAGAGAGCAGGTCAGGTGCGATCTCGATGAAGGAGTCCTCCAGGCCCGCCAGGCGCGGCACTGAACGAGCCGCTAGCGCGATCATGGCTTCCAGTCTCTCCCCAGCTCTGGCGAAGGTCCTGCATTCCAGCAGGCGCTGCAGCAGGAGGTCCCGCTGCTCCAGGTAGGCGACATCGTCGTCCATCTCCAGAGGCTCCGGCTGCGGAAGCATCTGCCTGGTCTTCAGCTCGACCAGGATCGCTGCTATGACGAGAAACTCGCTCATCAGGTCCAGGTCCACGGCTTCGAGGCTGGCCACGTGAACCAGGAAAGCATCGATCACCTCGGCGAGCGGGACGTCATAGATGTCTATCTCTTTCGCCTGGACAAGGCTCAAGAGCACCTCGAACGGCCCCTCGAAGACCGGGATCGCGACTTCGTAGCCCACGCCCCGACCATAGCCGACCTCGAAGTCGAAGTGGTGCATCGCCAACCCGGCTCCAGCAGCTCTGCCGTGCTCCGTCCGGGCTCTGCTGGGCTCCGTCCGGGCTCTGCCAGGCTCGGTCCGGGCTCGGTCCGGGTTCTGCCGGCCCCGGCCGGGGTCTGCCGGCTTCCGTAGCGACGCTTCGAAGTGCGCTCCCTGCCAGGCTTCCCTACCATATCCCCATGGCAGCGTCTCCCATGGCAGCATCACCGATGACTGCCTCCCCGATGGCAGGGTCCCCCATGGCAGGCACAGGGCACCTATGAGGCCGGCCGGAGCTTCTGGCGGGCCAGGCGGAGCGCAGGCTGGTCCATCCCCGTCTGAAGCAGCGGTGCCAGGCGGATCGCAGTACGGTACGACTCGGACTGGCAACCGCCAGGCTGGACCCCGGGTCTTCTCGGGCATCCAACCCTCTGGTGACCTCCATATAGGTAACTACCTCGGGGCGATCCGTGGTTGGGCGGAAGAGCAGGATCGCTTCGACGCCATCTACTGCATAGTCGACCTGCACGCGCTCACCGTAGAACAGGACCCTGCCAGGTTCCGGGAACAGACGCTCGAGACTGCCCGGAACCTGATGGCTGCCGGGCTCGATCCCGAGCGATGCACCCTTTTCGTCCAGAGCCATGTCGTAGAGCACGTGGCTCTATCCTGGTTGCTGCAGTGCACCACGTCGTTCGGCGAGCTACGTAGGATGACCCAGTTCAAGGACAAGAGCGCCGGGCGGGATAGCGTCAGCGTAGGCTTGTTCACCTACCCCGTCCTCCAGGCCGCCGACATCCTCCTCTACGGAGCCGAGAAGGTGCCGATAGGCGATGACCAGCGCCAGCATCTCGAGCTGACCAGGGATGTCGCCATGCGGTTCAACCATCGCTACGGCGAGACGTTCATCGTGCCCGAAGCGGTGACACCCAAGGTCGCGGCCCGCGTGATGGACCTCCAGAACCCCACGGCGAAGATGTCGAAGTCTGCCCAGTCGCCGCTCGGCACCGTCCTGATGCTCGACCCGCCTGACGCCATCACGCGCAAGGTACGCCGCGCCGTTACCGACAGTATCGGCCAGGTGGCCTACGACCCCGAGCGCCAACCTGGCGTGGCCACGCTCCTGGAGATCCTCGCTGCTACGACAAACGCCGATCCGAAAGCTCTGGCCGGCGAGTTCAGCGGGTACGGAGAACTGAAGAACGCTGTGGCCGAAGCCCTCGTCGAGGAGCTGAGACCGGTGCGTGAGCGTAGCCGCGAGCTCGGGCGCGATCCGGGAGAGGTGCTCCGGGCGCTTCGCGACGGCGCGGCAAGGGCGACAGAGCTAGCATCCATGACCCTCGCCAGGGCGCGCCATGCCATGGGCCTCCTGGACGCCGGCTGAGGTCGGAACGACCTGAGCGCGGACGCGGCGGGCTGGGACGGCCGCCGCGGACGCTTGCTGGGACTGGCGGCGGGCGGCTGGGACTGGCTGGCCGGACAGCGTTCAGATGCCGAGCGCGTTGATCCAGAGGTGCTCTATCCCGGTGAAGAACCAGTCCCTGATCGGGGGGAACAGCAGGAAGAGCAGTATGGGGACCCAGATCAGCCGCATGCGTATCCTGTAGTAGGTCGGCAGCCATCTCTCGGGCAGCGCTCGCTCGAGGAGCGCTGAACCATCGAGCGGTGGGATGGGGAGCAGGTTGAAGATGCCGAGCAGCACGTTCGCGAAGCCGAAGTAGAACGGTATCTCCCACGCGAGGTTGGAGCTGTTCAATACCCCTGGATCAGCGCTCGCCACCAGATGGAAAGCCACCCCGGCTATCGTCGCGAGCACTGCATTCATAGCTGGACCCGCCAGCGCTACCAGCACTCCGTCATTCCTCGGATGGCGGAGCTTCGACACGTTGACAGGCACCGGCTTGGCCCACCCGAACGCCGGCGCCCCGAGCAGCACCAGGATCGCCGGCAAGATGATGGTGCCGAACGGGTCTATGTGGGAGATGGGGTCCAGGGTCAGGCGACCTGCTCTCTTCGCAGTGTCGTCGCCGAAAGCGAGGGCGACCCACCCGTGAGAGACCTCGTGAAGGATGATCGACACGACCAGGCAGGCGAAAAGCACGATCTCGGCACTGCTTATGTGTATGACGTGCCTGACCTCCAGAGCCGAGAGCAGCACCACTGCGATGAGCAGCAGCATGATGACGGTCCGTCTCTCGCTCGGCATCTGGCGCCGCCGCGGGGGAGGTGCCTGCGGGCCCGATGGCGGGAGCACGTAGAATCCCCCAGGCGGCTGCCACGACCCTGATGGCGAGCTGCCGGATGACCCGGGCACTTGCCACTCACCCGGATCTCTCCGCCCACCGGGCTCCCAGTGCGGCCCCCCACCCGGCAAGCCTCCGCTACTCGGTCCACGGCCACCGCTGCGGCGCTCCGAGCCATCGTCACGGGAGCCGCCCGCGGGTGATCCCGAGGCAGTCATGCGCCGCTGCAGCCGCCTATCGCTTGGCCTTGCCGGCGCAGTCGATGCAGTAGCGCGTCGCCGGCATCGCCTCGAGACGTGCAGGGTTGATAGGCTGGCCACAGGCATCGCAGATGCCGTAGTGCCCGGCGTCGAGCTTCCCAAGGGCACGATCCACCTCGGTAAGGGCCTCCCTGAGCTCGCCCGCCAGGGCCTCGGCTTCCCCGCGCTCTGCCGTGACCTGGCTCGAGTCTGCGAAGTTCGCGTCGTACGTGAGGCCCCCTCCCTCGCCGAAGCCGAGCTCGGCGAGCTTGCCTAGAAGCTCCTCCCGCTCTCGCTCGAGCAGCGAACGGTAGTCGACCGCGGAGTCACCTGCGGATCCGGCCGGGGTATCGATCCGGGCATCGTTCGCCATGCAGGCGAGCCTACCGGTTCTGCGGGCCGTCGTGCGGTCCGGCCGGGAGGAAAAGCGCCTGAATACATCGGAACCCACGTGGCAGATCCATGGGCTGGCGTTTCGGGAGGCATACGGCACTGCCTCTTCTCGCCTGGACGCGGGCAGGATGGCCACCTGGTAGCGGAGCCGCCTACCTGGCCTGGGTTTCCGGCGGGAGCCGGGCACGGCGTCCCTCCCCAGGTGGAGACCCTGGGAGCCGCCTACCTGGCCTGGGTTTGCGGCGGGAGCCCCGCCCTCGGATGCGCCTTCTCGTAGGCCTCCCTGAGGCGCCCAGCCGAGATGCGGGTGTAGATCTGCGTGGTCACTACCGAGGCGTGACCGAGAAGCTCCTGGACGACCCGGAGATCCGCTCCATGGTCGAGGAGATGCGTAGCACACGAGTGACGAAGAACATGCGGGCTCACCTTGTCCTCGAGCCTCGCTGATCGCGCATAACCCTGCAGTATTCCCCAGGCACCCTGGCGCGTGAGACGACCCCCCCGCATGTTCAAGAACACAGCCAGGGCCCCGTCCCTGGATGCTCGCCTCCGTGCTGTCACGACGCCCCTGCCCTCTGGGCCCGCCCAGTCTCCCAGAGCCATCCATGCCATGGTCCCGAGTGGGACCACACGCTCCTTCCTGCCTTTGCCCAGGACTCGGAGCAGCCCCCGTTCCCAGTCGAGGTCACTGAGGTTCAGACCGACAGCCTCGCTGACCCTCAAGCCTGCACCGTAGAGCACCTCGAGCAACGCCCTGTCACGCCTCTCTGCCGGCCCCTCCCCCACTACAGCTCGAAGCAGGCTGTCCACCTCTTCCTCGCTCAGGGCTTTCGGGATGGCAGCAGGCACCCTCGGGGCTTCCACCCTGGCACCAGGATCACTTTGCATCCAGCCCTCGCCTGCACAGAACGCCGTGCTGCTCCGAATAGCGCTCAAGGCACGCGCCATGGAGCTCGGCCGCCTTCCTGATGCCCGAAGCATCCCCATGTAATCTTCTATCGTGTCAGTGGTAGATACCCTGATTCCGGGCAAGCCAATCGTCCTCAGGAATGCCTCGTAGGCAACTAGATCCCGCCGGTATGCGAGCACGGTGTTCGGGGCACGTCCGCGCTCGACCGCGACCCAGCTCAGATACTCTTCACCCTCACGACTAAGGGGCTCAGCGCTTCTCGGGACTCCTCGGGACCATGCGCCCGGCTCTCCCGTCATGGCAGGAGCTCCTGATCGTCCCTAATCGTCCGCGGCGGCCGGGCTGCGAATAGCGGCAATCCGGGCGCGCGCCAACTCGATGGCAACGATCGTCTTCGCATCCACGATCGTCTTCGCATCCACGATCACCGAAGCGGGCTCACCCCCCGCTGGCGGCCGCTCCCGATCGGTGAGATCCGGCGCTTCCCCCTCTATCATGCGCAGGGCTGAGGAGAAAGAGATACGCACGACGTCCATAGCCTGTTCCTCTGGCCCGTGGCGCTGCAGCGGTGCGGGCGTGAGCTGCGATGCCAGGTACACGGTCGTCTCTTCGTTCGTGAACCCCGGGGAGCTGTAGAAGCGCGCCAGAGGCCTGAGGTCATGAGCGTCATATCCCACTTCCTCTATGAGCTCCCGGCGCATCGTCTCTGCAGGCGGCTCCCCTGCCACATCCCTCTTGCCAGCAGGGACCTCTAGGATACTGGCGTCCACGGCGGCCCTGTACTGCGACACGAGGATTACTGATATCTCGTCGTCAGATCGTCGTGCGAGCTCTGAGAGGCTCAGTCCCTCTGGCAGCAGCGCCACCGCCGCCACGGCTCCCGGGTGGCGCACCATGTCCCGCCCGAATCTCTGGCCATCGGGTCCGGATACCTCCAGGCGCTCCACGTCGATAAAGCTTCCCGAATAGCAACTACGGCGACCGATCACGCTGAAGGGCGTACCCACCTCGAATCCCGCCTCGGCACCCGGCTTCCCTTCGGTTGGGCTCATGATCCCACCGCGATCAGATCTGCTCCGAGCGACATCCTCCCGGGGCACTCAGCCCTGGGCTTCGCGTGCTCGAGGCTCTCATATGCCCCGCCCACCTCATATGCCCCGCCCGCCTGGGCGCAACCGCCTCATATGCCGGGCCCACCTCATATGCCGTGGTCTCCCACCTGGGCGTAACCGCCTGATCCACCCCGGGAGCCGTTCCCTAGGGTATCGGGGTCGAGAAGTCGGGGCTGGCGTGCCTCCGCCCGATCAAGGGCAGCACGTAGTAGACCGAGGAAGAGCGGGTGAGGCCGGTTCGGGCGGCTCTTGAACGCCGGGTGCGCCTGCGTCCCGACGTAGAACGGGTGGCTGGGAAGCTCGACGAACTCCACGAGCCGCTCGTCGGGTGAGACCCCGGAGCAGGCAAGTCCGGCTTCCTCCAGGCGCCTCCTGTAGCGCCCGTTCACCTCGTAGCGGTGGCGGTGTCGCTCGAACACCACGTTCTCGCCGTAGCACGAAGCCACCTGGGAACCAGGCTTCAGTCGAGCCACGTACGTGCCAAGGCGCATGGTACCGCCCAGGTTCACTACGCCGGCCTGATCGCCCATGAGGTCGATAACGGGATCAGGCGTGGACGGATCGAACTCCCTGGAGTTCGCCCTGCCGAGCCCGAGCTCGTCGCGGGCAAACTCTATGACCATCACCTGCAGTCCCAGACAGAGCCCGAGGCACGGTAGGTCATGAGCGCGGGCATAGCCAGCAGCCGCGATCTTCCCCTCTATCCCGCGCTCGCCAAACCCTCCAGGTATGACGATCGCATCCAGATGGTCCATCCTGCTCGCCGCCTGGGATCCGGTCACCTCCTCGGCCTGCACCCACTCCACGTCGACCCTGGTGCCGGATGCGTAGCCTGCATGGCGAAGTGCCTCCACCACCGATAGGTATGCATCAGGCAGGTTCACGTACTTGCCTATGACGCCTATCCTCACCTGACGCTCCGCTCTCTGTATTCTCTCGACGAGTGTGGACCACTCCTCGAGAAGCGGGGGAATAGGCTGCTCTTCCAACCTAAGGGCAGCACAGACGTATGCGTCGAATCCCTCCTCGTGCAGGGCTATGGGAATCTCGTATATCGTCGTGGTGGCATCTACCGCCGAGATGACACCTTCGATCGGGACGTCGCACAAAAGCGATATCTTCCTCTTCAGGCCCTGCGAGATCGGCTGATCGCTCCGGCACACGATCACGTCGGGCTGGATACCCCGGCTTCTCAGCTCGGTGACCGAGTGCTGCGTGGGCTTCGTCTTCTGCTCACCCGACGGTGCCAGGTAGGGAACGAGCGTCAGGTGGACATAGCAGACGTTGTCCCGCCCTACGTCCCTGCGAAACTGCCGTATCGCTTCCAGGAAGGGGACGATCTCGATGTCCCCGACCGTACCTCCAACCTCGACTATGACCACATCCACGTCGTGCTCGGCGAGACGGTGGATACGTTCCTTTATCTCGTCGGTGACATGCGGAATCACCTGAACAGTCTTCCCCAGGTAGTCACCGCGCCGCTCCTTCGCGATCACGGCAGAGTAGATCGATCCTGTGGTCGCGTTCGAATCTCGGCAGAGGTTCTCGTCGATAAAACGCTCGTAATGCCCCAGGTCGAGGTCTGTCTCTCCCCCGTCATCGGTGACGAAGACCTCTCCGTGCTCGAAAGGATTCAACGTGCCCGGATCGACGTTTATGTAGGGATCGAGCTTGCCCATCGTGACGCGAAGCCCACGGGACTTCAACAGCCGACCCAGCGCAGAAGCGGTGAGTCCCTTCCCCAGGGAGCTGGAGACGCCCCCCGTCACGAAAACGTACTTGGTACGACCCATGGAGCCGGTGCCGGCCCCCCCTTGCTTGGCAGGCAGGACTCCGGTCACGGTGTCTACCTTAGACGCTTCGAGGTGGGCAATAGTGGATCACCACGCACGGAATCCGGCCGCGCTGCAGGGATCACCACGCACGGAATCCGGCCGAGCTGCCGGGATCACCACGCACGGAATCCGG
>DAHXND010000040.1 GCA_027366675.1 Acidimicrobiales bacterium
CACCGGAGTGAAGCCTCGCTCGCCCCCCCGCCATGGGGCTCGCCTGGTCGCCCGCCGGGAAGGCGCGCGCCAGATCAGACTCGTCCTGTACGACAAGCACCCCGCGCCCGTCGTATCCCCCACGGCAGGATTTCACGACGACTGGCCAGCCATGCTCATCAGCGAAGTCCCTGACCTGAGCTGGGTTCCAGACGGGAGCGAACGCCGGTGTCGGGTAGCCATGAGCTGCGAGTGATCTCCTGGCCAGCCATTTGTCCTGACTGTAAGCGAAGGCAGAGGGTTTCGGCCTGAGCTGGCAACCGGAGGCTTCGAGGCGCTCCAGGTGAGCCTGCGGGATGACCTCGTGGTCAAACGTGACCACCTGGCAGGTCCGTGCCAGTCGCTCCAGGTCACCATAGTCGTCGCTGTGGCCACGGGAATGAGACGCCCCCGCCAGAACAGCAGGGTCGGCCTCGGACGAAGCCAGGACCTGGAGGTGAACACCATAGTCGATCGCAGCCTGGTGGGTCATACGAGCCAGCTGGCCAGCTCCTACCATGCCAACCCGTACCCGGGCTTCACCTCCAGGCATGCCATGTTCCTGCTCGCCAGTTCCCACCATGTGAGGTTACCGGAAACGCGCCAGAGACCCCGGCCCTTCAGGGCCGGGTAGTTCACCGCCCGGCCGCCTCAGGAATCGAGAGCTCAGACCTCCACTCGGTCGATAGGCGCGAGACACACCCGGCCGCCTCAGGAATCGAGAACCGCCGAGCCAGCATCTAGGCTCGAGCAGATGGAACGTGATGGCGTTGCCCTGCCCGACGTGCGGCGAGCCTCTGCCTACGAGCTAAATGCCCTGGCAGCCCTGCTCGCTCGGGCCTTCGATGATGACCCCGTATCTCGCTACCTCATACCCGATCAGCAGCGCCGCCCCCGCGGGCTGAGGCGCTTCTTCGCCATAGAGCTTCGCCACACCTACCTACCAAGAGGCGAGGCCTACACGACGCCAGACCACGCCGGAGCGTCCCTCTGGACCCCCCCGGGAACGGTGAAACCAGGCTGGCGGGACCTGCTCCACCTCCTTCCAATGGTTCCAATCGTGGCCGAGCGCCTGGGTATCACTCTCGCCTTCCTGGGACAGATCGACGCTCACCGGCCGAAAGGGCCTCACTGGTACCTGGGAGTGGTCGGAACCGAGCCAGCCCTTCAGGGGCGGGGCATCGGATCTGCAGTCCTGCGCCCGGTACTCGACAAGCTCGACGACGAGAAGGTCCCCGCGTACCTCGAATCATCGAAGGAAAGGAACGTGCCCTTCTACAGGCGCCACGGATGGGAGGTGATCGAGGAGCTGCGAGCACCGAAAGGTGGACCGACACTCTGGCTCATGTGGCGCGAGCCTCGCTAACAGGCTCTCTGCCGCTCCCGACAGGATGCAACCCTACGGGCAGGTGAGTATCACTTGCCACGAGCTCCTTTATCATGGATCGCAATGCTCGCACAGGAGCAGCCATGAGGCCTCGGCGCCTGCGCGCTAGACCTATGCGCCGCGGCGGCAGGCCATCCACCGGAACGAGCCGCCAGTCGCTGCGCAGGAAATCCGGGACGGCTGTAGCAGGCAGGATGGCCGGGCCGAACCCCTCGAACGTGAGCGATGCTATGAGCGTGGTCCCATCGACCTCTGCCTGCGAGCGGAGCCGTATGCCAAGAGGCTTGCATGCCCGATCTATCTCGTCCCGAAATGCCGTTCCAGGCATGGGGAGCAGTAGGTTCAAACTAGCCAGCTCGGCCAGGCGCAACGACGGCCTCCTGGCCAGCACGGAATTGGCCGGGACGACCAGAAGGAGATCTTCTGCGAAGAGCGGCTCTGCG
Organism: Acidimicrobiales bacterium; assembly: GCA_027366675.1. Lineage (GTDB taxonomy): Bacteria > Actinomycetota > Acidimicrobiia > Acidimicrobiales > JAMCQF01 > DAHXND01. The sequence continues at coordinate 1,849 of DAHXND010000040.1, forward strand.
TCCATCTCACGATCTGATACAGGGAGGTTTAGAAGAGCCAAGTCAAGGTGACCCATGAGAAGCTGAGGCTCCAGGCTGGTAGACGTTCCCTCGACGATCACGAGGCCCAGCCTCGGGTAGCGTTCTGGGACTGCTGCCAGCAGCTTCGGCGTCATCCATCGGGCGGTCGTTCCTATCATGCCGACCCGCACAGTGCCTATGACGTCATGGGCGCGGCTCTTTACCTCCTCCTCGAGGGAAGCCAGCTCCGCCAGGATCACCCGCGCTCGCTCGACGAAAGCCACACCCTCGTCAGTCAGCAGACCGTTGGTCCGATCGTAGAGAGTGACGTTCAGCTCCCGTTCCAGATTAGCGATGTGCGTCGAGACGTTGGACTGGACTGTTCCAACTGCATCGGCAGCCGATGAGAAACTACCGTGATCCCCCAGGGCTACGATCGACTCGAGTTGGCGGAGGTTCATGTTCATCACTATAATCGATCACTGCTATCTGGAAAAACTGTTTGACAGATACTGGCTGATGGTGTTCAATGGGATTGAAACAGACCCAAGGAGACGGGACCCCCTCTCCGATCCTTGCGAGTCTAGAGCGCACCGGCTGGTTCCCCCCCACCGGGCCGGTGCCCAGGAGTGAAGGGGCCGCTATCCCCCCCAGCGGCCCCTTCTCCGCGTTCAGGCTCCTTTCGCTGAAAGGAGCACCCCAGGATTCAGCTGCCAGCCAGGATCGAGGGCTCGCTTTACCCTGCGCCAGGCCGAGAGGAGCGCCTCGTCACCGGTGCGCTCGAACCACTCCGCCTTGGCTACACCCACCCCGTGCTCCCCTGCCACCCTGCCGCCGCAGGCGACCGCAGCGCCCAGAACCGCGTCATCCACCACCATGTCCGAAGGCTCGCGACTTACGACGTTCACATGAAGGTCACCGACACCGATATGGCCGAATACCTGGAGAAACGCGTGCGAAGCGATTGCCTGTACTGCGTCCTCGGCCATGTCGACGAACTCCGCCAGGGCACCTAGCGGAACCCGCACGTCGAGCTTGTGTGGAACACCCACCCGCTGTATCGCCTCACTCAGGTGATCACGGTAGATCCACATCCTCCTCCGGGCTTCCGTGGTCGAGGCCACCCCCACCGCAGCGCCGGCGGTCAGGACTCTCTCCAGCGCGAGGCCCAGTGCCCGGAACGTGCCAGGCTCGCCCGCGCTCTCCACTAGCAAGTACTCTCCAGCTCCAGGATCCAGCCTGTCGCCGTCGAGCTCGGGTAGCCCGATCCCGATCTTCTCGCATACCATCGCAACACCCGACCCGCTCATCCACTCCACCGCATCCAGCACCACAGCGGAGGCCATCAGCTCGCCCACGAGCGACACGATGCTGGGCAGGTCTGGCAGGTGGACAAGAGCTGTCGCTCGCTCCCGCGGAGGTACCACCGTCCTCACTGTCGCACCAGTAATGATCCCGAGCGTTCCCTCGCTGCCCACCAGGAGCCCGCCGAGGTCGTATCCGTGTCCTTCCATCTGCCCACCCGACTCCCAGGAGATCCGCTCGCCGCTCATCAGCCATGCCTCCAGGCGAAGCACCTGATCTCGCATCGTGCCGTACCTGACAGCCTGGGTGCCCCCAGCATTCGTAGCGAGGAGCCCGCCAAGAGTGGCCCTGGAACGCGCCGCCAGGTCCAACCCGATCTGCATCCCGGTTCGGCCCGCATGAGCTTGAAGTGACTCCAGCGTCGCGCCCGCTCCAGCAGTGACCGCACTCGGGTCGCTTTCCTTCTCGGATATGGCGCATAGCCGCGCCAGGCTCAGGATGGCAGGCGGCTCCCGTTCCGAAGAACGCCCGGCAGTTCCTCGCGGCACGCCACCTCCCACGAGTCCCGTGTTCCCTCCCTGAGCTATGACCGGGATGCCAGTACCGGCAAGCACCTCGATCACGCCACCCACCTCGCTCACCGACCGAGGCCGCACCACGAGGCGGGCCGGGCCTCCGAAGCGCCCAGTCCAATCCCGTTCGTACCCAGCACGACGATCAGGGTCCGCCAGGACGTGCTCTGCTCCCACCACCCTCGCCAGAGCCTCTTCTAGCTGCACGGCAGTTCTACCTCCACGACAGGTGCACCACCGCCCGAGGTGAGCCTTTCACCAGCGCGAGCGCCATGGCTAGTCAGCCGGCCGCCGTGGCACCCTGCTCGCTCAGACCAGCATGGAGGGGCAGCAGCTCGACCCAGGTATTGCCCGGGGCGAGCTTGATCGGAGCACCCGTTCCTGAGCTCGTGAGCGAGATGGGATCAGAGACGGCGGCTCGCTGCCAGCGTGCCCTGATCGCGACTCCATTACGCAGAACCAGCGCATCACCCTCACCTACGGTCTGGCTTCGCACCCCGTAGGCGCCTTCTTGATCCTCGACGTAGGGACCGGGGTGGGTCGCTACCCGTAAGATCACGACGTTCGCAGCGTCAACCGGGCTGCCATCGGCGTCAGTGTCAGGCACGAAGCCGCTCTCTCCGTAGTTCACATAGCGTATCCAGCGGCTCTTCTGGCCACTCCAGTGCCAGGAAAGGGCGAAGATGCCCGAATAGGTCAGGGTAACCGATCGCTCGGGCGTACCGGTGGGAACCGTTGATCCGTAAGAGAATACTGGCCTCGGCGCGCTGCGGGAGTGATCGAGTCCCCACATCGTCGTGGTAGAGGCATAGAGGTTCTCCGGTGCGGCACGCGTGTCAGTGCGGAAATAGTCGGAGTAGTATCGCGTGAAGTCGAGATCGTCAACGGGAGTCTGGTGCACCGCTCGTAGATCGGGAGCTATCCCTCCGGCGAACGCGAATGCCGGATGATCGAACATGGGCAGGATCTGCGTGTCGATCCAGCGAGTAGACCGGATCGGCCCCACCTTCGGGTCTCCCGTGCACTCGAATACCGAGAGCAGGCGCGTGATCGCCCCTTCGATAGGCTCCTCGAAGACGATGTCTGCGTGATCCAGGCCGCTCTGCGGCAGGGCGCCGGGGTCATTCCCGATCTTTATCGCGAGGGCTGGGCGATCAGGCACCTGACCGCCAGGAGCCGGCAGCCCTGTAAGGGGACAGAGAGCTACGCCCGCTCGTTGGCTGGGCGCGCTGGGCGCGCTCGGCGTGGTGGCCCGGGTGCGGCCACGCTCTCCTGTGGCTCGGTGGACCAGACCACATGCGCTGGCCACGAGAGCGAGCGCAGCGAGGAGGAAGACAGCCCATCCAGGCGGCTTGGCTCCTGAGCCGCTGATCGGACGGAAGGGAGGGGGGCACGCCGGACCGCTTGGCACTCCACGAAGCTAGCCGATCCCACGCGTCAGGTACACGACACCGCGCCGCTATAGCCGAGCACCAGATCGCCAACACAGCGCCCGCGCTCGACGTTACGCGCCTCCCATCTGGGACAAGAGCGCATGTACCGCTGATATAGCCCTGGGCAGGTTCGCCACCGAGACTTCCAGCAACGACTCAGGACTCGCATAGCAGAGAACTGCCCTGGAGACGCGGCGCCCGGTAGACGCCTCGAGCGCCAGGGCGTACGCCGCGATCTGGAGCTCGTGGTCAGAGCGATGATCGGATATGGCGACTGCGTCGAAGCGGTGCATGGTCTTGTAGTCCACTACGACGAGCGCCCCGCGATCACTAGGGTCCTCGTAGAAGAGGTCCACGAACCCCTCCAACAGCATCCCCTCTACCATCGTCGAGACGTAGGCCTCTCGCCAGTGACGGCGCCCCTCCTCGCTGATGGCGGCTCGCAGCTCTTTCATCACGCCTGCTTCGGCTACCAGACGCCCGACGAGCTCGATGGCAGCTTCCCGGTCGGAGTCATCGAGCGAGGCCGTCCCAGCGACCCTGGCGGCCTCAGTGGCCAGCAGATCTCGCCAACGGGGGCGCATCGCGTCCGGCGCCCGGTGTTGCCCGCGATCATAACCGCTTCCCACGCCCGTCTCTATGGCATCCACCAGGGACACCAGCCTGAGAAGCTCGTGGACCAGTAGCCCGAACTCCGCTGCCGGCGACACACTTCCCGAAGCCGCAGAGGTCATCTCGCGTCGAGAGCTGGCTCCCCCCGCGCCGGCACCGGGGAGGTCGAGAACGTCATCCATGCCCCTGTCCCGGGGAGCCCACACGCGCCTACCCGCCAGCTCATGGTCGAGGTCGTCTGCGAGATCATCATCATCACGTGCCAGAGCGGGCAGCGTCCAGCGAGGCTGGGGCTGGGGCTGGGGCTGGGGCTGGTAACCGCCTGTCTCCTGGCCGAGGTGGCTCGGTGAGGTGAACCACCGCCGGGCAGCCCGCACCTGGAGCGCTGCACGCTCGCGCTCCCAACCCTCCAGTCCATCTGGCCAATCCCTCGACAGCCGGCCAGCGTCGCGCGCTACCTCGCCTCCGCTCGCCACCCTCCGTCTGCCGGCAACCGGGGATCTGCCGAGCCTCGAGAGCTCACCTGCCGAACGCCTGCCAGGGGAGTCATGCATGAGCGCGCCAGCGATAACATCCGCATAGGTCACGCAGGTATCGTGAGAACCGGCTGCTGGCCCGGCTGGCCCGGCTGAACCGGCCGCTGGCCCGGCTGGACCGTCTGGCGGCCCCCCCGAACCGGCCGCTGGCCCCCCCGAACCGGCCGCTGGCCCGGCTGGACCGTCTGGCGGCCCGGCTGGATGGCTGCGATCCGGGTCCCCACCGGCCAGGCCAGCATGAACGATGCGTGAGCCCTGCAGCGGAACGACCAGATGGTCACGGGCCCTCGTCGCT
>DAHXND010000049.1 GCA_027366675.1 Acidimicrobiales bacterium
CATCGCCTGGCGCCCGCCTATAACAGAGCCCACTATGCGCTTCTCGTCAAAGAACTTGAAGGGACCTAGGCTGGCCAAGACGCCGATGACGACGGTGCCTCCCGGCTTCACCGCCCGGATCGCTTGATCGACCACTTCCTCGACCGGTGCAAAGACGATGCTCGAGTCGGCACCGCCCATCCTGAGCAACTCTTCTACGGGATCCAGCTTGCTTGCATCTATGACCCGCTCGACCCCCAGAGCCGAAGCGACCTCAGCATGGATCGGGTTCCTTGTCACTGCTATGACCTCTGCCCCGGTTAGCCTCGCGAACTCCAATACCATGTGGCCAACCCCACCTATGCCGAACACTGCCACCTTCTTGCCGGGAGATAAGCCGGCTCTCCGGACGGCGCTGTGAGCTGTGATGCCCGGGCAGAAGAGTGGCGCGGCCTCCATGTCATCAAGGTTGTCCGGCAACGGGTAGCAGTGCATAGCGTTCGCCAGCATGAACTCCGCGTAGCCGCCATTCACCGTCTCGCCGGTGATCTGCTTGCCTGCGCACAACTGCTCCCGGCCACTCAGGCAGTACTCGCAGCGCCCGCAGGCAGACCACAGCGGCTGCACTCCTACCCGTTGACCCACTTCCAGCCAGTCAACACCGGGACCCATCTCGTCCACCGTTCCAACGACCTCGTGTCCCGGGACTATCGGAAGGAAGGCAGGCACGCCGTTTGCCGTCCAATCACCCTCGATCATGTGAAGGTTGGAGTGGCATACCCCGCACGCTGAGACCGCTATCACCACTTCACCCGTACCAGGGGAAGGCTTTTCCACCTCGGCCATGCGCAAGACACCTGACTCCACCTCGCCTGTCCTCTCCAGGATCACAGCCCGCACTCTTCATCCTCGCTCCCTGATCCATGCTTCACCGATGCCGCTTCCTCTATCCCTGCTCTGCTATCCCTGCTCCGCCATTGACCATAGGGTCCACAGGCTCGTCCTGAGGCGCCTTGGCTGCGCGAGAACGCTAAGCACGGCAGAAGCGACGTCCTCCGGGCGTAGGACCTTCTCCAGCGCCGGGTCTCCCGCTGTCCTGCCATGACCTATGGCGAACTCCGTCTCGACCGCGGCCGGACAGATAGCGGTCACCCTTATGCCCTTGGGCGTGAGCTCCCTGTCCAGGGAACCCGCCAGCCCTACCTGAGCGAACTTCGTCGCTCCATAGACGGCCTCGTTCCCGCCAGCTCTCAGTCCAGCCACAGAGGCGACGATCACGACGTCACCACCACCATTACCGAGGAAATGCCTCACAGCCGCGCGGACAGGCCAGAGCGTGCCTGAGATATTAGTTACGATCATATCGCTCAAGTATTCATCTGTATAGTCCATAATGCTTCCGTAGGCTCCGAACCCGGCGGCTGCCACCAGGCCGTCGAACCTACCGAAAGCATCCAGAGCGCGCTCCACCAGGCCACCAGCCTTAGTCACGTCGCGTACGTCGTACTCATAGCCAACCGCCGCCTCGCTACCTAGCTCGTCGACGATCTGCTCCAAGCGCTCCACTCTCCTCCCAGCCACTACTACACGCACTCCTGACTCTGCCAGGAGCTTGCATGTAGCTCGCCCGATGCCAGAGGTGCCTCCCGTGACTCCCACCACGGTTCCCTCGAGGTCTCTCGAATCCCAGAACGTGATCTTGCCCACTTCCTATACCTCGTTTCATGCTGGCAGGCCTCGGTACTCGCTGGCCATGGCTGCTCTCCGATTTACACTGATCGGAAAATCTCCGAATCACGTCACGCCAGACTTCAGCCCGGGACCTTGTCAGGCACCTCGGACACGGGCCGGAGCCTACTGTTGGTCATTTCACATTTACCCCACCTCTGGCCTGCAAGCCTGCCACAATCAGCACGAGGGCGACGAAGATGTACTCCCACAGAGCTGGCAGGCCGAGAAGCACGATCAGGTCGTTCACGACACCGATCACCACTGCCCCGATAGCTGCCCCTGCGATCGTTCCCCGCCCTCCTGTGAAGGGTATGCCACCTAGTATCACCGCCGCGATCGCTTCCAGTGACAACCCGGTCCCGCTGTTCGGATAGATGGATTTAGACCATGCTGTCAGCATCAGACCCGCCAGCGCGGCCAGCACTGCAGATATCACGAACACCGCTATCTTCAGCCTGACCGTGTTCAAACCCACCACGCGCGCAGAGATCTCGTTCGAACCTACCGCCTTGAACCAGGTTCCGAGTGGCGTCAACGACATCACAAGCTGGGCAAGGATCACTATGGCGAAAGATATGATGATCAGCCTGGAAATACCAAAAGTCGACCCTGCTATAGCAGTGAATCCGAGCCCGTGTGTAGGTGTGACCGAGTACGGGCTGATATAGCTTCCATTGTTCACGAGAAGCGCCACCCCTGCGAATCCCCAGTAAGTTCCCAAGGTTACGATGAAAGATGGTATTCGCGCCTTGGTAACCAGCAACCCGACACTGACGCCTATTGCCACACCGATCGCCAACGTCAGGAGAACAGCGAGAAACGGATTCATCTTCTGATACACCGTGAAGAACGCCGCGATCATACCACAAGCAGCCAGGATGCTCTCCACGCCCAAGTCGATCATGCCAAGCATGATCACGAAAGCCTCACCAACACTTATCACGATGAGGAAGCTCGAGGATAACAGCAGAGAGGTTATGTTGCTGGAAGTGAGGAACGAGTGGGAGAGGAAGGAAGAGATTATGAGTGCGAGAACGAGGAATATCACGGGCCGTCTCACGCTCCCCGCTCCACCGAAGGCGACGCGTCCCACTTTCCTCGTGTTGTCCCAGCTCAGCATCTCCTTGTAGGAGACTGAAGCTAGGCTCATCTACTCAGCTCCTCCCGAAACTGCCGCCACCTGGGTATCTCCCAGGCTGCCCTGCCCGCTGTTGCTATTGCTTGCTCGACCCTCGAACATAAGCCTGGAGAGATCTGTAACTCCGATGGTCTTATCATTCTCGATGATCGCTACTATCTTCCCCAAAGTAAATATTACTATGCGATCTGATACTTCCAGAATATCCTCTAATCTGTGGCTGACGAGAATAACTGTCTTGTTGAGAGACTTCAGCCTCAGAATCAGATTCAGGACATCATGCACCTTCTGGAGCGAGATCGCGGCTGTAGGCTCGTCCATCAGGATGATCTCTCTATCGAATAGAAGGGCCCGTCCGATAGCGACGACCTGTTGCTCCCCACCGGAGAGCTCTCCTACCAGATCTGTCGGCTTCACTTTAGAGCCGAGCTCCTTCAGCACATCGGATGCTCGCTTCTCCATGGAGTGCTTGTCCATGAAGAGACCGAAGGCTCGCAGCTCCTCCCCGAGGAAGAGATTCTGCCAGACGGGAAGATCGGGAGCCAGGTCCAGATGCTGGTAGATCATCTCCAGCTTCAACTGCTTGCGGGATGTCAAGGTAGAGGTGTGAGAAATCACCTTCCCTCGATGCCGGAACACCCCGCTATCGGCTCGGTTATAGCCCGTTAGGAGAGAAAGGAATGTCGACTTCCCGGCCCCGTTGTCCCCCACAAGCCCTACTACTTCTCCCTCGTAGAGGTCGAGGCTCACATCATCGACAGCCCGTATAGGACCGAAGGTCTTTACTAGATGCTCGGCTGATAGAACGGGAATACGGGACTTCGGGTCAGGCATCCCTGTTGCGTCACCTTGTACAACTGCATTAGGGCTATTCTTCATTGTCCAAGTCTTCCGCCCCAGAACTGGATAAGCTGGCTATCCGGCTACTTGGCAACACGATCCCCCACTTCCCTCCCAGCGGCACTAGCTGGCTGGCTCAGCAATGACAGCTCACCGGCGCTCACGAACGAATCCTGTGCGCCCACACGGGTAGTGCTCACCGACGCAACGTCTACCGCCATACCAAGGGCCACCTCATTGCTCAATCCCCGGGAGATCGCGAAGGCAAACATCCCGAGGAACTGGTCACCTGCTCCCGTCGTATCCACTGGCGTAATGGCCGGGGCTCTACGGCGGATCTCCTCATGGCCGTTACAGAGCACGGCGCCGTGCTCTCCTAGCGTCACCACCACGTTCTTCACGCCAGCCTCAATGATCCTTCGCGCTGAAACCAGGGCATTCTCGTCCAAAGCCAGGCCAGGCGGGCGGGCGCCTGAGGCATGCGTACTACCAGATCCTGGATGCATCCCGTCGGCTCCTGGGTGCATCCCGTCGGCCGCGGCATCCTGGCTGGATCCGGCATCCTGGCTGGCGACAAGTTGAGCTGCCTCCAATTCGTTCACGATCACGAAATCAATGCCCCCGAGCATCCCCGCTGCCACGCCTGCTGCCGGGGAAACGTTCAACATCCTCACGACGGACCTCGATGTCTCCAGGGCATGCATCAGCGAGAGAACGCTCCTCTCCGGCACCTCCATCTGCGAAAGCACTATTGCCCTGGAACGGCCCACCTGGCCAAGGACCGACTCCACCTCAGGAGCACCCACCCGGCCATTCGCTCCTGGAATCACTACAATCATATTCTCCCCAGAATCGTTTACCATGACAACTGCGGTCCCAGACGGTTCATCAGCGACCACTCGCACGCCCGAGGTGTCCACACCCCGCTCTGCGAGCTTGCCGGTGAGGAACGCACCCACACTGTCGTCACCTACGCACCCCACCATGAGCACGGTCGCTCCCAGCATCGCTGCAGCAACAGCCTGGTTCGCTCCCTTGCCGCCGGCCTGGCTGGAGATTCCGTGCCCAGCTACCGTCTCTCCAGGTACCGGCAAGCGTGCCATCTGTAGCCTGATATCGCGGTTCATGCTACCCATCACCACTATGGGTGCAGGCGATTCACCAAACACCATGTCATCCTGGGAAGAGATCATCGCGAGCACGATCGATCTGCACCTTCGTGGCTAGGTGGTCCCCCGGTCACGGCCGCTACGCCAGCTGCAGCTGCAGCCGTGGCGCCGACTGTAGCTGACGACGCCGCTACAACCGTACCGCCGGCGACAGCCACTGGCACCTTCCTGGCACGATTCCTACCGGTTGTCCGACGTCTCGATAGTGGAGGAGCCGTTGACTCTCTCGGCACCAGTTCTCCCCTGAACTTACCGATGAACCTCCCATCATCTTCAGATACGATAGCACCGGCCTCGACGCAGGCTGCTCTCCACGACGAGTGATTCTCGCTGCCAGTCGACACCGGCTTGTCCTCGTCAGCCATCCCGGATTCTGCGAGAAAGTTCTCGATCTCGCTTATCAGGACGTCCACCGATAGCCGACCCATAGCCTCCATCGGCTGATGAATAGTCGTGAGGGCGGGCGAGATGTAAGCGCCTATCTCTATGTCATCAAAGCCCACAACCGAGACGTCCTCGGGAACCCGCACTCCTTCGTTCCTGAGTGCATACATAGCACCAATCGCCATTAGATCGTTTGCCGCGAACACGGCCGTGAAAGAGAGACCATCCTCGCGGGCCTGCTTCACGGCGGCGTAGCCGCTCCTCTCGCCGAGATCTCCCGCTATCACCATAGGGCGGGAAGCAGATCCTGGAATGCTGGCCATAGCATCCTCGTATCCCGAGCACCTCTCACTCGAGAGCGCTAGGCCAGGAGGCCCTGATAGGTGCAGGATCGCGCGGTGACCTAAGTCGGTAAGATGACCAACTGCCAGCTTCGCGCCCGCACGGTGGTCTACACAGATGAACGGTGCGCCACTGAAGCCAGCATCTCGGTCCAGAGATACCACGGGAATCCTTACAGCGCTTGGCGAACCTGATCTTTCCAGCGCGTGACCTCCCTCTCCCGGGGTACCCACGGCGATGATCCCGTCCACTCTCCCGTTCTTCAGCAGATCCATGGACCTGTCCTCTGACTCAGTCCCGAAAGCCTGCGATAGCAGTATCCCGTAGCCACACTCCTCGGCTCTTGTCTGGATAACCCTGATCAACTGAGGGAAGAACGGGTTGCTTATGTCTGGCACTATGACGCCCAGGATCCAGGTCCGCCGCTGCACAAGGCTCCTAGCGACAGAATGCGGGGTATATCCCAGGCTCAGAGCAGCATCCCTGACACGCTCTATGGTGTCCATAGACTTCAGCTGGCCGGAGAACACTCGTGACACCGATGCGGTCGAGACTCCTGCCATGCGGGCAACGTCACGAATCGTGGGCCTAGCCCCCCTACGCCCCAGGTCGGCCATCCTAGGTGATCTCCAGTATTACCGCTGCCACGCGATCAGGGTTTCCTTCCGGGAGCTCGAGCAGGAATGCCTATCTCTGGGGAGACTCTCCAGCAGATAGGCATTCCGAGCTCGTCTACTTGCCCTCTTGACCTATCAGTAGCTTCCACCCAGTGCGGACGCTGGGACCGCGTGGGCCGAGGACACACCATATGGCAATGGAGGGACCACTGCCGGTGTACCCCAGGCATGGACTGTCGAGAGGTTGGCCTTTGTGATCACCTTCTCCGGCACCAGCACCTTAGCGTCCGGGAACTTGGATTTCGGAGGCGTTACCTTGTGATAGAGGTAGTTCCACATAGCCTCTACGGCCCAGTAAGCCTCTGTGTAAGGGGGGTGTGCGTAGCTGTCTAGCTGGGTACCGTTCTTTATGTCCGCCAAGCTCTGGGGCTGGCCGTCCGAGCCCGTGATAAGCACGGTCTTGCCCGGCGTGATGCCCTGAGACTCGAACGCAGCAATGGCACCCTCTGACATCGCGTCATTCGCAGACGCCACGAGCTGGATATTCTTGGTCTTCGCAAGCTCGGCGCTCATTATGGACTGCGCCGTGCTTGTCGAGAAGTTCCCGAACTGATTCAGTATGACTTTCGCCTTCCCCGCTCTCATGTATGGCCGCAACGCGTCCATCGTCCCCGTCTCGCGGCCGATAGTCACACTGGCGCCCGCAGTGCCCTCCAGAACAACGACGTGCCAGGGTGTAGGAATGTGCATCTTGGCCAGCTCATCCAGGGCGTACTGCGTAGTGGACTTCCCGAGCTCGATATCGTTGTCACCGATGAACGCGATACGGTCCGCAGGATCGGAAACGTCGCGATCGATGGTAACGACTGGTATATGGTGCGACATGGCGTTTGCCGCGGCAGTCGTATCCGTCTCGCTGATCGTATTCAGGATGATCCCGTTGGCACCGGCGGCTATTGCCTCGCTCACGTCCTCTGCCTCCGTCGTGGCCGAACCGTTCGCATTGATCGTCTTTATTGTCATCGTCGGGTAGAACTTGCTGACGTCGCTGATGGCAGATGCCATCGGTGCGAAATACGGCGGCGTGGGGCCGTTGTAGATGAAGTAAACGGTCTTGCGTGCTGCCGTGGGCTTCGCCGATGGGGTAGTAGACGTGCTGCAGGCTGCCAGCAGCACCCCTACGAGTGCGATGAGAGCGGGAGTCGTCACCCATCGGCGGATGTTATGGCGATCATGAAGACGATTCATTAGATTCTGGTAGATAGTGGCTTGCACCATAGTCCTCCCTTTTCTGTTGATCCCCTCGCTGAGGAGCCTGCTTCGAGGTGACCCTAACGCGAGAATGTTTGTTACCCTCTGATTTGCCATGACGGCATCGCGGAGGCTGATCAACGCACCCATATCATGGGCAGCCCTGAGCCCCCGATTCCGACCTCTTGCCTCTTAATCACCCCTCTCACCTTCCGCTCGCCGGCACCGGTGGTCGGACCCCGCACCGTGAGCCTGTAAACGTTTTCAGTCGTTACGCTAATCCTCTCATGAAACAGTGTCAAGGCATAGACCCGCTCGGGAAGCGTCGAGCTCGTCTCGCCGGTACAGCCATGGCAGGGAGAAAAACAGCCTGGATTAGCGGAAACGCGCCGAAAACCCCGGCCCCAATGGGCCGAGAGAAGCCAAGGACTTGGCGAGCGCATCTAGAGGTATGGAAGGTTTTTGAAATGAGCGCCTGAGCACCGTTCCTCGGTTATACTTTAGGTATGAAGACCGCAGTCTCGATTCCCGACGATCTCTTTTGCGAAGCCGATGCCTTGGCGAAGCGTCTCGGAAAGTCCCGAAGCCAGGTCTACCAAGAGGCATTGAGCGAGTATCTGCTCCGCCGTGACCCCCAAGCCCTGACAAGCGCCATGAACGAAGCACTCAGCGAGGTCGACTCCAGGCCGGATCCATGGCTCGAGGAGGCTAGCCGTAAGGCGCTGGGACGTGACGAGTGGTAATTGCCCAGGGGGATCTCTACTGGGCAGAGTTGCCGGATCCCGTCGGCTCCGGTCCCGGCTTTCGCCGACCGGTGGTAGTGGTGCAGGGTGACGCCTTTAACGCGAGCCGGCTCGCAACCACGGTGGTGGTCCCGCTCACCAGTAACCTCCGCTGGGCCCGAGCTCCGGGGAACGTGGTGCTTGGTGCCGGACACACTGGACTTGCGAAGGACTCGGTGGCAAACGTCTCGCAGATTGTGTCCATTGACCGCGAGATCCTCGTGGAACGAGTTGGACGAGTCAGCCGGTCGGAGCTTGACCTCATCCTCCGGGGAATCGACGTCGTTCTTGGTCGAGAAACCCATGGCCGCCGGGTGCGTAGCGACCTGCTGCCGTGACTGCTCTTGCCCAGCGGGCTAGACCGCCCGTATTCTGATCTCGCCGCCGCGCACTTACCGGACGTCACCCGTAGTAGCCTGGCACGACCCCGGGCGTGAGCTCCGCCAGGGTCACGACGGACCCTCACCGATGAGGTGGTGTCGAGGTCGAGCACGATCGGCGGTTCGTCGACGCCGAGTGCTTTCAAGATGGCTCGGCTCCGAGGAGTGGCCTCGGTGCGCTCCTCTTTGCGGTGATACACCGGGCGCAGCTCGATCGTCTGCTTCAGGTCCCGCCAGGATGCCTCCACCTCGAGGAGGGACTTGTATAGCCAGGCCATGTACGCGGCGGGTACCGCGTCGTCGGAGCTGGACAACAAGAACTTGCCATCGAGGCGCTCTTCTGCGGCCATCTTCTGCGGCGCTCTTCTCCTTGTCAGCCACGACACGCCCCGATCGCCTGGTGAGGTAGCGCCGTAGTGTCGGGTGCTCGAGAAGGTGGCCGCCGCTGTGGCAAGTGACACACGCTCAGCGGGACAACCTCGCCGCCCACATTCCTCCCGGTGACGCCAGTAGTCTAGCTACTCGTGACCTCATGTATCCAAGTACCAGGCTAACAGCAGGTGAGCACTGCTCGATGTTTGCATGAACACTTGCTGAACACCTTGGACGCAAACGATCCTGTGCAAGGACAGCCAAGGCCGACACTCTGCTGGGACGGCAACTTCTCTCAGTGAGGCACCCTTTCTGGGCCGACACTTTTCTGGATCATGCAACAAGGACAAACGGAGCAGGGATCCGCAGTATTACGTTACGATCATACATCGTACCCCGCCCTGTTGGTTCTGTCGCAGGATCGCTTCGATGCCACGAATTCAGGGAAAGCTCCCGGGACCACCCGGCAAGCACCAACGGGTCATCAGGGTCGCCTATCCGGGGATTCACCATGCCTGCATGATCGAGCACCGATACACATATAACCAGCTCTCCGGATCCTCTATCCACTGCAAGCTCGATAACGCGTCCCTGCTGCGGCCAGTCTATGAGGGAAGCGGTGGTGATCTGCCAGACCCGATGCCCTGAATATGTCGATCCCGCCACCGGAGCATCGTGAAGCAGGGTTATCTTGTGATCATGGGTATGGCCGTTCACCCACAGCACGACATTGGGAAATCGCCCGAGCAATCTCTCCAGGCCGCCAACGAGTATCCGGTCGGAACCAGATGACGAGTAGCCATTTACGAGTGTCTCCAGCGGATGGTGACTGAACAATACGAACAGGCGATCCCCGCCGCTGCCGGGTACCCATCTGCCATCCTCGTCCCTCCACCGGCTGTGCCCATTCACCAGTTCTCCTTCTAGCCAGGAGAGCTGCTCGGCATCGATTGATCCATGCCATCCTCCAGATGGGTTCACCGTATCGAGCACGAGACATCGGATCGGGCCGGCATCAAAACCGTAATACGAATGAGCTCTCTCTCGCACCGACTCCGATATCCTGCCGTTGGACGCCCCGCCCGCCCTGCCTACGTCTTCGATACCACCAGTACTCTGATTGCACACAGCGAGCCATTGCTTCCGATCGATGAGCCGTCGCTCCGGATCAGCCGTTACCTGCCTCCAGGGACCGCCGAACAACGCTGCTACGAACGGAGGAACGCCACCGTGATCGGCGAGTAGCTCCCCCACATCGAATCCTTGACCCCCGAACAACGCTGCTACGAAAGGAGGAACGCCACTCTGACCAGCGAGTAGCTCCCCCACATCGAAACCTTCCATCCACCCCGTCAGCTTCCTGTCACCCACTGCTACAGTTCTTAATCTCTCGTTATGTGGTATCGTCCCGGCCAGCATATAATCATGGTTACCCGGAACATCATGCCAGGGAATCCCGAGCCCCGTGGAAGTGAACTCCTTGCGGCACGACTCGAGCAGTCCTGGAACCGCCGGGTAACCGTACTGGTCCCGAGCAATGTCCGGGCCAACCCCTGGGGATAGATCGTCAGGATGCCAGTAGTGCCAGTCATAGAAAGCGGCATTACCGACACCTTCGTAACGGCTACGATCGCCTGAATCAGGAGTAATCACCTTGCCTCCGTGCATCAGGTCGAGATACCACCGGAGCTCGTTGTACTGGGAGTTATCAGCTGCGTCACCCGTAATCATCCCAAAAGCGATGGGGCATCCGGTTACCGGCCCGAAACGTAAATTACGAACCGTTCTGGCCATCGCCTCTACCACGTGCATGCTGAGCCCCTCCTGGGGCCGGTAAGTGCCGATATTCCCAAGTACAGGAAAGAGCTCTGAATCAACGTTAGCCAGCCGGTCAAGGAACTCCGCTCTCGCAGGACTCTGTACATCGGTAACGTGCAAATCAGTCAGGTGTGCAAACGCCAGTAAAGGTTCTATCCCGGCTAAATGTCCTGCGTCGCGTCCCGCATGCTCATTGCCGCCAGTAACCCGGCGCACCGCATGGGGCTCTCCCGGACCCATCTCCAGGCAATGGTATACGCTCGTATGATCGCAGACAGGTATGATAGTCGCATCCGCAGTTGTGCAACCGTTCCCCCCTTCAGCTTGCAATGCCATTGTACTCCATGACAAATAGCGGAGCTCCCGAGAGAGCAAGCCGTACGGACTCTCCTGGAATAGCCCATGCCGCTTCTGCCGCAGGCACCATGGCAAAGATCTCATCCTTGTGGCCAGGAACGGCTACGCCAACCCGTAGCATCGCTCCAAGAAACGTCCTGCTTACCAGGCGGCCGGAGCCTGCGGGATCCTGCACAACACTCAATGATTCAGGCCTTACAAGTACCTCTACTCGAGTTCCTGGGGACCAATTCTCTCCAGCCCTGGCCGCGCCTACCTGCACGGTCTCTCCCATAACCTGCACACGTCCCGTAGCGACGGCAACCCCTGGCAAGCGGTTGACCGATCCCACAAAAGAAGCCACAAAGGCATTCGCCGGCTCGTTGTAAATCTGGAAGGGAGTGCCCACCTGCTGCAGACGCCCGTCTTTCATGACTCCCACCTTATCCGCTATAGAAAGAGCTTCCTCCTGATCGTGGGTGACAAACACAGTGGTCGTGCCCACGTCCATCTGGATGCGTCGTATCTCGTCACGCAACCTTGCACGCACGGCAGCATCGAGGGCCGACAGGGGCTCGTCGAGCAGCAGCACTCGTGGTTCGATTGCCAGCGCTCGTGCGAGAGCGACTCGCTGCTGCTGGCCACCCGAAAGTTGGTGAGGGTAACGATTTGCCTCGCCGGAGAGTCCCGTGAGCTCGAGTAACCGAGCTGCCCTCCGTTTCCGCTCAGCAGAGCTCACCCTGCGGATACGGAGGCCGAAGGCAACATTGCCAAGAGCGGTCATATTGGGAAAGAGACTATAGGCTTGGAACACCATACCCATGTCCCGGCGATGCGCCGGCAAATGAGTTACATCTCTGTTATCTACAATAATCTTCCCATAATCAGCCGCCTCGAGACCTGCAAGTACACGAAGTGCAGTAGTCTTGCCGCTACCGGATGGTCCCAGCAATGCAATGAGCTCTCCCGGCTCCACTTTGATCGAGAACCCGTCCAGGGCTTTCACCCCGCCGAACGCCCTTCGCAAATTGAGCATCTCCACTGCCACTCCGGTAGTGCTGTCCGGCCGAGTAGCCCTTGTGCCTTTTTGAACTTTGAGCATATTCATGCTTCCTGGCCTGTTAACAAGATTATCCACCATGCTCATAACTACTCCTCCTGTAATGATATGTCATCGGTCACGACGGCATAAGTGGCACTCGCGCCACCACTGATCGCTCCAGCAGCACTCATCGTGCCACCACTGATCGCGGCAGTATCCCTCGCATTCCTACGGAGTGACGCAATAACGGCGACCGCCCCGAGGACGATGGTGCCACCAGCCAGGGATATGACCGAAAGAGCCACCGCTTCGGTGGCGTGAACCACTCCCACCGTCTCGAGCCACACCGAAAAAGTATTGAACGACAGCAGGCTTGCCATCACATACTCGCCCAGCACCAGTCCGAACGTCATGAATGCAGCACCAAGCAGTGAGCCCTTGAGATTGGGGAGAAGGATACGAGAAGTGATGCGCAGCCAGTTACCGCCCACAGACCGCCCTGCGTCTACCATTGTACGAAGATCCAATGACCGTACACCGCTGTCCACTATCCTGTATGCGTAAGGCATAGCCAGGATGACGTACTCCAGTACCAGAATGACCGGTGTAAAGACCATGAAGGAAGGGAGGAAATGCAAAGTACTCGATACTCCCAGCACCAGCACCACAACTGGCACTACAATCGGCAGCAAAGTAATGGTATCGACAAATGGTCTCCATTTCGGAGCGCGCAGGTTCACCCACAATGACGTACCGAGCGTGAACATGAGCTCGAGAGCAGCGGCGCCCAGACCGACTTCCGCCGAGAGTCCCAGTGAAGACCAGAACAGGTGCGAACTGAATACCGTAGTGTAGGCTGATAGCGAAAAGCTGTTGTGATTACCTTCGAAGCTGAAGCG
This sequence comes from Acidimicrobiales bacterium, assembly GCA_027366675.1. GTDB lineage: Bacteria > Actinomycetota > Acidimicrobiia > Acidimicrobiales > JAMCQF01 > DAHXND01. Next base: position 13,081 of record DAHXND010000049.1, read on the forward strand.
CGCAGATGCCGCGAGCGGAACGATGAAATATAGCGCCACGACACTAAGTACCGTTCTACGATATACTCGTCCATGACCATCGATCGTAGCGCCTTTGCCGATAGCCGATTTCGCACTACCAGATTCCGACCTCCTGCCACGGAGGTTACGGTAAGTCCGGCGCGGGCGCTCGGCAGCTGCCTCGGTACCGGCCACCTCGCTTGGCAATGCACCGCCCTGGCGAATGGCGGCAGCCTGGCGCACGCCGGCGTTGTCGATCAGTGTGCCCATCGTGCTCTTCTGTGCTGGACGGTGCCATACACAACCGCAACTACTATCACCATGACCACCATCTCAAGGCCAAGTGCATCACCGAGATGAGTCTGATCCGCAATCACGTTGCCAGATACGAAATTGCCTATCTCTATCGGCACCAGCGGTATCACACCTCCTGCAAGTGCCGCGGCTGTTGCATAAGCCGCGAACGCATCAGCAAACAGCACGAGCAATCCAGAGAAGAAGGTAGGCGCCAGGAGTGGCAACCCTACATAGCGCCAGAAATGATGCCGCCTGCCTCCAAGGCTTGCAGCAGACTCGGACCATTCCCTGCGCAGCCCTTCCACTGCCGGTAACATCACCAGCACCATCATCGGAACCAGGAAATACTGGTAGACAATTACCAGCCCGCTAATGGAGTACAGGCTGAAGCCATGCACGTAAGGGTTGAAACCTGCCCCGGCCAGCAATTTGGTGATTATGCCGAAATTACCCAAGGTCGCTATGAACGCGAATGCAAGCGGGATCCCGCCAGTATTCGCCAGCACTGCGGACATACTGCCGGAAACCCGGTGCATCAAGCGGCTGGGGGAAGACACTATCGCAACAACGACGATCAGTCCAGCCACTCCCGCTATCACTGCCGAAACCGCGGACAACTCGACACTGACGGTAAGCGACTTCAGATAGGCGCTCTGTGCGGCCATTCTCAGATTCACCAGACTGAAATGCCCGCTGTTACTGCGAAATGCATTCACAAGCACTCCTGCGGCAGGTAGGAAGAGAAACAGTGCCATGTAAGCCACCAGTGGAACCAGCCCTGCCACTGGATACTTCCAGACACGCCAGCTATTCCTCCCTGACCTTGCTGATCCCGCTACCGGGTCATCTAGCTCGGATGTTGTCACGCTTGCCTTCGGGCGCTCGCGCTCTCCCATTCCCCAGAACGCCTCACACAGACGGCCACTGGGAAACAATCACCTGCTGAGCCTTGCTGAGCTGTGCCTGACTTGGAAAGGACACCGTACCCTTCACGGTCGGAATAGCAGAGAGCGCTGTCTTGTCGACAGTACCGGCCTTTATCATCGATGGAAGCTCTACTGGCATCGAATATCCTTCCAGCCACAGATTCTGCCCCGCCGGAGAAAAGAGATATTCTTCCCACAGGCGCGCTGCTGCTGGGTTTGGAGCGTACCTGGAGATTGCCTGAACGTAATAGGAAGCGTAATGCCCGCTGCTGGGAACAAGCACCTTCCAATCCACCTTGCCCTGAAGTCCCTTGGTGTACTGTGCCTCGAGATAGGTCCAATCGATTGTCACCCGGCACTGGCCGCTCTCTATGCTCGAAGGAGACGCTCCGGTCGGTACGAAATTGCCCGCCTTCGCCAAGCGCTTGAAGTACTGGATGCCAGGCTCTATATTGTTGAACGATCCGCCGTTTGCAAGAGATGCAGCAAATACGCCGGCGAACGCCGCACCGGCACTCTCGGGATTACCGTCCAGGCATACCGAACCTTTGTACTGCGAAGATAGCAGCGAACTAAAGGAGGTTGGCGGGTTGTGGAATATCTTGGCATCATACCCGATCGAGATATAGCCGCCGTAGTCATCCCACCAGTATCCATTGGAGGATTTCTGATCTGAAGGTATATTTGCCCATTCGGCTACTTTGTATGGAGCAAACAGGCCCTCGGATGCGCCTTGCAGAGCAAAGGAAGGCCCCACGTCCACTACGTCGGGTGCCCTACTACTTCCTTTCTGGGACCTGATGGCAGCAAGCTCCTCGCCACTCGATCCATTCGGATTTTCACTGTTGATAGTTATGCCGTACTTTGCCTCGAAATCCTTGATTATGGTGCCGTAGTTTGCCCAGTCCGCGGGAAGCGCTATCACGTTCAGGTGACCTTCCGCCTTTGCTGCCTTCACCAATGCGGCCATACCACCGCAGGAGCTCGCCGCGGCCGCTCTGGCCCAGCAGGCGCTCCCAGTAGCCGCATGCGCGGTCGGACTTGTACTCGTTGACGTGCTGCAGGCCGCCAGCGTACCAGCAGCCGCCAGTAGTGCGATTCCCGATAGTATGCCGGATCGTACCTTACGAATTAGCATATATCCTCCGCTTCTCTCGCCTAGCCATTACGCATTCAACATAACGATGCAGATTGACAGGCCGGTGAACGGCGACAGTCATGGCAGTGAACTTTTGGAGTCTTTTCGGGTCTCTTACGGTGATCCGGCAATTCCATGGGGAGCAGGTTCATCCACCTCAGATCTCGACCTGGAGAAGCATCTCATCGACAACGCCGACGCTGTCTTCGAGACCGGGAACAGTGTCTCCGACACCGACTCTATCGGCGTGGACACCCTCTACGAGATGATCGGCCAGCTGGAGGTGGCGATCATCGACTGGCATTCGAGGAGAGCACTCTCCTCGATCCCAGAAAGCTAGACTCATCAACCGATGCAGGATCTCGCCAAAGAGAACACTGACTATGTAGTGCTCGGCGACAACGCGGAGGTGCTGCCGAAGCTGCCCGACCAGTCCTTCCAGCTGATTTACATCGACCCGCCTTTCAACACTGGGAAGATCCAGCAGAGGCTCACGCTCCGCACCCACAGCGCGGAACACGGGGATCGCCGAGGCTTCGGAGGTCGAAACTACGTAACGGTGGAAACCGGGCGCAAGTCCTACGGGGACGACTTCGACGACTACCTTGGCTTCATCGGGCCGCGCCTCGAAGAGGCCCGTCGCCTGCTTGCCGACGACGGCACCATGTACTTCCACATCGACTACCACGAGGCCCATTATTGCAAGATCCTTCTTGACGAGATCTTCGGCCGTGACTGCTTCCTGAACGAGATCATCTGGGCCTATGACTACGGCGGCCGGCCGAAGAACCGCTGGCCCGCTAAGCACGACACGATCCTGGTCTACGTCCGTGATCCAGCTCACTATTATTTCGACCAGGACGCGGTTGAGCGCATTCCCTACATGGCGCCCGGCCTTGTCACGGCAGAGAAGGCGGAGCGCGGCAAGGTCCCGACGGATGTTTGGTGGCACACGATCGTGCCTACTAACGGTAAGGAGAAGACGGGCTACCCGAACCAAAAGCCCGAGGGGATCCTCCGTCGTGTGGTGCAGGCTTCCTCGTCACCGGGAGCCCGAGTGCTGGACTTCTTCGCCGGAAGCGGGACGACGGGAGCCGTTGCTCGCCAGCTAGGGCGGCGATTCCTGCTGATCGACGATAATCCCGAGGCCGTGGCGGTTATGCAACGCCGCCTTGGTCGAAGTGGAGTCAGCTATCTGACAACCCAGGGAGATCCCATGCCGTGCCCAGACGACATCCCGGCTGCGCTCTTTTGAGAAAGCTCGCGCCGGTCACGAGTGGGCAACTACGACGTCATCCATTCCTTCAGTTGTCGAAAGTCGCGCCGAAAACTCGAGTAGACGTCCTGGCTGGTCCTTGACGGGTAGAACCAGTGGGTATTGCTATCTTGATGCTGGATCGTGATGGCGCCCGAGTCGATGAGTGCCGCCACGTCTCCGACTTCGACGACCCAATACACCAACCGCCGGGGCTGCCCGACAGGCAGGGCAAGGCGTCATATTTCGTCACCCCCTGGCGCAGCGGATCGCGAACCTGCTGGAACCTTGGCGGATCTTCGGTGGAGAGCTTTACCTCGACTTTCGTTGCTCCTGATTGCCTGACGACCGTGAGGTCGAAATCTGAGCTGCCGGAGGGTTGCAACAGTTGACCACTGAGGACGATATAATGATAGTTGGTGAATCTTCGCGAGTGGGCGCTGAGCCAAGGGGTGCATCCGCAGACCGCGTACAAGTGGTTTCGCGAGGGCAGGCTGCCCGTGCCAGCTCGGAAGATGCGGAAGCTGATCCTGGTTGGAGACTTGGAGAACTGCCCTGCTCAGCACCGTGGCCGGACTGTTGTGTATGCACGCGTGTCGTCGGCAGACCAGAAGCCCGACCTGGATCGGCAGGTAGCACGTGTCATCTCATGGGCCACCGAGCACGGCTACGAGATTGGACAGGTGGTCACCGAGGTCGGCTCCGCTCTGAACGGCAAGAGGCGCAAGTTCCTCTCCTTGCTCGGGGACTCCAGTGCAACCGTCATCTTGGTGGAGCACCGGGACCGCTTCGCGAGGTTCGGTGCCGAGTACGTCTCGGCCACACTCGCAGCCGCCGGTCGACGGCTGGTTGTAGTGGACGATGCGGAAGTCGACGATGACCTGGTGCGGGACATGACCGAGATATTGACCTCGATGTGCGCTCGGCTCTATAGGCCGGTACCCTGCGGCTATGGTAGCGCAGCCCGTGATGACCGCGGAGGAGTGGTTCGAGGGGATGCGCCATGCCCGGCCGTCGACCGCAGATGATGTGACCATCACTTGGGATGGTCGTCGCCTCGACTCGCGAGAGGCAGTGATGG